>JAJRRW010000067.1 GCA_024279115.1 Alphaproteobacteria bacterium
CGATGGCGATGGCGATGGCGATGGCGATGGCGATGGCGATGGCGATGGCAAGGATAGTGAAAAGAGCTAAGCTCTTACAGGCCTGAACGGCTTTGGACTGTGTTGACCCGCAGTCGACCATTGCGCGGTGATCGCCAATGACACGTGGCGCGGGTTCAGCTCGCGCCATTTCAGGGGATCTAGAGCGGTTTGCATTTAGTCGTGCTCAAAATCAGTTGAGCAGTTTTGCTTCGGTTTCAAGTTAAGAAATGCAGGATATATCGAGATATTTTCAAATTTCTTGACGCCGAAAACGGTGCAAAAATATCGGCTGGAATGATTGCGGGTGAACGCAAACGGCTCTCGTCACCGACGCCGACGCAGCTTACGCTTTAGCGTCTCGACACTGAAGCCACCAATAAGACCGGCCACGAGAAAATAGATGACCATTCCCGCCAGCACCAGCAGGGCCAGAGCGCCTGCCTGAGTGAGAAAGGGCTGGGTGCGCGAAAACCACGGCGACAAAATCGGCAGCAGAGCCAGCAGCGCCCCGCCCATCACAAAGCTGGCCAGCAAAATCCGCGGAACAGCCCGCCGTGCCTGGGCATCAAGTACATAATGACCGCGCTTGCGCAGGGTCGACCAAAGAAGCAAAGCATTGACCCAGCCCGCAATGGTGGTGGCAATGGCAATGCCGATATGGCCAAGCGAAGAGAATAATGCGAGGCTGATCACCACATTGGTCACCATCGAAATAGCGGCAAAATGCATGGGCGTTCTGGTATCTTCGCGGGCAAAAAATCCGGGCTGAAAAACCTTGGAGAGCACAAAGGCCGGCAGGCCAAAGGCAAAGGCCAGCAAGGCGGTCCCGACCATTTGCGTATCTTGCGCACTGAACTGGCCGCGCTCGAACAAAACCTGAATGAGCGGCTCGGGCACCACGACCAGGGCAACAGAGGCGGGCAGCGTCAAAAGCAGGGAAATCTCCAGCGAACGGTTCTGACTGTCATGGGCCTCGGCATCCTTGCCAGCCCGCAGCAAGCGCGAAATATCTGGCAGCAAAACCACGCCAATGGCGATGCCAATCACCCCAAGCGGAAGCTGGTAAAGCCGGTCGGCATAGGCCAGCCAGGCAATGGCCCCATCCTGCATGGACGCGATCAGCGTGCCAATGACAATATTGATCTGCACAACGCCGCCGGCAATGACGCCAGGAACACCGAGCTTCAGCAACGCCTTCACCCTCGGGGTGAGGCGCGGTAATTTCAGCTTCAGCCCCATGCCAATGCGGCGCGCCGCAAACACAACCACAAGCAACTGCAACAGGCCGGCAAAAGAGACGGCCCAACACAGGATTATTCCGGTTTCAGGCGTGTTGCCATATCCCAGCGCCAGTAGCACAGCAAGAACGCCGATAAACACCACATTCAGCAAAACCGGTGCCGCCGCAGCCACCGCAAATTTGTGGAAAGCGTTCAAAATGCCCGAAAACAGCGCCAGCAGGGACACAAACAAAAGATAGGGCATGGTGATGCGGGTCAGCAAAACGGCAAGGTCAAACTTTTCAGGCGTATCGGCAAACCCACCAGCCAGACCAAACATCAAAAAAGGCATGAAAAATTCGGCCAGCGCCGTCACAATAATGAGGGCAAATATCAGCACCGCCATGGCTTCTTCGGCAAATTTCTTCGCCTCTGCCTTGCCCTCCCCCTCAAGCTGTTTTGAAAACAGCGGAATAAAGGCCGAGTTGAAGGCCCCTTCGGCAAACAGCCGTCGGAACAGGTTGGGAAAGCGAAAGGCCACAAAAAATGCTTCGGCCACCGGTCCGGTGCCCAGAGCCGCCGCCAGCAAAATCTCGCGCATAAAGCCAAGAACACGGCTGATTAGCGTAAAGCCACCAACGGTTGCAAAGGATTTAAAAAGTTTCATGGCGTGAAGATGTAGGCGGATGAAGGAGGGCTGGCAAGATATATTGGCGACAGGGGGACAATTGAGTTTAAAAACTCATTCATTTGCCTGAAATTTTCTGCTTGCCAGCAAGTGTTCGCAATTACCCCCCTACCGCGTTCGGCAGAGGGGTAAAATGCCAGTTGCATTGGTTCTTTAGTGATCGCAAACTGTTCTAGCCCACTTTTTTCTGCGCAGGTGTGGACGCTGTGTCGGTAAACTGAATGCCAGCACGATCACCAGAGGCCCATCTCGCCGTGCCACTTTTGGGTCCATCATTGCCAACGGAAACGGTGACTTCCTGGCCCGGCTGCAATCTGGCTCCTCTGATCCCGACACCGCCTTTGGAAATATCTTCAATGATAATTTCCTGGCCCGCCAGGCTACCGCTATCCAGCTTGGCACTCATCCTTGTGGTCAAACGATCGAACTGGCGCTGGTTCTCGGCTTCTTGCTCCGCATCGAGGGATAACGACAGCTCTCCCAATAGACGAACCACGTCGAGACTAGCCTCATTCATACGGTCCACTTCAGCAATGGTTGCCTCGAAATCATTTGCGGCATGGTTGATAAGGGCCTGTTTGCCAGCGGCATGAACGATCATATGTGGCTCCACCAGCTCTTTGTAACTGGGGTGATTGACAAGTTTGCTATTGGTCAGAGCATCATACCATTTTCCCAGTCGACAGGAATGGTGATCCGGGACTTCGTCGCTTTTCCAGTCTCCGCGATCCATCACTGTATCCAGAATGCGTTTCTTGAACAGAACATGATCAATTTTTGCCATCTCGCAAAGCGCTTGGTCAGATCCTTCATTGAACCAGTTTTGGGCTGATGTCAAAAATTCATCATTGGTCGATTGATAGCTGTCGGCCATCTCTTCGATCAGCCCTTCATTTTGGGCAGACAGATTGGCGACATTGACGATACTTTGTGCAATCTCGTTTGTTGCGCCTTTTTGCTCTTGTAAAATATTTGATATATCGAGCATTTTTTCATATACACCTCCCACCTGACCAGAGATCTGGTCCATGGTCTCACGAGCGCTGGCAACCGCACGCTCGCCTTCACTTACAGCACTTTGCGAAGACGTCATGGTGGCGCGGATTTTCTCCATACCTGAGTTTAGCGCTGCGATCTTGCGGGCAATATCTTCAGTTGATTTCGACGTTTGGCTGGCGAGGCTCTTTACTTCTGAGGCGACAACAGCAAATCCCTTGCCAGCCTCTCCGGCCCGGGCCGCTTCGATCGTCGCATTCAGGGCCAGCAGGTTTGTCTGATCGGCAATATCTTCAATGGCCGTCAAGATCTGGCCGATCTCGCTGGACGCTTCACTTAATTCTTCTATGCCTTCATGGGTTTCATGAACAGCTGCCAGCATATTGTGAATGGCTTTTGTGGCTTCATTGATCGCTTCATGACCATCGCGGGCGGTCTGATTGCTTTCATTGGCTTCGGCGGCAGCGCTTTCACTGCTCATCGAAATCTGCTCGACAGAGGCGACAAGCTGCGAGGCTGCCGAGGAAATGGTTTGCGAGCCAAGCTTGGCTTCCTTGGCATTGCCAACAAGTCGCGCCAGTCGAAACGAGGTGGCGTTGACCTTGACGACCGTTTCCGCCAGCGAGCGCAGATTTTTGGTATCGGTATCGCCGTTGTGCAGGCCAATAGCGCTGCTCATTGACTTTTTCTCATAGGCCGATGTCGAGATCATGATGTCAATGGTCATGCGGGCGATGATTTGCTGCATCTGGTTTTTCATGCGCGACGGCATAAACCGGTGTTTCGCGGCAACTCGCGGCAACAAGCGCATCATGATCCACGCATAGGAGGCAAGGTACCAGCCTTGATCAAGGCCAATGCGCTCGTGAATTTCGCCGATCTGGATGGATCTTTCCTGGAAATTTGCATCAAGACTACCCTCAAGCATGGTTCTCCAGTGATTGAGCTGTGCCGACTTCAACCCATCAATGCGTGATTGCTCACCGATGATATTCCGCAATTCTTCGACAGACAGAATATTGCGATAAAAATCATCCATCAAAGATTTGATGATCGGCTCGCAGATCTCCCATAGCTTGTCGTTGGGCAGCAAATTCTTGCCACCACTAAATAAAAAGGCATCAATTTTTTCGATGAGTTGGTCTTGCATGTCGTTTCCCCGTGTCAGTCTGCCAGGCAAAGCAATGTCGCTTGGCGGCATTTACAATACACCATCCAAAGATCGTGTATCTGGTTCATGTATTTTTGGAGCGCAATACTAGATATTTTTTTTATTATTATTTGACACACCAATATTCGACTGCAAACAAAATATGTGGATTGAACAAGTCGGCGTTGGTCCTAAAATAGTTCTTAGTGATATTTTATTAACAACTGACTACCAACTGTATGATTATTGCCA
Source organism: Alphaproteobacteria bacterium (assembly GCA_024279115.1). Lineage (GTDB taxonomy): Bacteria > Pseudomonadota > Alphaproteobacteria > Rhizobiales > JAKIUO01 > JAKIUO01. Next base: position 4,328 of record JAJRRW010000067.1, read on the forward strand.
TCTGACGTCACATCCGGCACAAACAGCCTGTCAACGCTTACATAAAACTATGAGGATCAATATCTATGGTCAGCTTGAGCGATCCTTTGGGGCGCGGCAATGGGTCGAGCCATTGTTTGATATAAGCCTGAATATCAACCTCGCGCTGCGCTTTGATGAGCAACCGAAAACGAGCCCGGCCACGGATCATGAAAATCGGAGCTTCGGCTGGTCCAAGCACCCGCAATTTCGACGAACGCGGGGCACTTACCGCCAGCATGCGCGCATAATTTGCGGCTTCCGAGGTCTGGTTTGACGAGACAATGATCGCCGCCAGCCGGCCATAGGGGGGCAGTGCACCTTTTTCACGGGCCTCCCCCTCTTGTTGCAAAAACTGGTCGCGATCACCAGATACCATGGCCTGCATCACCGGATGCTCGGGCATATAAGTCTGGATCAAGCCCCGCCCGGCAATCTTGGCGCGCCCCGCCCGGCCCGTCACCTGCTGTAACAATTGATAGGTGCGCTCGCCAGCACGAGGGTCGCCATGAGCAAGGCCAAGATCACCATCCACCCCGCCAACCAGCGCCAGCCCGGGAAAATGGTGCCCCTTGGCCACTAATTGCGTGCCGATGATAATATCGATCTGGCGATTGGTGATCTTGTCCAGCAGCACACGCATTTCTTCAATGTCGGGAATGAGATCGCTTGACAAGATGGCGGTGCGGGCATCTGGAAAACGCTCAACTACTTCTTCCGCCACTCGCTCGACGCCAGGACCACAGGCCACCAGAGTGTCTTTCTCGTCGCAAGAGGGGCAGATGCGCAGCACCGGGGTGGTGTAGCCGCAATGATGGCAGGTCAGCTTGTTGTGAAAGCGATGTTCCACCAGCCAGGCGGAGCAATCGGGACATTCAAAGCGATGGCCGCAGGTGCGGCACAAGGTCAGCGGCGCATAGCCACGGCGATTAAGAAACAACAGGCTTTGCTGACCTTTTTCAAAGACGTCCTGCATTTCCCCAACAAGCTTTGGAGAAATCCATTTGCCGCGCTCGGGGGGATCGGCCCGCAAATCAATCGAGGTGATGTCAGGCAGCTTGGCCCCGGCATAACGTTCGGTGAGCTTGAGATGGGTGTAACGCCCGCTTGTCGCATTGACATGGCTTTCAATACTGGGGGTTGCCGAGCTTAGCACCACCGGGATTTTTCCCAGCATGGCCCGCACCACCGCCATGTCACGGCCATGATAAATCAGCTGACTTTCTTGCTTGTAGGCCGGTTCATGCTCCTCATCGACAATGATCACACCAAGGTCTTTAAAGGGCAAAAACAAACTCGAACGCGCCCCGATGACGGCGCGAATGTCCCCCGAGGCGACGCCTCGCCAGATGCGCCCGCGCTGAACGGGAGAGATCTCCGAATGCCAGCCCGCTGGTTGCACGCCAAAGCGCTCATGAAAGCGTTGCAAAAACTGATTGGTCAGGGCAATTTCAGGCAGCATGAACAGGCTTTGACGGCCCTCGCGCAAAGCCTGGGCAATGGCTTCAAACGCCACTTCGGTTTTGCCAGCCCCTGTCACCCCATCCAGCAACAAGGTCGCAAATTTTCGCGCGCTGACCGCTTCATGCAGGCTTGAAGCGGCGCTTGATTGTTGCTCGTTCAAGGTTGGGACGCAAAAGTCCGGGTCCGGCAATAGCTCAGCGTCACTGGTCATCAGCTCGGCCACCAACACGCCTGACTTCATCAAGCCACTGACCACCGCCGCCCCAACGCCTGCCGCCTGTGCTAGCGCGCTCTTGCTCCACACACGGTCCCCCGCCACCTGTAATATTTTTTGCCGCGCTGGCGTCACCTTATTGGGAATCTGGGGCCCCACGCGCACTCCCATTTTGGGCTTGTTGGGGGTAAATGCTGCCTTGGCGCTCATAACAGAGCGCAAAACCATGCCCCGTGGGGCCATGGTATAGCGGGCCACCCAGTCAATGAACTGGCGTGACACCAAAGGCATGGACGGCACCTCAAGCCGGTCAATGACGGTTTTCAGTCGCGCCGGGTCAACGGGCTTGCCCGAGCCGCCCACCGCCTCGTCCAGCACTACGCCAAGGCGCTCTTTACTGCCAAGTGGCACGTGCACAAAATCTCCTGGTGCGAGCGCCAGTTCATCCGGCACCAGATAGTCATAAGACATATCAATCGCCAGCGGCAAAAGAACGGGAACGGTTGTCGGCATGGCGATATTGATGGCCTGTTAGCAAAATTTGAAGAATCAAAGAGCAGACTAGACTCATACACCACAAGCCGCAAACCCGATGAAAGCAGCGCGCCATGAACCCCGACGTCCTCGCCATTCCCGTTGCCCCCCAGGTCAATGAGCAAATCCAGCGTTTTTTGCGCCATCTCGATGCAGAACGCGGCCTGGCGGACAAGACGCTGGAGGCCTATGAGCGTGATGTGCGTCAATTCATGCTGTTTTTGTCCAGCTATCGTGGCACAAGCGTCACCATTCCAATGCTCAACGACCTTGACGTGCGCGGCTTTCGCAGCTTTCTGGCCCAAAGACGAGCAGAAAAGCCGGGGCAAACCAAAGGGGCCTCAAGTCGCTCACTGGCCCGCACCCTGTCCGCCCTGCGCAGTTTTTTCCGTTTTCTCAATCACCACAAAATCATCGAAAATCAGGCCGTACTGGCGGTGCAGATGCCAAAAATTCCCCACAGCGTCCCCAAGCCCTTGAGCGAATTGAAGGCGGGCAATGTCATGAGCGGCGCTGATCTCGTGCAACGAGAAGGGGCTGATCCGTGGGTTCTGGCCCGTGACAGCGCGGTGCTGTTATTGCTGTATGGCTCGGGTCTGCGCATATCAGAAGCCCTCAATCTCAATATCTGTGATGCCCCGACCCTCACGAAGGATGTCTTGCGGATCAAGGGCAAAGGCGGCAAAGAGCGCATCGTGCCAGTGCTGCCCGTGGCCATCCAGGCGATCGCCGATTACCTCGCGCTTTGTCCCTATGGCTGCGAGGGGGATGACCCCTTGTTCCTGGGCGAAAAAGGCAAACGCCTCTCCCCTCGCATCATCCAGCTGGTCATGCAGCGCTTGCGCGGCGCTCTGGGCCTTGCCGATACAGCAACGCCGCACGCTCTACGCCACAGCTTTGCCACCCACCTGCTCGGCAATGGTGGTGATCTGCGCGAAATTCAGGAATTGCTGGGTCACGCCAGTCTCTCCACCACGCAGATCTATACGCAGGTCGATCAAAAACATTTGCTCAAGACCTATCAAGGCGCCCACCCAAGAGCTTGATCAATCTCCCGGCTATTCTTCGCTTCGCGAAGGCCTCCCGTTGGTCGGAATTCCTTTGCTGATTGACGATTTCATTTGTATCAAGAATTCCGATGTAACCATCGGCAAGCGTGACCACGCGCCGGGCATTGCCCGCCCGTCGGAGGCCGTGCGAAGCACGAATAGCCGCGAGACCGATAAAGTCCTCCGCCCGACCGCCCTCAAATAGCGAAGCGATAGGGCAACGATAAAGCAGGCCCGCCTGCGGCGAGACAGCAGCGAGATATATCAACAAGATCAATCTACATCCAGCTGCCAGCCACGGTCTTTGGCGAGCAGGATCATGGCGCGCTCGGCCAGAGCCGTGATGGTCATCAAAGGATTGGCCCCCAGCGAACTTGGTACCACAGAGCCATCGCAAATATACAGCCCCTCATGCACCTCTTCGCTTTCACCATCAAACACCTGGCATTTGTGATTGACGACACCGCTTGACTTGTCATCACCCATCACACAGCCGCCAAGAGGATGGGCCGTGGCCTGGGTGTTTCCCATCATGCTTTGCGCCAGCGGGTTCTTGATATATTTTCCGCCAATAGAGCCTGCAAGCCTGGTCAACATCTCATCAATGCGCTGATAGACGGGTTCGTCATTGACACCAGGCCAATCAATAACCAGCTTTTCTTTTTCAAGGCGTATCTTGCCCTTGCCGCTATCGTGAGACACCGCAAAATAAGTCTGGGTGCGCGCCAAAGGCCCGGCATAGACACCGCGCAACAAGGATTTTAGCGCCCCCGCCAGACGCCCGCCTGGAATAAACATCACCGGCATCAAGGGACCAAGCGCCGATGGCATGACCCCCTCCTCCACCATCAGCTGATTTTCCAGCACCTCCTCATCGGAATAGGCGATATGGCCAGAAACCGATGCGCCCACCGGTTCCACTTTCACCTTGGCCGGGTGCCCAACACCAATAGCATTGACCGGAATATCGGCATCATAATTAAAAGCAATAATATCGCCATTGGCCGTGAAATTTTCGCCCAAACGCTCTGACACAGACAGGCCTTGTTGCCGCGAGCGCAATAAAATAGCGGTCGAGCCAAGCGTCCCGGCTGATAGCACGACATTTGTAGCCGCGACCTTATGAACCTCATCCAGCGGCCGGCCTTTGGCATCAAAACTGTGAAAGTAAACCAGCCACTGACCGTCTTTCTTCTCGATATGGGTCACTTTGGTTTGCGTAAATATCTGCGCCCCAAACCGCACGGCATCTGGCAGATAGGTCAGGTCAACGGTATTTTTAGCCCCAACATTGCAACCCGAGCAACAATCTCCGCATTGCGTGCAGGCGGGCTGATCGACGCCGGCGGGATTGATTTGATCCTCGAAACTGATCGTGACGGGAGAAGGATGCATCTCGCCCCCTGTTGCCTTCGCACCCTTTTCGAGCGCCTGATATTTGATATAATTGCTGGCTTTTTCATCTATTGCGGGGCGCAGCATCTGACCGGCGCGTCTGAAGCCTTCGTCAAGTTCATCGCCCTTGCATATCTCATCAGGCCATTGGCTTTTTTGGAACACTCTTGGATCCGGTCGCAAGGCCACCGCCGCATTGATCAAGGAACCACCGCCAAGCCCCGTGCCGGTCAGCACATGCATGTCCTTGCCATGACAAAAATCAAACAAGGCCGTCTCGGAGCCAACCGCATGTTTCTTGCCATGAATATAAAGTTCATTTTTTAGTTCCGGCAAGCGGTCTGGAAAATCGCCGATCAAGAATTCGCGTCCGCGCTCCAAAACGCAAACACTTTGTCCAGCTCTGGACATGCGTGATGAGGCCACGCCGCCGCCATAGCCAGAGCCGATGATAACCGTATCATAGTGAGATTTCATTTCTTCGTGCGCAAGAGCCAAAGGCGTGTTGGGGGGAGGCATTGCAGTTTACTTTCTGATTTTTTTTCAATTTGATATCGCCTATCTCTCTTTAGCGCCAACCCGTTAAGGGATCAAATCATTCTCACCAAAAGCACGATTATACCGCGCCATCTATGCGACACGACACTAAGGCAACACCTTAAAGCAGCCCTGATCCATGCTCACTGATTTGTCAGTGAGCCCGGAGCAAGCGGGTCCCTCACTTCGATGATTTTGGCTTTTGCGTCCGACAATACAAGGCGTTGCTGCATTTGGGGGGTCAGATAAAGCCCACCATTCTTGTCGACCAGCAAGACATGCCTCAGGCCCATATTGCGGGCCGTGTCCACCCAGCCTTTTGGCCCGGCAACGCTAAGCGCAGTCGCGGCCGCATCCGCCAGAGCGCCGTTGTGATGGATCACTGTGGCCGAGATAATATGATCAACCGGCCAACCGGTGCGCGGATCAAGTATATGAGAGTAGCGCTTGCCCTCATGCTCCTTGAAGCGAAAATAATTGCCAGAGGTATAGAGCGCCTCCCCTGGTTTGAGATCGAGGGTTGCAATCACCCCCCAATGTTTGGGGTGACGAATTCCCGCCCGCCACAAGCGCGCGCCGTGACGGCCAATCACGTTGAGGTCGCCCCCCGCATTGAGAACGCCATTTTTGATGCCGCGATGACGCAAAAGCTACGCGCCCCAGTCGAGCGCCGCGCCCTTGGCAAAGCCACCAACATCAAGCTGCACAGATTTGTTGCGCGATAATACAAGCCCGTTTTTGATTGTCAGATCTTGCAGGGAGGGACGAGCAGTAACCAGCTTTGCGATCAGCTCCTTGTCCGGGGGCGGACCCGTTGGCTTGTCGCTGGAATGAAAGCCCCATGCGGCAATCAGCCTGCCGATGGCGGGGTTGAACAAGCCAAGGCTCAGCCGCTCGAACTGTTGGGCCTGAGCCAGGAGGGCCGCCATCTCTTTGTCGATCTTGTGGGGGGTGCCGTTGCCAATGGCCTTGTTGAGATCTCCCAGCTTGCCACGTTCCCAGGCATGCCAGTCCTTGTGGCGGCGCTGAAAACCCTGGGAGAGCAGCGCAATCGCCTGGTCACTGGTCTGCTTGTCAACGCCATAAAGGGTCACCTCGACCAGCGTGCCAAAAACATAAAGTGAGTATTTGTGTTCGGCCTGCCGGGCGCAGGATGATACAAGCGTCGCAAGCGCCAGAAGAACGGCCAGAACCCTCATGAACCGCAGGCCTTTGACGCAAGGGCAAAAGGGGTGCGGCGTAAATATATGGGGCGAAAGCGCTGACCCGCTTTGTTGGTGAGGTGTCCAGCCAAAAACAGGCCACCGCCTAATCCAGCAAACGCAGAAAGACCGGCAACCACATCACCAAAACCAAGGGAAAGCGCCAAGAGCGACAGTCCGATCATGGCCAGCAATGGCAGCATATAAACGGCAAGCGAGGCCAGGACCAGATCGCTTTCTGGCATGCCGATTATTACCTGTTCGCCGGTTTGCGCGTCAAAATCATTTTTGATATGCAGCAGATTGCGCTTGCGCCCGAAAAACTCCCCGAGCGCGAAGGTGCCACAGCCTTTGGCCGCACCACAGCCATTGCAGGCACTGGTGCGCCGGGCTTCCAACACCGCCATGTCCCCCTCAATGGCAACAATGGTAGCGGTTGCTTCTATCAATGCCTGTTCTTCACTCATCACCCCACTTTAAAGGATCAAGGGCGGCAGTTGCAAACAAAGTTCCGCAGCACTGATACCGGTGGCACGGATCGTTTTGAGGCTGGTCTCGTCATCGCTCTTTGACAGCTTGCGCCCCGTCATGTCCACCAGCAGGGGATGGTGGAAATAAAGCGGCTGGGGAAGTTCAAGCAATATTTGCAACAAGCGCTGCATGCTGGTGGCAAAATAAAGATCTTCGCCGCGCGTCACATGCGTGATGCCTTGCAAGGCATCATCCACCACAACGGCAAGATTATAACTGGTCGGCATTTCGCGGCGGGCCAGCACCATATCCCCCCACTCCAGAGGCGACACGGCGACCAATTGATAGCTGCCATCTTTCTGGCGTTCGCGAAAGCTGATTTCTGGCGTTTTTTGCAAGGCCAGCGCCACGGCTTTTTTCATATTGAGGCGCAGCGTGTGAGGTTCACCAGCGGCAATCCGGGTGGCGGCTTTTGAGGGCGAATAATCGCGATAAATGCCGGGATAGATGGGGTAGCCATCGGGGGTCTGCGGCATGGATTTGGTCAGCTCATGCTCGGTAATCTCGCGGCGGCTGGCGAAACAGGGATACAGAACATCAAGCTGTTTGAGTTTATCCAGAGCCTTGGCATAATTTTGCATATGGTCCGATTGTTTCCAGACCGGCATTTCCCAGCGAAGGCCAAGCCAGGCGAGGTCGTCATAGATCTGCTCAACGAACCGGTCGCGCGCCCGGCCCCCGTCGACATCTTCAATGCGCAGCAAAAACCGCCCGCGCTGCTGCCTCGCCAGATGGTCAGTGACCAGCGCCGAATAGGCATGGCCCAGATGCAGCTCGCCATTGGGGCTTGGCGCGAAACGAAAAACCGGTGGATTGCTCATTGTGCTTTCAATGCACTCCTCTTAAATAATGATCCATGTCCTATCACATAATCGAAACCAGCCAAGATATTGCGCAAGGTGTACAAGGTCTGAGCGCCTCATGCCCTTTGATGCGCACGGCCTTTGAGACCGCCGGCCTGCCCCCATTGCGGCGTCATGAAAACAGCTATGCCTCGGTGGCGCGCATCGTCACCGGGCAATTATTATCGGTGGCCAGCGCCCGCGCCATCTGGGCCCGGGTGGAAGCATTGGCACACCCTTTTGACCCGTTGAGCGTTCTGGCGCTTGATGATCGGCAGCTCAAAAAAGCGGGGCTTTCCAACGCCAAAATCCGTACGCTCAAGGCGCTTGCCAACGCCACACTACAAGGCGACATTGATTTTAGACGCTTTGCGAGGCAAGACGATGATCTGGTGCGCCAACAGCTTAAGACCGTGCATGGCATCGGCCCGTGGACTGCTGATATATATGTCATGTTCTGTCTGGGGCGCGCCGATGGGTTCGCGCCAGGCGATGTGGCTTTGGCCAATGCCACGGGCCTGTTGAAAAAACTGCCAAAACGGCCTACACCAGCGCAACTGCAAGAGATCGCTCTGACATGGCGTCCGTGGCGCGGTGTCGCCGCCAGATTGCTCTGGCATTATTATGGTGTGGTCAAAAACATCAAAACCGAAACCAGCAAATAAGGTTGAAAATATCCTATGGATCTCCAACGCCTCGACGGCCCGCGCATCAACCCCTTGTCCGGAACAACCAAACAGCTGGTCATTATTCTGCATGGCTACGGCGCGGACGGGGCCGACCTCATTCCGCTTGGGCGGCAATGGCAGCAATTATTGCCAGACGCCGAGTTTATCGCGCCCAATGCCCCGCAATTTTGCCAAAACCCTCCCATGGGCTATCAATGGTTCCCGTTGAATATCACCATGCAAGGGGTTGTTTCGACCCCCAAAGAGCGCTGGGACGGGGCGCAGGCCGTCACCCCCTCGCTAAACGCGTTCATCGATGCCGAACTCGCCCGCACCGGGCTTGAGGCCTCGAACCTCGCACTGGTGGGGTTTTCGCAAGGGGCCATGATGGCGCTCCATACTGGTTTGCGCCGCACCCCCGCCCCGGCCTCGATTGTCAGTTTTTCCGGCATGCTGCTGGGGCCCGATCATCTGGACACCATCACCGCCAAACCGCCCGTATTTCTGGCTCATGGATCTGTGGATGAAATCGTCCCGTTCGAGGCTATGGCGTTGAGCAAACAGGCTCTCACCAGCCTCAACATAGAGGTCACAGACTATGTGGAACAGGGCGTGGGACACGGTATAGATGGCGAAGCGACCTGGCTGGCGGGAGAATTTCTGGCCACAAACTTTATCTGAGAGTCCGATTCAAAACTCATTGCTTGATTTTATTGCGTTTTTTCCGGTTCAGAATCAAGCAAATCGTCGCAGAACGGGGCTGGCGTCCCTTGCAAGGCGATTTGCGCCGATAATGGAGCGGAAAAAGCCGTTAAAATCAGTGAGGAGTTTTGAATTGGGCTCTGAAGGGGCGATTGCCGCAATAGTTTTGATGGGCTTCGCGCGCCACCAGAACCAGCGGTTTATAGGCCCGCCCCAAACGGTTAGCGCCGCGACAAACTTTGTTGTCAAGGCTGGCCATGAAACAGGCATCGCTGGTTCGATCAACCACACGATCCAAATGATAATCGGTCAGCTGGTACAGTCCGCGGATCTGATTATTCCTCATGGTTCGCGATAAATTTCCTGTAAATGTCAGATAGATAGCGGCCTGTTCTCGCCGCAGTGCCCTGGCATATTTTTTATGCGCCGCGCCCATGCGCTGTTCTATTTCCGAGCAATCAGGAGAAGAAGAGCTGCTTGAACCGCCAAAGCCAAACGAGGGCAATGAAGAACTCGAAAAACTGGTACATCCAGAAACACCAACGGCAATAATCATCATTGGCGCGAGCAAGAAACGGCCAATAACTCCAAAACACAAAAATGTTTTAAGGCAGGTTTGCAAATATATAAAAAGATGCGATAAATACATGAACGCCCCCCAACCCTCACATTATCTGTACCCTGCTTTATTAGCCTGTGGCAAGTGTTCGCCCCGGCCTGCTCATCCACAACGGACAACTGACCTTTGCTGATCCAGCCAGGTGTGCTATTCAGGCGAGGTGCGATAGGTACAATGAGGAGAATTTGCCGCCGCCAGGCGGATCAAAGACAAGACCATGAAACACAACGATAACTTTCTCAACAGATCCAAGGTCATAGACCTGTAAACGGATTTGCGCTGTGTTTGCCTTGAAGGGAGCTTGATGTGAAAATGATCGCCAAGGGAACTCCGCCGGAAAACTGGCCGGCTTTGGTGCTGAACGCCGATTATCGGCCGCTTAGCTACTATCCCTTGTCCTTGTGGAACTGGCAGGCAACCGTCAAAGCGGTGTTTCTCGACCGTGTCAATATCGTGGACAGCTATGATCGCAAAATTCACAGTCCAAGCTTTGAACTCCAGCTGCCTAGCGTGGTGGCCCTTAAAACCTATGTACGCCCGGCCCTGTATCCAGCTTTCACGCGCTTCAATGTGTTTTTGCGGGACCGGTTTTCCTGCCAATATTGCGGTGATCTTGACGATCTGACCTTTGATCATCTAATCCCGCGTTCAAAGGGCGGGCGCACCCGCTGGGATAATGTGGTCACCGCCTGTTCGCCCTGCAATCTCAAAAAAGGGGCACGTAACGCCAGAGATATTGGCATGCTGCCCATGCAGGCGCCCTATCGCCCCACAGTCTATGAATTGCATCGCAATGGCCGTGCTTTTCCGCCTAACTTTCTGCACCAGAGCTGGATCGATTTTCTGTATTGGGATAGCGAGCTGGAGGAATAGGGTTGGCGGCCATACACAAACTATCCACATGAGCCGGCGCTCGTTTGAGCAAACCCGTTGGCGCTCATTGACCTTACTCATTGTTCCGCGCATAGATGCCCTCTCAATTGCAAACCAGGGTCACAGCACATGGCAAAAGACACGCAAATCACTCCCAACACAAAGCGCCAGGAACACCAGTTACAAGTCACGCGCACGCTGTTTTCCGAAGTCGGTGAGCAGCTCAATGTCGATCTGTGCGTGAAATTGTGGGATGGCTCGATTGTGCCGCTTGGCGAGGATCAGACCAGTGACCTGATGATCATTGTCAAACACCCCGGCGTCATCACATCGCTTTTGCGACGCCCCGGACTCGATGGCATTATCCGCCATTACATCAAAGGCATGATTGATATTGAGGGGGGCACATTGCTGGATGTGGGTGTTCGTCTGGCCTTCAAACACACCAGAGGGCGGCTCAAGAAAATCCCCAAGCGCCATGTTTTTAATTTCGCCCGTGCATTCTTGTTTGCGCCCACTCTCAAACCAGGGGACATCCGAGGATTTGACGGCGATGAAACCGGCCAACCGCAAAAGCGCACCAAGCAGGACGACAAGGCATTTATTGAATTCCACTACGACCTTTCAAACGACTTTTACGAGCTCTTTTTAGGCGAGCATATGGTCTATACCTGCGCCTATTTTACCGATTGGGAAAACACGCTGGACAAGGCCCAGTTCGACAAGCTTGACATGATTTGCCGCAAGTTACGACTGACAAAAGGGGAGCGTTTCCTGGATATTGGCTGTGGTTGGGGGGGGCTGGTCTGCCATGCGGCGAAGCATTATGGGGTCAAGGCCCACGGGGTCACCTTGTCAACCGAACAATATGACTATGCGAGCAAAAAAATTGCTGATCTTGGACTGCAAGATCTGGTGACCATTGAGCTTAAGGACTATCGCGCGCTGGATTTGCAATTTGACAAGATCGCCTCGGTTGGCATGGCCGAAGCGATCGGCGTCGCCAACACCGACGAATATTTTTCCACCGTCAACAGGCTACTCGTTGACAAGGGGCTGTTTCTCAATCATGCCATTTCACGCAAGGCCAAGAAGAAAAAGAGCCGGTTTTCGGCCCGCCCCGAGCAGCGCGCCTTGCAAAAATATATTTTTCCCGGTGGCGAACTCGACGATCTTGGTCATACCATCGAGGCGATGGAGCGCCACAAGTTCGAGGTCATGGATGTGGAGGGCTGGCGCGAACATTATCAGCTGACCACCCAGCTTTGGTGCGAGCGACTGACCGCGAACAAAGACCAGGCCATTGAACTGGTTGGGGAAGAAACCTACCGGATTTGGGTTGCCTATCTTGGCGGCGTTTCGCTGGCATTCTTGCGAGGGTCCGCGCGGCTCTATCAAACCCTGGTCAGTAAAAACCCCAAGGGGCCAACCAAACTGCCACCTAGCCGGGCTGACCTCTACAAATAAAAACGGCGCTCTATTCCCTCCTTGCGCCTATAGCGTGGCCCTTGTGCCCGCATTCCCGTTAGCACTTTAATTATATTTAAGGATTAAACTGTAGGCAGGAAGGACTTTTACTCATGTTTACACACAAACCGTTCACTTTTGTTACCTTGTTCTGGGTCTTTTTGATTCCCACTGCGCTTCCAGCGGCCAACGCACAAGTAACAACGATGACTGATTGCGAGAAATCCCGGTTCAGCGGCTCATGGGTCTCAACGGATAAAACTGTGCCATTTTTATCAAAACTCGACATCACTGACCTGTGTAAACAGATCACCACCAAGCCTGTGGCGACCAATAATCCCTGGGCGGGTTCGCTGGGACGGGAGCGAAATTATATCTATCGCGAATACCGGCTTCGCCCCTCCAGCACGTGCTCGCCCGTTGATTGTGTCTGGGGTCGCGCCAAAGCCCAGATCGACACCAATGGGGTTCTGACAGCAAGATTCAGTATGTTCTTTTCACAAAGATATTTAAAGTTAACCTGGAAAAAACAGGCACTTCTCGTCAATTGGCGGATACAATATCTCGGCGGGAAAAAGCCTGATCAGGTCGGTGAAACCGTGCTGGTGCGCGCCAATTAGTCTCCCTGCCCCTCTTTTAAGGTCATTTAACACCCTCCGGCCCCGCCATCTGCGGGACGGGAAAAATATTCAAAAATCCCCTTAAAACAATCGTTTATTTTAATATTCTGGCTACCTTGCCACCGTTATTTCCTTGTCATTTCAAACCCGCCTTACTATTCTTACCCTTCGTAATTAACGTGAGGGCTGATCCCGCATGGACCTGATCAGAAAACGCCAAGCAAGTACTCTTCAGGCACGGACCAGTTTTGCTGGTGTTCTCACGGCCTATTTGTTGTTTGCCCTGTTTACCTCGCTTCCCCTGCAAACAACGGCCCGATCCCTCTCCGCTCCTGCCCCGCTGGCCCTGGCGACAAGCCTGCCTGCGCCCTCCTCTTCCCCCTTGAAGCAACCGGCAGATAGGGGCAAATGGTGGCAACAGCATCAAGAAATGGCTTATTTGCACGAGAAATGGTGGCAGCGCCATTCTTTGGCCAGTGCCGGGGCCGATCCTATGGCTCTCGCTCCAAAGCCTATCACGCCGCGCCAAACCGCCATTGCCGCAAACAACCAGGCAGCCACCTTACAGCTTACGAAAAGTGAGAACAGGCCCGCGCTCGTCGCAGCCCCGACAATCGCCCTTGCGGGCGTGTCGGCCTTGTCTTTGATCAAGCCGCTGGCACTTGCAAAAATCAGCCAATCTGCCCAAAATATACTTGCCGATAGAGCTGAATACGCAAACGCCGATCTTGAGGCTGAACTACCAGCATTCAGCAAACGAGCGTTTGAATACCGCGAAAAACGCCCTTTGCGCGAACAGTACTCTGCCAAGCCGCCAAAAGCTGCTCAATGTGTTGCTGACAATATTGCCGGATGGTCTGGTTTAACACTGTCACCGCGCCAACAAGAATTGCTGAAAAAGCCGCGCCCTCCCTCTTCGCAGATTTCTCTGGAGCTGGCCGCGCGTTTGGATTTGAAGGGCTTTACCCCTGGCTCATCAATTTTCATACGCATCTTCAAGGACCGTTCTGAACTGGAAGTCTGGTTGAAAAAGGGTGAGCGCTACGCCCTTTACCACACCTATAAAATATGCCGATGGTCAGGATCATTTGGACCAAAACTCTATGAAGGGGACAAACAAAGCCCCGAAGGGTTCTATACGGTCAACAAGCAATTGTTCACGCGCCCCAGCTGGAAATGGAAAGGCAGTTTTTCCATCGGCTATCCCAACGCCTATGACAAGCTGCATGGCCGCACAGGATCGCTGATCCTCGTGCATGGCGGTTGCACCTCATCTGGTTGTTTTGCCATGACTGACCCGGTGATTGGCGAAGTTCGCGAACTAGCGCAACAGGCCAGAGACGCCGGACAACAAAAGTTCAACGTGCATGTCTATCCCTTCAAACTGACCACCGCCAATCTTGTCAGGCACAAAGACAGCCCCTGGCTGCCGTTCTGGAATAATCTCAAAGAAGGCTATGATCTGTTTGAAAAAACCGGCCTGCCACCAATCGTGCGGGTCTGCAACAAACGCTATGTGTTCGCGGCCAATGGTAGCGATCAAGCATCTGTCGAGGGAGCCGACAAGGGATGTTATGGGCTCACAGCCGCTATTCCAGGCTGGAAACCGGCCAGCCGGATCGCCAGCAAAGCCGTGCAAACACGAGCCCGGCGCGCAGCCCGCAAGGCCAAAAGAACCGCTGCCCGCTCTCGTTGCAAGCTCAGCCGGGCCAGTTGCCGCAAATACGCCGCCCTGAAGCGAAAGAAAATCTCTAAACGGCGCGCCAGATTGAACAAGAAAAAACGCCTGATCAGAAAAAAACGGCTCGCCAGAAAAAAACACCTGGCCAGCAAAAAACGCCGGGCCGCTAAACGCCGCGCTACCATGCGCCGCGCCAAATCCATTGGTGCCAAGCGCAAGGCCTATCAGTTCGGAGGTGGTCAGTAGCCGGGCAGAAATTCGCGCTCGATATTGCCTATTTGGTCAAAATGGACCCATCAGGCTCAAAAGCATGGAACGCAAAAGCAAACGTCACTTCATAAACGACATCTTGCCATTTGCCATCGACCTTGCGTTGCACCACGACATTTCCCACGTCGCGGCCCTTTTTAATGACCGAATGACCAAGCGCCGTGTTTTGCCCGGCCTCCCAGCCAAGGGTCACATCGCCAACTCTGAGCGCTCCTTTTTTGCGCAACAGCTCAAGCGCCACAGCATGTTTTTTGCCACCGCTTTTTATCACCACCACGCGCGCCATGGGAGAAATACCCTCTGGCATCGCGCCGCGATACATGAAGGGTTTGGCGGCCAGGTCATAGTTTGCGTAAGGATTGCGACCATAGTCGCGCCTTGCCGCTGGATCACCGCGCAATATTTTGCCGCCCGGAAATCGTTTCTTGAAATTATCAAATGATTCCAGCCGGGAGGGCACGGTCACAAGTTTGCTGCCCAGCTGTTTGCCTACAATGGCCTGACCTGAAAACTGCTGCCACCAGCTCTGCGTCTGGCGATCATACATGACAAGATCGGAATAGCGCAATTTGCCTGTGGTGCCAAAATCATAGAGCGTGTCGCCGAGCTTGCGCTCGAACACAATGGACGTGTTGCACAAGGGGCAATAGGTGACGCTCACCGGCACCCCGCCAACCACATCATTGACGATCTCGTGCCACATCAAGATGCGCAAAGGATAAGCGCGCGCATCGCCATTGATCGACAGGCCAATCACCGGCTCTTGAGGCCCCAGTTTGGTCTCCTTGTCGATGGCATGAAACAAGGGCTTGTCAATGGAGGGGATGCCATCTTTTGGCGGCCCCCCTGATATGATGTCAGCAAAATCAATGGAACTTTTCGAAAAGTCCGTTTGCTTCCATTCTTGTTGCCACCATTCCACATCAGATTGCGCGCGGCTTTGCGCGGGGGCGTTGAGGACGCCAAACGGCACCAGCGCAACCAGTAACAAAAATTTTGAAAATACTGACATCATGCAATGACTATAGGGATTTGCAGCCAGATTAGCCAATCACAACCCATACACTGCTTGTGATGTTGACATTGAGAGATTTAATCTCGACGATGCAGCCCATGTATGACATTGCCATCATCGGTGGGGGCGTAAACGGCTGTGGCATTGCCCGCGATGCGGCTGGTCGTGGCCTGAAAACCGTGCTGCTCGAAATGAACGATCTGGCCAGCGGCACCTCGTCGCGCTCTACCAAGCTCATTCATGGTGGCCTGCGCTATCTTGAACATTATGAATTCGCGCTGGTGCGCAAGTCTCTGATTGAGCGAGAAGTTCTCTACAAAATCGCCCCTCATATCATTTCGCCCCTGCGCTTCATATTTCCGCACCACCAGAAAATGCGGCCAATCTGGCTGATGCGCCTTGGGCTGTTTCTCTATGATCACATTGGTGGCCGTAAAATTCTGCCCACCAGTAGGAGCCTTGATCTCACGCGCGATGAGGCCGGTAAGCCGCTCAAATCCGCCTTTACAACAGGATTTGAATATTCCGACTGCCGGGTTGATGACGCCCGACTGGTTGTGTTGAATGCCATGGATGCCTTTGAGCGCGGCGCCGACATTTTTGTTGGCACAAAACTGATCAGCGCCCACCGCGATGATCAGCACTGGTCGTTGCAACTGCGCGATGCCAACAGCAAAAAACTGCGCACCATAAAAGCCCGCACGCTGGTCAATGCGGCGGGGCCCTGGGTCGATGAAATCGTTGCCAATCGTCTGCACATCCAGTCCGCCAGCATGGTGCGCCAGGTCAAGGGCAGCCATATTGTCGTGCCAAAACTGTTCGACCATGGGCGCGCATATATTTTCCAAAACCCAGATCAGCGCATCATCTTTGCCCTTCCCTATGAGCAAGAGTTCACATTGATCGGCACCACCGATGTGGATGTGACGGGGGATCCCGGCCAAGTGGAAATCAGCCGCGATGAAATCAGCTATTTGTGTAAGGCGGCCAGCGAATATTTTACCAAGCCCGTTGCCCCCATAGATGTGGTCTGGAGCTTTGCCGGGGTGCGCCCCTTGTTTGGCAACGAAAAAACCTCCGCCAGCAAGCTGACCCGCGACTATGTACTGGAGCGCAATGGCGATAAGGATGAGCCCGTGGTCATCAGTATTTTTGGCGGCAAAATCACCACCTATCGCCAACTGGCCGAAAAGGTGCTGGCGAAACTTGAAGATCAGCTTCCTGTCAACACTGGAAAACCGTGGACCAGCACCAGCCCCCTGCCCGGCGGCGATTTTGAGATCGACCAATTCGGCAGGCTGGTTGAAAAACTGAGGCATCAATGCCCGCCCATGACGCAGGCGCAAGCGGTCCGCTTGATCAGCGCTTATGGTACGCGCTGCTTTGAGATTTTTGCGCCCGATGGAACATGCCGCACCGTTGGCGAAGATTTTGGCGGCGGGTTGACGCAAATCGAAGTGGAGCATCTGATTGAGCAAGAATGGGCCAGAGGCGCCGACGATATTTTATGGCGGCGCAGCAAGCTGGGGCTGACCCTGTCGGATACTCAAAAAAGACATCTCGATCAATGGTTGCAAGGCCGTAAAAAGAACGCTGATGGTTTGACAGGTTGAGTCACGCGCTCGCAGCGAAATATGCTATGCCATTGACGCCCTGCATTCCCTGTCTTTATGCAGCATATAGCCTATCGGTGGACGCCCTTAGGCCTCGCGTAAATGCGCCGTGCTTTTCTGACCCAGAATACGCCAGGTGCCCAGCAGCCCGAGCGGCAGGATAAGCAAAACAACAATGCCGATAATTTCCGCCAGCACCCAACCAGAAAACACAAATGGCAGCTCCATGGCATAGGTGACAATCGCGTAGGCCGCCAGCCCGCCAATCAGTAACGCCAACACCGAGCTTAACAGGGCAAGCACCAGATATTCCATGAAATGAACCCCCAATATGCGCTGCCTCGTCGCCCCCAGCACCTTGAAAATCACGGTCTCGCGCAGTCTGGCATTGTGGGTCGCCGCCATGGCACCAGCAAGCGCCACCGCCCCCACCAGCAACAAAACCAGATTGGCGGCCTTTACAGCCACCAAAATACCCTTCAGGACCCGGTCAATACTGGCCAGCACTTCACGCACCGCAATCGGCGTGACATCTGGCAGGGCGGCAACAAGATTGTGGATCAAGCGCCCCTCCTGCTCCACATTGTTGCGCTCGCGCAAAGACAAGGTGGCTAATAATTTGTAGGGGGCATTTTGCAAACTGTTGGGCGAGAAAATCATCACGAAATTGATCGACAGACTTTTCCATTCAACGCGCCGCATATTGGCGATTTTGGCGACGATATCGCGGCCCAGCACATTGACGGTTACCTCATCGCCGATATTCAGCCCCAGGCCTTTGGCGATTTTTTCTTCAAATGACACCAGCGGGGGACCGCTATAATCTTCTGGCCACCATTGCCCCCTCGTCAGCACCGAGCCCGCCGGTATTTTCGGCGCGAAGGTCAGGCCCCGGTCACCGCGCAGCACCCAGCCTGTGCCGGGCGCCGGCTTGATCAATTCCGCCGGAGTGCCCGCTATATTGGTCAAACGGCCACGCAGCATGGGCGCATCATTGAGCGTCACCCCCGGGGCGGTCTCGCTGGCAATTTTCTTGAATTTGGCAAGGTCTGATTTATCAATATCAACGACAAAGAAATTTGGCGCGTCGGCAGGCAGGCCGGTTTCCAACTGGCTCATCAGTGCACTTTGCACAAAGGAAACCGTGGTCAGCAGACTAAGGCCAATGCCAAGCGACAAGATGGTGGTGGTCAGCAAGGGGGTGGGACCAGCCAGCGAGGAGCGCACCATGGCTAAGCGGCTGTTTTCGGGGCGCGGCATCGCCTCGAAACCACGCTTCAATAAAGCAGCGATACCTTTGAAGGAAAAATATAAAATCACAAATCCAATACATA
The DNA here is from genome assembly GCA_024279115.1 of Alphaproteobacteria bacterium. GTDB lineage: Bacteria > Pseudomonadota > Alphaproteobacteria > Rhizobiales > JAKIUO01 > JAKIUO01. The sequence goes on from JAJRRW010000067.1 coordinate 22,976, forward strand.
CGAACAGCGACACAAATCTCATATTCGAGAGATAAATAACTAAGGCGGCAAGCCCGAGAACCAGCACAATCGTCACCCCGATGACCAGCCAGTCAGGGCCTGCTTTGGTCGCCTCGATTTGGGCACGATAAAGCTCGGCAGCGCGTATTTTTTGGGCCTTGCCAAGCGGCCATAGCGTAAAGATCAGTGCCACCAGAAACCCGTAAAGACTGGACAATAACAAAACCGCGAGCGGTAAGCCAAACTCAAGCTTGATCGGCAGCATTGAGGCAATAAAAACATTCAATAGCGGCGGAAGTGCTGCCCCCACCATAAGTCCCAAAAAGATACCAAGCGCCGCCAGCATCAAAATCTGCAACAGATAAATGAGAAAAATCAACTGCCCCGAGGCGCCAAGTGATTTGAAGGTGGCGATCACTTCTCGCTTGCGCGAGATATGCGAGGTGACTGCATTGGCGACCCCGACACCGCCGATAAACAAAGCCGCCAGCGACAACAGTTCGAGAAACTGGCTGAACCTGTTGATGGCGCGAGAAACCCCCGGCGTTGGATTGGCGCGATCCAGAACGATAAACCCGGCTTGCGGGAATTGCTCGATGACACGGTTTTTCGCATCGCGCACCTGTTCGATTTTGCTATCCTTGTCGGCAAGCGCCAGACGCACGGAATAGCGAATAAGACTGCCGGGTTGTTCCAGTCCGGTCTTTATCAAGGTTTGGCGCGATATTAAAACGCGGGGGCCAAAATTGAGACGCCCGGACAATCTATCGGGTTCAAGAGCCAGAACGCCGCGCACGATAATTCTGGCGTCACCAAGCATAAACGAGCCGCCTTGCCTGATACCAAGGCGTTCCAGCAAAAGCTGATCGACAATCGCATTGTTTGGTTGATGCAACAGGCCATCGAACCGGCCCTCCCGGACCTGCAATTCTCCCACCAGCGGATAGGCTTTGTCCACGGCCTTGATATCAACAAGCACCGAGCGATCCGGCTTTTGCGAGCGGGCAATGGAGCGCAATCTGGCAATCGAGCTGATGGCCCCAAATTTAGCGATATAGTCGCGCTGCTGGCTGGTTGGGGCTTTATGCACCAGCGCAAAGGACAGATCGCCGCCAAGCAGCACCCGTCCTTGCGCATCAAGCCCCGTTTTAAGAGCCGTTGACAACACCCCCACCGTGGTAATCGCCGTCACCCCCAGCATGATACACGCCACAAGCACGTAAAACCCGGTGAGCCCGCCACGCAGTTCACGCATCGCCAGTTTTGCCGCCAGGCCAACATTGCTGATCATTGAACCTTCGCAATCTTGTTATCGGCACTTGTTGTTATGCGCCCGTCTTCGATTTTGATTTGTCGCTGGCAACGGCTTGCCAGGGCTTCATCATGGGTGATCAAAACCAGCGTCGTATTGTGGGCCTTGTGAAGATCAAACAACAGATCAATCACCTCCCCGCCGGTTTTACCATCCAGATTACCCGTTGGTTCATCGGCCAGCAACAGGCTTGGTTTTGGGGCCAGCGCGCGGGCCAGCGCCACCCTTTGTTTCTCCCCCCCCGATAATTGCGCCGGGAAATGATCATGGCGATGCGACAGCCCCACATCTTCGAGTAACGCGCGAGCCCGCTCAAAGGGTTCACTGGCTCCCGAAAATTCCAGCGGCAAAGCGGTGTTTTCGAGCGCCGTCATGGTGGACACCAGATTAAACGATTGAAAAACAATACCGATATGTTCGCCGCGGATCAGCGCCAATTGATCCTCATTCAGCGTCGACATCTGATGATCCGCAAACATCACGCGGCCACTGGTCACCTGTTCGAGCCCTGCCATCACCATCAGTAACGAGGTTTTTCCAGATCCCGACGGCCCGACAATCCCCACCGTTTCACCGCCATGAATGGTAAGATTGATGTCGCGTAAAATTTCCACCGGCCCGGCCCGGCTTGAAAGGGTCAAATTGGTGTCCGATAACTCGATCAACGCTGATTTTTTTTTGTCGTCATAAAAGCCTGTCTCATATTCTTGACGCTGTGATAAGGTTCACTGGTTTTTGCGGGTTACAACCCGTTTATCTCTCGTCCCATATAGGTCATAACATGTCGATTTTAAGCCATAGCATCTTTTCCTCCCCAAAAACATTTCTGTACTCAATGGGAATAATCTCTCTGCTTTTCATAAGTCCAGCCTTTGCCGATACGGTAAAACTTGTCGTACTGGGGGATAGCCTGTCGGCTGGCTATCGCTTGCCCCGGGGGGCAGGCTTTACAGAACAATTGCAAAGACGCCTCAAAAAAGAAGGCCACGACGTCACGATCATCAATGCCGGGGTCTCTGGAGATACCACGGCGGGCGGCTTGGCGCGTCTTTCATGGTCCGTCCCCAAAGGCACGCATGCGGTGATTGTCGAGCTGGGGGCCAATGATGCCTTGCGCGGTGTTGATCCAAAGCAAACCTATAAAAATCTCGACAAATTGATCGGCAAATTGCGCAAACGGGGCATCAAGGTGCTGCTGGCGGGGATGGAAGCGCCGCGCAATCTTGGCGTGCCCTATGTCAAGGCGTGTGGGGCGATCTATCCAGCGCGCGCCAAAAAATACCGTGTGGCTCTTTATCCATTTTTTCTCAAAGGCGTCGCCCTGCAAAACAGTTCATGCTGGCAGATGGCCTGCACCCCAATGAAAAGGGCATTGCCGTTATGGTCAAAAATATCAAACCCCATGTCTTGCGCCTGCTGCAACAAGCAAAGAAACCGGCAACCCGCTAAACATTTTGACGCTATCTGCCATCCCTTCTCCCTCTCGATTATCTGCTCGCAACGTTTGGCATTTTTTTTAAATGACCAACCACATCAGATTTGTTAGCTTGCCTGCAAATATGGATACCTCGCGGGAGTTGATGGATGATCAAGCACATAATCTGGTTCGACGAGCTGGGCATGGACGATGTTCCTCTGGTGGGCGGCAAGAACGCCTCGCTGGGAGAAATGGTCGGCGGCCTGAAAAGCAAGGGGGTGCGTGTGCCGTTTGGCTTCGCCACCACGGCGGACGCCTATCGCCAGTTTATCGCCCATAATGATCTGGCCGCCAAAATCGACAGTGAACTTGCCGAGCTTGATGTGGATGACATCAAAGCCTTGCAAAAAGCCGGGGCAGCGATCCGCGCGATGATCCTAGAGGCGCGCTTTCCGCAAGATTTTGAGGACGAATTGGCCAGCGCTTACTCCCGCCTTCATTAGCTTGGCGGCGAGGATAGCTCCGTTGCCGTGCGCTCTTCTGCAACCGCCGAAGATTTGCCCGATGCCTCGTTTGCGGGACAACAAGAAAGCTATCTCAATGTGGTCGGTCTGGCCAAAGTGCGCCTTGCGGTGCATGAGGTTTTTGCCTCGCTCTATAATGACCGGGCCATCGCTTATCGCGTCCATAAGGGCTTTGATCACAAGCTGGTTGCCCTGTCGGCTGGCGTCCAGCATATGGTGCGCTCCGATCGCGGTAGCTCGGGGGTGATGTTCACGCTTGATACCGAATCCGGATTTCGCGAAGCGGTGTTTATAACCGCCGCCTACGGGCTGGGGGAAACCGTCGTGCAAGGAGCCGTCAATCCCGACGAATTCTATGTCTTCAAGCCCAATCTGCGCGCCAATCGCCCCGCCATCCTCAAACGGGTGCTGGGGGAAAAAGCCATTAAAATGATCTATGCTGACAAGGGCAGCAATGACAAGGTGGCGACCATTGATGTGCCCATAAGCGAGCGCCAGCGTTTTTCTTTGAGCAATGAGCATGTTGAAGAACTGGCCCGTTATGCGGTTTTGATCGAACAGCATTATGGCCGCCCGATGGATATTGAATGGGTGCTGGATGGCACAGATCACAAGCTCTATATCGTGCAGGCGCGGCCCGAAACCGTAGAAAGCCGCACCGATAGCGCGATCAGCACCACCTACAAGCTGAAAGAAACTGGACAGGTGCTGGCAACCGGGCGCGCCATTGGCCAACGCATTGGCGCGGGTACCGTGCGCGTGCTCGATAGTCTTGTTGAGATGGACAAGGTCAGGCCGGGGGATATACTGGTCACTGATATGACCGACCCTGACTGGGAACCCATCATGAAGCGAGCGGGCGGCATTGTCACCAATCGCGGCGGCCGCACCTGTCACGCGGCGATCATTGCGCGCGAGCTGGGCGTTCCCGCCATTGTTGGCTGCGGCGATGCCACAAGCGCCATTGCTGATGGCATCAAGGCAACCGTCTCATGTGCTCAAGGCGAAGAAGGCCAGGTTTTCACCGGCAAACTCGATTTTGAAATCCTGCACGCGGATGCCGGCGAGATGCCGCAATTGCCGGTCAAAATCATGATGAATGTGGGCAATCCAAGCCGCGCTTTCACCTTTTCACAAATGCCCAATGAGGGTATTGGTCTGGCCCGTCTTGAGTTCATGGTGAGCAACACCATCGGCGTGCATCCACGCGCCCTGCTCGAATATGAGGACCAGGACGAGGACATCAAGCAACAGATCGATCGCAAAATTGCGGGCTATGAGGGACCCGTTGAGTTCTATATCGAGAAGCTGGTGGAGGGCATCTCGACACTGGCTGCCGCCTTTGCCGGCAAACCGGTGATCGTGCGTCTGTCGGATTTCAAATCCAACGAATATGCCAATCTGCTGGGCGGCAAGCGTTATGAGCCCGACGAAGAAAACCCCATGATCGGTTTTCGCGGCGCCTCGCGCTATATCGCGCCAAGCTTTCGCCCTTGTTTCGAGCTGGAATGTCGCGCCGTAAAACGGGTGCGAGAACAGATGGGACTGACCAATCTGGAGATCATGATCCCGTTTGTGCGCACCCTTGATGAAGCCAGACAAGTGATAGACCTGCTGGCCGAAAATGGCTTGCGGCGCGGTGAAAACGGCCTGCGCGTCATCATGATGTGCGAGATCCCCTCCAACGCCTTGCTGGCCGACGAGTTCTTGCAATATTTCGATGGCTTTTCCATCGGCTCCAACGATTTGACCCAGTTGACGCTGGGACTGGACCGCGACAGTGCGCTGGTGGCCAGCAGTTTTGACGAGCGCAACAGCGCCGTCAAAGCCTTGATGCTCATGGCCATCAAAGCTTGCCAGAAACAGGGCAAATATGTCGGCATCTGCGGACAGGGCCCCTCCGACTATCCAGACCTTGCCGAATGGCTGGCCGATCTTGGCATTGATAGCCTGTCGCTCAACCCAGATACGGTGACCGATACCTGGCTGCAACTGGCAAAACATCTCAAAATAGAGGCGTGAATATCCTCGCCGGCCCCCTTCTCTTTGCGAGGCGGGCCGCTTGGGCAACGGGCGAAAAAGGGCAAGCCCCTTTCATCCCCAAATTGTTGAATTGGGTACAGGGACCAGTCCCTGCTGCCAACTGCACAAGCGGCCCGTCCGGCGAGGACATTACCCGACAATAATAACATGCAGGCGGCGCGGACCGTGGGCACCGGTGATGAGGGTTTGTTCGATGTCGGCGGTGCGCGAGGGTCCAGAAATCAAATTGACTGTACGGGGCATTTGCGGGCCGCGCGCTCCCCATGGCAGTTTCAACCAGGCGTCTTCATAACAACCGACTATATCCCTGGCCCGGATCAATATAATATTGGTCTCGGGAAGAAAGCTCAAGGTCACCGGATTGTCGGGACCAGAGGCCACAAACAAGGTGCCGGTTTCAGACGCGCCCGCAAACGCTCTGGTCAGGGAGATCGCGTCCGCACCGGTGGCCGGGCCTGATAATATTGTCAGATCAGATTGTTCGCTCCAGTCGATGTCGGCGATCAGCGCATCAGCTCCACATTTAACCACATGGGGCAAATCATTGACAATCTGGTAGCGGGCGATTTCACTGGCCACATCTACCAGATCGTTGACATGAGCAACGGTCGTCTCGACGTTTTCGAGCATCTGGATGAATTGATCTATAAGCTCTTGATGGCAGCGCAAGGCACAGGCCGGGATCAGATTGCGCCCGTGATCATCAAGATGTTTGCGCACCATCTCAAGGCGCTCAAAGTCGCCTGCCTTGACGCCAAGCGCCCGCCGGATATTACTTGCAAACGGGTTCACAAGCGCCCCTCCCTTTGATGCTTTTTCAACAAGGACATGAAGGTCTTGCCGCTCGGCGCTGGCAGATCGCGGCTTGTGGTCCAGCCGCTGGCCAGTGGCAACCAGCGAAAATGATGTTTGCGGCCAGCAAACTTTGCCAGCAAGGGCATCATCATGCCGGTCAACAACTGATAAAGCCAAGGCCTTTTGGCAACAAAGGCCCAGGCGGTCAAAGAGGTGCGCACCATGGCAGGTGGCCCCCCTGCGGCATGGTGTTTTTCGCGCCATTTACGCATCAGATCGGGCAGCTTGATACCCATGGGGCAAACCTCCTCGCAGCGCCCGCAAAGGGTCGAGGCGTTTGGCAGGTCGGCAGTTTCTTCAAGGCCTAGAAACGAGGGGTTCAACACCGCCCCAATGGGCCCGGGATAGACCCAGCCATAGGCATGGCCACCGATCGATTGATAGACCGGGCAATGGTTCATGCAGGCCCCGCAGCGGATACAGCGCAAGGCATCCGAAAAATCCCCCGCCAATTGCTCCGTGCGGCCATTATCCAAAAGCACCACATGATATTGCTGGGGACCATCCAGATCTTGAGGGCGTCTTGGTCCCGTTGAAAACGTCGTATAGGTGGTGATTGATTGACCCGTCGCCGAACGGGCCAGCACCCGGATCAGCGTGCTGGCATCATTCAAGGTCGGCACCAGCTTGTCGATGCTGGCAATAACGATATGCACGGGGGCCAGCGATTGCGTCAAATCACCATTGCCCTCATTGGTGACGATCACCGATGTGCCGGTTTGGGCGACCAGAAAATTGGCGCCGGTTATGCCAATATCGGCATTGATAAATTCATGGCGCAACATGTTACGCGCTTCAAACACCAAAGCGGCGGGGTCGCTTAAGTTACGGTTTGGCGGCAAATTCTGGTGCACCCGGCGAAAATCGGCTTCCACCTGATCGGCCCCCACATGCACGGCTGGTGCTACGATATGGCTGGGAGGTTCCTTGCGCAACTGGATGATATATTCGCCAAGATCGGTTTCGACAACCCTTAAACCCGCCTCTTCCAGATGCTCGTTGAGACCGATTTCTTCAGCCACCATGCTCTTGCCCTTGGTGACCAGGCGGGCGTTACTATTGCGGCAGATTTGCAAGATCTGCTGGCAGGCCTGTTGCGCCGTTTGCGCCAGATGCAAGTGCCCACCGCTGGCGGCCAACTGTTTTTCATAGACCTCCAGATAGAGATCGAGATGCTCCAGCGTATGGGTTTTTATCGCTTGCCCCTGCTGGCATAGCGCATCAAATTCTGGCAAAGCGGCCCGTGCTTTGGCGCGTTTTTCAACGAAGCCACGGCCCATGACTTTCAGGGATTTTTGCAAGCGCTGGTTTTTGAGGGCCTGACGGGCATTTTCCTTAAAAGAGCGAGCGGTCGACTTCATTTCTGCTTCCCTCGGTCTGGTCGGCTCTCACCGGCAATCGGCGGCTCATCAGCCATACCAGCCAATATTTCGGCCACATGCCGGACCTCGACAGGGCTCCCGTCGCGAGACAGTTTGCCCGCCATATTCATCAAGCAGCCCAGATCACCGCCGAGCAATGTCGGCGCATTTGCAGCCGTGATATTGGCGCATTTTTTACCGACCATGGCATCGGAAATGTCGGGATATTTGATGCAGAACGTGCCCCCGAACCCACAACAGGCCTCCCCGTCAGGCATCTCGCACAGCTCAAGGCCACGCATGGAGTGGAGCAATTGACGCGGCTGCTGCCTGACGTGCAGTTCGCGTAATCCAGCGCAGGCATCATGATAGGTAATGCGTCCGGGAAAATCCCGATCAACGGTTTGCAACCGGCATATATCAACCAAAAAGCTCGTCAGTTCGAACACCTTGTCAGCAAACAGCAAAGCCTGCTCAGCGTGATCCGTTTCTTTCAACAAGTCGGGATAATGGGTCTTGAGCATGCCAGCACAGGACCCGGACGGTGCCACAACATAGTCAAAGCGATCGAAATTCTTGATGACCTCGATCGCCAGCGCTTGCGCCGCGCGGCGATCACCCGAATTATAGGCGGGTTGACCACAACAGGTCTGGGCCAGCGGCACCGATACGTGGCAACCAGCTTCTTGCAGCAGTTTCATCGCCGCAAATCCGACAACCGGGCGAAACAGATCCACAAGGCAGGTGACAAACAAACCGACTTGCGGGGCTTTGTCGGAGTTGGTATTTTCGGTCAAGGCAAAAAGTCCTCTTGCATGGTTTCCCTCGCACGATAGGTTAGGTCGATTTCATAAACAACCGATTTATCGATCAAATTCGAACAGTCGACGCGGATTTTCGGCCCGGCATACGGGATCATCGGCAAATGATGTTGCAAAGGGTGAGCACCCAAAAAGCCATTGCGGCGCAACGGCAACCGCATTAGGGATTTGTTAATCTCATTGACAAACTTTACCTTCGATTGTCGCTCTGTTAGTTTTTCGACACTATCATTTCAGATAGGATAAACGTGGCGGGAAATCAATGAGTTCTAAAGATAAACAATTCGTACATCCCTATATTTTATCGGGGGGATCGGGCACGCGTCTGTGGCCGCTCTCACGAAAATCCTATCCCAAGCAGTTTTTGAAACTTGTTGGCGAAGACAGTCTGCTGCAGCAAACAGCCCAACGTCTGCACGGCCCGCATTTTTCCGCCCCTTGCGTGCTGGCCAATAATGATCACCGCTTTATCATTGCCGAGCAGATGCAATCGATCGGCGCGAAACCCAAGGACATAATTCTTGAGCCGGTTGGTCGCAACACCGCCCCGGCCGCCTTGATTGCCGCCCTGCGCAGCGCGCAGACAGATGACAATGCGCTTATTTTGCTGTTACCATCCGACCATGTCATCAAGGATGTGGAAAAATTCCAACAAACCATTTTGACTGGTGTCAATGAGGCCGCCAACGGTCATCTCGTCACCTTTGGCATCAAGCCAACGGCCCCCGAAACCGGCTATGGCTATATCGAAACCAGCGGCGAGGCCGGGCAGCCTCTTGATGTAAAGCGCTTTGTCGAAAAACCCGAGCGCGCTACGGCAGAGCAATATCTGGCGGCTGGCACCTTTTTCTGGAATGCCGGGATCTTCATGTATCGCGCCGGAGCAATGATCGAGGCCTTCGCGTGCCATGCCCCGCAGATCCTCGCCCATTGCCAACAGTCTCTTGAAAAAGCCCAAGACGATCTTGATTTTTTACGCCTTGAGGAACAATCATACGCCGCGTGCGAAAGCATTTCCCTTGACTATGCCATTATGGAAAAAGCCAGTGGAATCAAATGCATCCCGCTTGAAACAGACTGGAGCGACCTTGGCGCCTGGTCGGCTATCTGGGACGTCATGGACAAAGACCAAAACGGCAATGTCATCAAGGGCGACGTCGTGGTTCACAATACCAAAAACAGTTTGATCCAAAGCGCCCACGGCACCTGCCTGTCGCTGGTGGGACTGGACAATGTGCTGGCCATCGCCACCAAGGACGCGATTTTGCTGGCCAACAAAGACCATGCCCAGGACGTCAAGGTCATCGTCGATGAACTGCAAGCAAATGGGCGGGTGGAAGCCACCGAACACAGGCGCGTTTATCGCCCGTGGGGCTGGTACGAACAATTGAGCGCTGGCGAGCGCTTTCAGGTCAAGGCGCTGATGGTCAATCCCGGTGCCCGGCTTTCCTTGCAAAGCCATTATCATCGTGCTGAACATTGGGTTGTTGTCTCTGGCACCGCAGAAGTGCAGGTTGGCGACAAGGTCTCTTTACTATCAGAAAACGAGAGCACCTATATCCCCATCGGCACCGTGCACCGTCTTGGCAATCCTGGCAAACTGCCAGCCATGCTGATCGAAGTACAGTCCGGCTCTTATCTTGGCGAAGACGATATTGAACGCTATGAAGATGATTTTGGTCGCCATGATTAAGGGCTTGTGATCCAAAAGCCATCGCCCGACCCACCAGATCTGGCGATCCATATTTGGGCGTTACATATTTGCATAGTTTGGCCCCTCGCCGCCATCTGGCGTCACCCAATTGATATTTTGCGTGGGGTCTTTGATGTCGCAACACTTGCAGTGAATACAGTTTTGCGCATTGATCAACAGCTTGTTTTGAGCGCTTTGATTGTCCGTCACAAATTCATACACACCGGCGGGACAATAGCGCGTTTCGGGCCCGTCATAGCGGTCCAGATTAACCGCCACCGGGACCTGCTTGTCTATAATCTGCAAATGGCAGGGCTGCTCCTCCTCATGGCTGACCCCCGAAAATGCAATATTGGTTGCCTTGTCAAAACTGATCACACCATCATATTTGGGATAGCTGATTTCCGGCATGTCAGCTGCTGGTTTCAAACGCTCATGGTCGGCCAGATGGTTCAGGGTCCATGGGGCGCGGCCAGCCAGTATATAGGTATCAAGAGCGGCATGGGCGAGACCACCCCATAAGCCCCATTTGGCAAAACCGGGGCGGATATTGCGCGCTTTTTCAAGTTCGCTCCAGATCCAGGAGCTTTCAATCCTTTGTTGTAAATCGAGTTCGAGCGCTGGTTGATCGCTGATGATGGCCGCAAAAGCTGCCTGCGCCGCCAGCATGCCCGATTTCATCGCCGTATGAATACCTTTGATCTTTGCCACATTGAGGAACCCTGCCTCACAACCGATCAGGCAGCCACCTGGAAATGCCAACCTGGGAACCGACTGCAAGCCGCCTTCATTCAACGCCCGCGCGCCATAAGTGAGGCGCGTCCCCCCCGCGAGGATCGGTTTGATTTTGGGATGGCTCTTGAAGCGTTGCAACTCGGCATAGGGTGATAGATGCGGATTGGCATAATCAAGGCCGACGATCAACCCAAGCGATAGCAGATTATTGTCTTGATGATAGAGAAATGAGCCACCATAGCTGTCGGATTTCAACGGCCAGCCAACCGTGTGCATCACATGTCCAAGCCTGTGGTTCTCCGGCTTGATCTGCCAAAGTTCCTTAAGACCGATGCCATAGGTTTGCGGATCGCTTTTGGCGCGCAGATCAAACCGCTTCATCAGCTGCTTGCCCAGATGGCCGCGACTGCCCTCGGCAAAAAATGTGTAAGTGGCATGCAGCTCCATACCCGCAGCAAAACTGGCGCCCTTGCTGCCATCGCGCAATCGTCCCGTATCACCCGTCGCAATCCCTTTGAGTGTACCATCCTCATGATAGAGCAATTCGGCAGCGGCAAAACCGGGGTAGATCTCCGCCCCCAGTGCCTCTGCCTGGTCGGCCAGCCAACGGCAAAACTCCCCAAGGCTGATGATATAATTGCCTTCATTGTTCATCACTGCCGCAACCGGCAGGCGAAGCGCATTTGACTTTGACAATATCAAGAATTGATCATTGCTGACCCTTGTTTTGAGCGGCGCACTCTTTTGCCGCCAGTCAGGAATGAGTTCATCAAGCGCCCGTGGTTCAAGGACCGCACCAGACAAGATATGAGCCCCTACCCGAGCGCCCTTTTCGACCACGCAAACGCTTATTTCGCGCCCTTTATCCAAAGCCAGTTGCTTCAGCGCGATGGCCGCAGACAAACCTGCCGGCCCCGCACCAACAATCACAATATCAAATTGCATGCTTTCGCGACGTGTCATTGATATGAGGCCCCTTCTTTCGACCAAAACCTACCGGCAGCTCGGCAGCTCCCCGTGGTTCTTATACACAAATTTTGCAGATTTTTGATCATAAAAAGGCCCGCTTGAAGAGCCGGCTTCTTGGCAGTTGTGATAAGGTAAAACAGGCAAAAGCCGCCCCCATCACGCAAGATGAAAGCGGCTTTTAACTCAAAGTTCAAACGTGACCCTAGCCGCTCGAAACTGCTATTCGAGGGCCAGGCTGGCTAATGCTGCACCGAGACATGGGTGCCCCATTTGCCGTATTTTCCAACCAGATTGTAAAATGTGGCGGCATTGCTGACGCTAAGGCGGATACAACCATGAGAGCGCGGTGTGCCCATCGGGCCTTTTGAGCCGTGAACAGCGATGCCACCGGATGTGAGAACCACCGCATATGGCAAGGTCATGTTCCATCTTTTTACATAGCGGGAGCGGTACGTGGTGATCGGCGTAAAGTTACCCGTTGGGGTCCGCCAGCCTTTTTTGCCGGACGCAATGCTCCAGCTATATCTCTTTTTACCATTTACATAGACATTCATTTTCTGACTGGACAAATCGACTTTGGCCACCAGCGGAGCGGCATTGGCGGATTGATAGCCTCCGCCAACCAAAAATATCAGACCTAAACAACATAGTGAAATCATTCCACGCAAGCTAGTGCTCGACATAACTATTCCCCTTTTACGCAACTACTGAATTGACACAAACTAACCTAACAAACCTGACAGTAGCAATTATCACGCCAGAGCTCCAGTAACTTTGATTTGAAGCGTATATAAAGACTAAACAGCTTTCTTTTCTTGTTCTTTCTCATAGACCAGAATATCTCCTGGCTGACAATCAAGCACTTCACAAATCAGCGCCAGTGTTTCAAACCGCACTCCCTTGACCTTTCCCGATTTCAACAAGGAGATGTTCTGTACGCTTATGCCAACCCGCCGGGACAGCTCCTTGGAACGCATTTTTCGTTTCGCAAGCATCACATCAAGCGTAATAATAATAGGCATGAGGCTCCCCAATGCTTGTTATGCAGCTTATACAAAGCTCTCGTTCTCATCTGAAATACGAACGGCTTCATACATCACATAGCCAACCACAACGATCAGCAAACCAAAAACAATGGCGTAAACATCACTGTCTTCAATCGACACATCGACACGCATACGCCCGGGAGTGACAATCTGTGTGAAGTACAAAATACCGGCGGTTTGTGCCAGCTGGGAAACCGGAGCCAGCAACACAACCACCCATCCAATGAGTTTCAGCCGCGTTGCCGCCAGTGCTGTGAACACATCCCCACGCTGATACCCCGCAAACAGTCGGCGCGCCGTATAAAGCCCCAAAAGCCCCAGACAATCCGACGCCAATGCAAACATCACCCCCACCAAGCGTTGAGAACTGGTAAAATCGGCCTGCGTCCCGTCTTTTAGGTACTGTTTGACAATATGGGCATCCGCCAACCCGCCATTGCCGAACAAAAAATAGACAGCATAAAAGATAACGGCAGCAATGAGAACCATACCTATGAGCGCAGCAATCTCCGCGGCACGGGCTATGGTTACGATTTTTCTGGCGACAAGGCTGGTTTTAGTCATGACATCAACTCCAATAAATGTATTATCGTATAACGATAATTTTTATTATGTTAATGATATTTATTTCATGTCAATAGTTTTTATAACAATGAGGATGACACGGGCCCGGCCCCCGTTTGGAGCCCTACTCCTCAAACAGGCCGAACTGGCCCTTGCTGCTGGCGGGTGGGGTGAGACCCATATGTTTGAAGGCATGGCCGGTGAGGACGCGGCCGCGCGGGGTGCGCGCAACAAAGCCTTGCTGGATCAAATAGGGTTCGATGATTTCTTCCAGCGCATCACGAGGTTCAGACAAAGCCGCCGCAATGGTTTCGATGCCCACCGGTCCGCCGCCATAGTTTTTGGCAATGCAGGTCAAATAGCGATGATCCAGCGCATCGAGGCCACGCGCATCGACTTCGAGTTTCGACAAGGCGCGATCGGCCACCGCCTTGTCGATCTTGCCAGCTTTTTCAACCAGCGCGAAATCACGCACCCGGCGCAACAAACGCCCCGCAATCCTTGGTGTGCCTCTGGCGCGGCGGGCAATCTCCAGCGCCCCATCCTTGCTCATCTCAACGCCGAGCACCCGCGCGCCGCGCGAGACGATAAATTCCAACTCATGTTCTTCATAAAAATTAAGGCGCACCGGGATACCAAAGCGGTCACGCAAAGGGGTGGTCAGCAACCCGGCCCTTGTGGTGGCGCCAACCAGCGTGAATTTGGCCAGATCAATGCGCACAGAACGCGCCGCCGGTCCCTCGCCAATAATCAGATCAAGCTCGAAATCTTCCATGGCCGGATAGAGAATTTCCTCTACGGCTGGATTAAGGCGATGGATTTCATCAATGAACAAGACATCACGGTCTTCCAGATTGGTCAGCAAGGCGGCAAGATCGCCCGCCTTTTGAATGACGGGGCCTGAGGTGGCGCGAAAATTCACCCCCAGTTCGCGGGACATAATCTGCGCAAGCGTCGTTTTACCAAGGCCGGGCGGTCCATGAAACAACACATGATCCAGCGCATCCTGGCGCTGCCTGGCACTTTCGATAAACACCCGCAGATTGGCCCGCGCCAACTCCTGGCCGACAAAATCGTCCAGCACCTGTGGCCGCAAGGAGGCTTCCAGCTCGTCCTCGTGCGAGCGTTCCCCATCCAGCAATTGTCGATCTGTTTCTTCCACCACGAGCAGTCACCTTTTCCAGAATTTCCAGTTGCCCCCCCATCGACACGGGGAGGACACAAAACAAAACCCCACCACAAGGTTTCCTTTTTGTTCTTACACACACCATGCCAGCGACAAGTTAAAGAGGCGTTGCTATTGTGCGCTACTATTGTCGCTATCAGCGGTCAGGACCGTCCCTTATGATCCTCCTCAAGCAGCCGCGAACGCTCCAATAGAGGCATAAACATCAACGCCACGACAGTCGAAATAGACCCGACAATCAATGCCAGGAGCACACTGCGATAGATCGGGCTGAAATCCCCCTCCAGCAGTCCAGCGATCGAAAACACGGCCCACAGGGAGACAAAACCACTGGCAAAGGCAATTTTCAGCACCTGACGAGAAGAAATGACGCCACGGCGATAAATGCGATAGGACAAAAGAGTCCCGGCAATCAGCGCCGGACCCAGCCCCACCAGATAAGCCGCGCCGATGGTAAATATCGCCGCCTTTTCTCCTCCAAACCAGAACGGCAGAAAAAGCAGGCTTCCACAAAACGGGCCTGCAAGCACGACAGACAGGAAAACCTTTATTGCCCGTCTCCTATATGGCCCTTGTTCATGCACCAAAATTCTCGCTATACCCCTTGTCCCACCCTGTTCGCAACT
This sequence comes from Alphaproteobacteria bacterium, assembly GCA_024279115.1. Taxonomy (GTDB): domain Bacteria; phylum Pseudomonadota; class Alphaproteobacteria; order Rhizobiales; family JAKIUO01; genus JAKIUO01. Next base: position 38,128 of record JAJRRW010000067.1, read on the forward strand.
GTCTCCAGAACCGCAGTCCAATATTGCCCTACCCGACCGCCATGACGCCAAAACTTTGATAGGCGCGGCGCAATCGTGGCACCAGATAAAGCGAACAAATCAGCATGATCGCCGCCAGACCCGCCACATACAGCCATTGATTTTGAGGAATGGTGTTGAAAATTTCAAAGGACCAGACGGTCACGGGGAGGATGAAAGCACAGCCAACAAATATCGCAAAGCCGCGCGCAGACAAGGTTTTGCTGGAGCCGACAAATATCATCGCCAGCAATCCAGCTCCAATAGCCCCCATAAGCAGGGCCAGCGTCGATATGATACCAACAAGGATGATCTGCTCGTTCAGCAGGGCCAGTCCCGCCACGACCAGCAAGATGAAAAAAAACAGATTTATGGGGTTCGCCATTTTCAGCATGACGGCACCGCCTGCCGACAGGGATTTGCGGATTTTACAGGACAGCTTTGACGTTTCCGTTGACATGATGCACCTTGCAAGCAGTGGTTGAGATATTCTTCCTAGCACAGCCCGGCCTCACTGCCAAACGGATGGCCCAGACTCTTTGCCTCACATCCTCACCACGTTCAGGCGCACCAGAAAAGTCAGCAAAAACAGGCCTGAAACTTAATCAACACTATTCGAAGATCTCTCCGGGATAGACCCCCCAGAGTTTTGCTTGCTCTATCCAGCCCTTGAAGGCGTCCACCGACACAAAGCACCAGGCACCGCGACAAGATTTGATCAGGACTTTGACACCCGGCTCCAGTCGCACCACCGTCGCAGAAGCGGTGTTGGCCTTTTTAAACAATGAGATTGTTATTTTTTGTTTCTTCCAGGGACTAATGAGGCCCATGCGAAGCGCCGATAATAGGCGAAAATACACCCAGCCTTCCGCCCCGGTGCTGTCGCGTACCCGTCGCCAATGCTCATGCTTGGCGGTCACTTCAAGCGGCAAGCCAAGCGAGCGATAGGTCCACAAAATATCGTATTTGCGTCCCGGGCCCTTGCGCACATGCACTTCATCGGATTTGAGCGCCGCAAAATGCGGTGTATAGGGGGGGCTGGCAGCGCTCAAGGGCCGCGCTCCGGCAAACAGGCTACCAACCAGCAAACTCATCGCCAGCGCCATTGAAAAAGACCGATAATAGCCATTTGAATTCATCTGATAACTCCCCGTGAGCCCCCCTTCCTAAGGCAGGCTTTACCGCTTTTCAACATTTCTTCTATCATGTCTGATGAATGATGTTATGAATGACTGATTATCTGAATAACTCAAAGCTGTGATGCAAATGAGACCGCGCTGAGCGAGGGGATCGTGACGAAACGAGCGGGGAGAGAAGAACTGGTGAGCACAAAAAAACCACTCGTCATTGTGACACGCAGATTGCCTGAACGCGTTGAAACACGCATGTGCGAGCTGTTCGATACCGAGCTCAATATCAAAGACCAGCCGATGAGTGAAAAACAGCTTCTCGATGCTGTCGCGCGCGCCGATGTGCTGGTGCCCACCGTCACCGACCATATCGACAAAAAAATCCTCAATGCGGCTGGAAAAAATCTCAAACTGATTGCCAATTTTGGCACTGGCATCGATAAGATCGATCTCAATGCGGCCAAGCAGAACGGCATTACCATTACCAATACGCCTGGTGTGTTAACCGAAGATACCGCCGATATGACCATGGCTCTCATTCTTGCGGTGCCGCGTCGTCTGGTGCAGGGCGCGGCTTTTTTGCAGCAGCGCACCGATGAATGGGAGGGCTGGTCGCCGACATGGATGCTTGGTCATCGCATCACCGGCAAGCGTCTTGGGATTGTTGGCATGGGCCGCATCGGCACAGCGGTTGCGCAACGCGCCCGCGCCTTTGGTATGCAGATCCATTATCACAATCGTCGCCCTGTCCCCGAGGAACTCGAGAACAGCCTGGAGGCAACCTATTGGGACAGCCTCGACCAGATGCTGGCGCGCATGGATATTGTTTCGGTGAATTGCCCCCACACCCCGGCCACCTTCCATCTGTTGTCCAAACGCCGTCTCGCCTTGATGAAACCCCCCAGCTATATCGTCAACACGGCCAGAGGCGAGGTGATTGATGAAAACGCCCTCACCCAGCTACTCGACAAAGGCCTGATCGCCGGCGCTGGTCTTGACGTCTTTGAGCATGAACCCGCCATCAACCCCAAACTTCTCAAAAACGATAATGTTGTGGTGCTTCCACATTTGGGATCTGCGACCCTTGAAGGGCGTGAAGCGATGGGCGACAAGGTGGTCATAAATATTAAAATGTTCATGGACGGACACATGCCCCCAGACCGTGTACTGCTTGACGCCGTGTAATGACCTGCCCATACTCCCCTAAACTTATTTACCTGAAACTGGAACCAACCTCACAATAGCTATATTCTGCTGGCAAATTACCCGTCCGCATCATGAGTTACGAGAACAATAATATGGCACTTCTTGAATGGTCAGATGAACTAAGTGTTGGTATCGATACCATCGATAAACAACACATGATCCTCGTGCGCGCGATCAATCTGCTTGCCATGGCAATTGAAAAAAACAGCGAGCAGGAATTATTAACGGCGATTTTCGAAACCCTGGCCAACTACACAATCACCCATTTTTCCTATGAAGAAGAGCTGCTTGATCACTTTGGCTATCCAGAGTCTGTTGAGCATAAAAAGAGCCACCAGGCCCTGGTCGACGAGCTCAAAATACTTAAGGAAAAATTTGACACGGGCGAAGATCATCTTGGTCCGCAAGTCCTCAAATTCCTCGTCGACTGGCTCACCAAGCATATTATGGGCACCGACAAGCGCTATGCCCCCTTCATTCTTGATGGCATGAAGCGCCAGCGCAATTCTTGATAGCATGAAGCGCCAGCGCAATTCTTGATAGC
>JAJRRW010000068.1 GCA_024279115.1 Alphaproteobacteria bacterium
ACGTGTTACTCACCCGTCTGCCACTCTAATAACACCCGAAGGTGCGTTCGCGTTCGACTTGCATGTGTTAAGCCTGCCGCCAGCGTTCGTTCTGAGCCAGGATCAAACTCTCATATTTGAGAATTCAATTCTGTCTATCGATCCGGATGGAAATTCCAGATCATCGCTTTGCGTCTTGCGTTTATTGACGAGTTCCAACACATAGATTTCTTAAAGATAACAAGTATCGATAAAAAACCATGGTTGAAAATCAAAACACAGGATAGACAAGAGTCAAAGTCAGTCCGCTCAGATCATCAAACATCACAACCCGAAAGCTGATCGGCCTGATAGTTAGAACGAACCCGCCAGGACTCCGCTGCCTGCGTTTCTCTTTCTTCATATTCACTTGTCAAAGAGCCAGGTTTCCTAGAAACAGGAAACCTTCTTTCTTACCGTTGAAGCAGAGCCCCAAACAGAGATCAAAGGCCAATACTGTATCCCTCCGGTTAAACCGGCGTTACACAGCACAGCGTCTGATTGAAAGTAGATCTGAACTCAGGAGAGACGCTGTTAGAGTGTCTCGCCCCGTGTTCAGGAGTTGAGTTATATGCCCCACCCCCGTAATGGTCAAGCACTCTTTTCAACTTTTTTGCAGTTTTTTTAACCAGGCCGAAAGGAGATGCTCGCACGCGCAGGTCAAGCCGATATTTACGCCCCTCACGCCCTCCTCTTTAGCAGTACTCTATATATAGGGCTTAACTCGAAAACTTAAAGACAAGCTCCGCAGTCTCCCTCGGCGACCAGACTACTTACATGGACTTAAGGCTTTGAATAAATCGCCCTTTTCAAGCATAGTGTGGCGTTTTCCAAAACCGGCATAGCTGGAGAAAAACGCCGCTTCATCCTGCCAAAAGGCAAAATAACCTGCTTGTGCATAAACTGTGGATTTCATATCAAGGCCACATTAAGATAAGAAGCTTGGAACTAGGGCAGTCCGCTTCGAGCGGGTCCAGCGCTTTTTAATTACTCTACGCGTGAGCTGGAGCTTTCCAGCTGGCGCCTGATCAGCGCCTTTGTTTAAGGAACCTTCACTTTTGAGCCACTCGCGCCACATCAAAAGAACTGCCCGTCGACGGCGTGCGCTCGTTCCAAGCGGCACAAAAAAAGCTCTGCCGCAGGTTTTTTTGCGCGGTGGCAACAAAATCATGCCAGAGATCTACATGACCGACCACGACACCCATAAGGGGTCGATGGTCAAATGGATGCTCAGCACCATATTTGCCGGCATCTTTGGCATCGGAGCGATCGGCACGGTCATCTATGCCTCCATGAATACTGATAAAGAACTGGGAGCAGGTGACTTCACCACGCAATTGCGCAACATCAGCGCCAAAGCGATGACCCCCCTCAAGCCCCTGCTGGTGCATCGCCAGACCGGCCCCAGATTCATTGGCACCAAGGGCGATCGCCTGATAGTCACGTCCAAAGGACTGTCGGCACGCCACATCATTCACGATACCTTTTCGAAAAAGCGCGATAATCGGAAATATCTGATCATCAAGCCCTACGCCCTGATGGCCACTTCTTTTGCCACCAAAAGTCCCGATGCCCAATCAGCCATTCCAAATTTCGACCCCTACAAGCTTTATACCAATGCCGCCCCTGCCCGCCGCTCCAATAAAGGCGCAAAGGCTGGCCCCGTGGCCAACGCCATGACAAAAACATTCGCGCTGCCTCTGCTCATTGGCCCAAGCGATGATCCCTACCCCCTGCCCGACCAAATCGCGCATCAGCTGGTCGCCATTGCCGCCAGCGACTATTTTTCTGCTGATGATGAAGCGGATAGGAAAACGCTTAATTCCCCTCAAAATATTGCCAAAAATGGCGCCCGTCCCGGATCACAGCCAACTTATAAAAACACCACCGTCATTGCCATGCAGACCGGCGCCCCGGTCATCGAACAAGATGACACCCAGCAATATGAAAAAACCGTGCGGTCCGGTGACAGCATGAACACCATGTTGCGGGCAGCGGGCGCCGAGCAGTGGCAAAGCACGCAGATCATCGAGGCCATGAACAAGATCTACGCGGCCAGCTCCTTGCAGGTCGGTCAAAAACTACGCTATGTGACGGCACCAAAAGCCGCTGATGCCGGCAAAAGCGAACCCGTGGAAATCGCCCTTTATAGTGGCAAAAAACATTTGGTGACCGTGGCCCGCAATGAAGCTGGGGACTATGTGGCAAGCACCGAACCTGGCAAAACCAAATTTTTTGGTCGCACAAATTCCTATCCGCGCCGCGCCTCCCTCTATCAAAGCTTCTATCATTCCGGACTGATGCAAAAACTGCCGCCCCAGACCATCATGAAGCTCTTGCGAATTCACGCCTTTGACACCGATTACAAACGCACCACACAACCAGGAGATAATTTCGAAGCCTTTTTCGATATGCGCGAAGATAAGGAACAGTTCGAAAACATCCCCAATGAACTGCTCTTTACCTCTATCACCATCAATGGTCTCAAACGCGCCTTTTATCGCTTCAGGACCCCGGATGGCCGCATCGATTATTATGATCGCTCTGGTAAAAACTCGAAAAAATTCCTCATTCGCAAGCCTGTACGTGGCTCTCGTGTCCGCCTGTCCTCCGGCTTTGGGCTTCGCATGCATCCGATCTTGAAGCGCCGCAAACTGCATGCAGGGACCGATTGGGCCGCCAGCATTGGTACGCCGATCCTGGCAGCTGGCAGTGGCACCATCGAAAAAGCCGGGATGACGCGATTTAATGGCAATTATATAAAAATCCGCCACGCCAACGGCTATAAAACCTCCTATAGCCACATGCATAAAATCGCCAAAGGCATCGTAAAAGGCGCGCGGGTCCGCCAAGGGCAATTGATCGGCCAGGTCGGCAATACCGGCCGCTCCACCGGCCCGCATCTACATTATGAGGTGCTGATCAATAACCGGCCCGTCAATGCCATGACCATCCCCGTACCGCGCGGACGGGTGCTCAAAGGCTACTTGCTGACCAAATTTAAAAAAGAACGCGATCGCATTGACGAGCTGATGAGCCGCGACCCGGTCACCACCAAAGTCGCCTCGGCCAATTAGAGTATTTTGTATTCTCTCACGGGTGCGTAGGTGGTCGGGCCTCAGATTGAAGCAAATGGGTACCGGCGCAAACCCGGGAAGCGGTCGTTTCAAACCAAGATGCGACCCATTACCTACCTCGTTTGATAATCTTGAAACTGGACGGCAGGCCAATACGGGAGCCACGAGGCACTCCGCCGCCATCAAGACAGATGCCATCGATGGTTTTGATCTCGCCAACATCTTTCATCTTACCAACCAGTAAATCACCGTTCAGGTCGCGTATCCTCACTGTGAGCCCACTGGCCTCAAGGGTGCTGGCATACCGCCAATTGCCGTGCTTGACGTTTAAAAAGCCGATCAGCAGCACTGTCTGGTCGCGCCACTGATCGCAGCCGCCCCCCGCATCGCTGCCCGCTGTCAGCCCGATAGGCGAAAATCGACAAGAAGATGTTCTCTTGAAGCTGGCTCCCTTGCCAGTCCTTGGCGATCCCCACGGGAAATATTTTATGGGACCATAACAATCGATGCGCAAGCGAAACCCCTTGGCGTTGGCCATCATGAACTTGCCTTCATAGGTCTTGTCGCTGGCGCGGTCATAGGCCTGATCGGCAAGCGCTGGCGCCCCCACCAGAAGCGACAATAATATGACGATAATTTTCATTGTAATCCCTCCATTCGTCAGAAATTCCACCAATCGCCACGCCTCCCCCATGCACGACACCTCGACAATACACCCGCCCCGCACCACCGCAAACACACTTTGTGGCGCTCAAGCCACTTGTCACGGAGCAAATCGTGCCGATAATGGTACAGGTGATTCGTTTTACGGCTGGGAGACAACAATGAATATGCGCGACAGCACGACAGAGCTGCCAATCGGCATTGCTGCAAAGCCGCGCCTGACCGCTCTGTTTATTGATTTCGACAATATCTACATATCCTTGTTAAGCCGGGACCGTTTTGCCGCCACCCATTTTGCCACCAATCCCGTTGCCTGGACATCAGCCCTGCTGGCGGGGGGACTTTCCACCTCCTCCATCGACAATGGCGGCATTGTCCCGCGCCGACGCATGATTATCGCGCGCGTCTACGGCAATCCGGTGCTCAAAAACAAAGACCGCAGCAGCTTTGCCTATGTTCGCAATCATTTTATGCATGCCGGCTATGAAGTCATTGATTGCCCTCCCCTCACCAATCAACTCAAAAACGGCTCTGACATCCGTATGGTGCTCGATATGCGAGACTGGCTGGAACATAATCCAAGGGTTGATGAATTTGTCATCATGTCGGGAGATAGTGATTTTGTGCCGATCTTGTTGCGGTTGCGGGCCCATGACCGGCGCACCATGATCTATGGAGGCTTGCAAACCGCCAAGTCCTACACCTCTCTCGCCGATGAAATCATCACCGAAGATGCGCTGGTGGCTTTTTTACACGACAGTGCTGGCCGCCCTATCCCCAAAACCGTCCCCACAAACGACAAGCAGCCCCCCGAAGATCCGCTCGATGAGGCGCGGCGCGAAATCATTGCCGAGGTGGCCAAAATCGTTGAAGCCTCGAACAAGCCCGTGTCAATGGAATTGCTGGCGACAAGTGTCCGCAATAGCGTGGGACTAAAGCGCACCATTGATACAAAATGGGCCGGGCATGGGCAATTTTCCCTGTTGCTGGCGCAAGCGCTCAGTCAGGAATTCATGCTGTCTTCCGCCCCTCCCTATATGGTCTGGCATAAAGAGCTACACAAAGAACCTGTCAACCAGGCAATCAGCGCCCCCCCTCTGGAGGCAAACGATAAGCCAGCCAATAGTGAATTGCTCGATATCGAACCATCGAGCGCTTTTGAAGAACAGCTCGACAAATCGGATGAAGGCAAGGCCTCTCCCAAGCTGCCCATCGAGAATATTCTGCAAATCACCGACATTCCCGCCCTGTCTGCCAGATATTATCAACGCCTGTTTGAATTAATGGCAGCGGAAATTGCCCAAAACGGTTTTGTTTTCACAAAAACGGCTGACAATACGGCAAGGCGCGGCGATGAGATAAAATTGCCCGTTGATCCCGAACATGTGCAGACCATCTTGCACCGTATCAGGCGCCATGGTCACTGGTTCAATGAACAAGACAACGCCCAGACATTAGCACTGGCCTTTCGCGATTCTGTGCGGTCTGAATGTGCGGAGGCAGATCTCAAACTGACCCCGGCACAGCTAAAATCGCTTGATGACTGGTTCATGCCCCCAGCAAGTGAGCCCAAAGTCTCACAGACCACAAATGCCGGCGCGGCCAAAGAAACCAGCGCCAAGAACCCGGCCCAGCCAGCCGCCAAAAAAGTGACGACCTAGAACATCGTGCGCTCACTGGCAATCATTCTAACCGGCGCTTTTGCGCCATTCTCATGGAGAAAAACCTTGCCCGTATCACCAAAAAGCGCGTCGTTTTTTGCCCTTGATACTGACACAAAATCACTCTGACACAATGCTCCCGAGTGAACGAACGATGCCCCAGAGCGACCACGCACTCTATATTTTATCATAAAAAACAGGGGCTTTGAGTTTATCAAAGCCCCTGCTCTTGTCTGATTGATATTATTTATAGCTCTTGTGGCGTCTGCGAGATTTTTTGTAGCGGGCCAGACGGCGCCTGGCCAGTGATTTTCGGCCACAACCATAATACCATGAGCGCTCTGGACCGACATCGATATGGACGGTGGAGGAATTGCAATAAGTGCCAATACCACCGCGTCCCGGCAATGTTTTGAGAAATTTCGCCAGATTGTATTTGTTGACGCCCGACACCTGAATATCGACCGCTTTACAGCTCACATGAAAAGAGCGCCTGGCGCCTCCGACACGGCGATTATAATGTTTTGAGCGGTAGCCGGACTGAATGTGAACCTTCTTGCCATAGTGCCAGGCAACAGTATTCAACAACATGCGCAGATCAGGGGGAATACAGCCGATTTTGGCGCGCCGACGCTTTCCAACCATGCCCGACAGGCGGCTGACATTCACGCCACGAGGCGCTAGTCTGCGTGCCGTTTTACGAATGGCATTCATACGGCTAATGGGGGATTGCTTTTTGATCCGTGACATCAACCAGTTAGGGCGTGCCGGCTCGGAATAGTAACCATCATCACTACCAAAACCGCCTCCAAGGTTTCCCTTCCAAGCAGTACCGGTACCCGATTTAGCAATGTCAGCACTACCAAGGCGGTGAGCCTGGTCGTTTGTTTGACACCCTGCAAGGGCAAAAGTCGCAATCAATAAAATTGCGCAACGTGCATACTGTTTCATTACAGACAAGCTCTCCGCTTTACCTGCTGGCACGCACAAAACAATTTTCCAGCCTTTGACCAAACTAAAATCGGGGAGCACAACAACTCAAAGGATACGTTGAATATGCACTTCGCTGAACGAAGCACACAGCCCGATATGTAGGATCAAATATATGGTTGTTGGTTTAAAGAAGTCTTATCAAGGCTGATAAAAAGTCAGACTTGCCTCGCTCAATGGCCGACATGCCCCCAAAAGGGTCGGCACAAAATTGCTCATCCATCGCCTCGGTTCTCCTTCGCTCATCGCCGCTTAAATGTTCTGGAGCGGTTTGCGCTCACTGGGGATCAAAAATAACCGAGCTGTTTTGGTTCTGGTTCGGTTTCAAGTCAGAAAATACGAGATATATCTGGATATATCCAAATTTTCGTACGCCAGAAACGGAGCAAAAATGCCAGTTGAAATGAGCCCGGGGAAACGCGAACCGCTCTAACAGCACGCTTGAACTGATCGTTTTCAATGAACTGCGGCCAGTACGCTTGGCAATTTTGGCGAGAAAAAGGCACATTTGGCATGCGCAAACACATCGCCAAGCAACTGTGGCAAAAATAAACCCCGTTTCCGAAGCAACCCCTCCGCCGCTTATTCCGGGCCCGGTTTCGTCAATGTCAGCGGCTTGAATTGCGCCACAACACGCGTGTAGACGGGGCGCTTAAAGGAAACAACGAGGTCGCTCAATTCGTCGATATGACACCAGCGCCACTGGTCAAATTCCTCCATATGGCCATTGGCGCCACTAATATCGATCATATTATCTTGTCCCAAAAAGCGCATGGCGAACCATTTTTGCGTCTGTCCGCGATATTTGCCGCCCAAAGCAGAGCCAAGCACCTCTTGCGGCAGATCATAATTGAGCCAATCGGGGTGTTCGCCAATGACCCTCGCCCGATTGGTGCCTATTTCTTCTCCCAATTCGCGCATGGCGGCCTCAAGCGGGGCCTCTCCTTGATCAATACCACCTTGTGGCATCTGCCACATTTTTTGCGAGCCATCCCCGTCCCACTTGGCGATCCGACGACCAATCCACACCTTGTTCGATTGATTGAGCAGCAAAATACCAACACAGGCGCGGTAAGGAAGATCGCTGGCGCTTGTCATGACCGCGATGTCCCATAAGCCGTTGACACTGGCACCAGATGAAAGCCCCGGCTTTCAAGCCTTTTGGCCCATTCGCTGATCACATTGATGGAAACGGGATGCATGTGGGCCACCCCGATGGCAAATCCCGAGCGTCTTGCGGTTGCTTCAAGTTTTTGCAATGCCAGCTTGATGGCAGGCTCGCTGGGTTTCCTGTCTAAATGCAGATTTGCTTGAGAATATCCCAGCCCGACGCGCGCAGCGAGCCGAGAAAGACCATTATTGCCCCCCGCGTTCTCGCGAAAGAAAACCAGCCCACGGCGCTGCAATTCCTGAAACAATCCATCAGCCGCTTTGCTATTTGCTAAAAAACGGCCACCTTTATTATTCACCACCCCAAAATAACCCGTAAACCGGCCCAGTGACCAATGCAGACGGGGGCGGTTTTCCTTGGCACTATGAGCGACCAGCAAGGTTTGCGGGCCGGTATCGCTTTCGGGGTAATCGAGGGGCTCCATCGGCACTTGCAACATAAGCTCGTGGCCCCGATTTTGCGCTTGGCCGATCAGCCTTGGCAGCCGCCGACCATAGGCCGAAAACGCCAGTGAAATTTGCGGCGGCAGTTTTTGCACGGCCCGCTCCGACAATCTTTGATTGAGCCCAAGGCCGGTCACCAGAATAGCAATGCGCGGCAGAGTATCCCGGGGGACAAGAACGGTGCGAGCATACGCGCGAGCCGGACTACGCCCATCTAGTGAGCGCTTGGGCAAGGGGCCAAATTTGCTTTGCTCGAGCAGCCCGTCACTTGACTTCTGGTCCCTTGGTTTTGGGCGCCGTTGCGAGGTCCCTAGTGTCACATCAAGCACGACCTGCACCTGACCGCCGCTAAATTCTGGAGCGATTGGACGAGAATTGGCCCCGGAGCGAGCCAGTTTTAGTGGCGTTGCCCCTTTGTTAATCTGCATGAGAGCGGTTGGCTCCCCTGACAGGGGCGTGCCATTTCCCAGCGCCCAGACGAAAACGCCCAGGAATAGTGCCAGAACCAGCATTGCTGTCCCACCTAAAGCTTTCATTCCCACAATTCTCCCAGCCCCTGACCGAATCACCAAAACCATAACCCAAAACGCGAACAGGCGCACATTTACATGTACGCCTGAACAACTCATACCCTGCCAGCTCCAACATGATCTTTTGGAAACAGACTAGTTTTAAAAGCAATGCCAGGGACTTTCCGCTTTAGGTTGGCTCAATGCAAGCCCCTGGCTCTTTGTTTTATCGCGCTTCTTACCCGAAACCCGGTACCCACTTTTCCTGGCAGTCCTCTAGTTTGCAATGGTCTTTTTTAGTGCGCCAGCGGCATCGCTTTTTACGGTCTCTTTCATTTTGACACCATGCAAAAAATCGAGGGCAAATTTCAACTGCGTATCTTTTGCCCGATCTTTGGGAACATAAGATTGTGAGCCGCTTTCCTCTTTCTCAATGCCACTGTTTTTAAGATGACCGCGCAGGCTTGCTTCACCGCGAGGCTTGATATTTCTTTTCGCCAGCTCTTCAGGCAAAGGTTGCACAACCTTGTAATCGGGCTTGATCCCCTTGGCCTGGATGGAGCGATTTGAGGGCGTATAGTAACGAGCCGTCGTCAGGCGGATCGCGCCGTTTGAACCAAGTGGCACAATGGTCTGCACCGATCCCTTGCCAAATGATCTGGTGCCGACAATGGTGGCACGCTTGTGATCTTGCAATGCGCCCGCAACAATCTCGGACGCCGATGCGGACCCGCCATTGATCAATACGACGATTTTACCACCTTTGGTCAAATCACCGGCATGGGCATTGGCCCGTTGGGTTTCTTCGATATTACGGCCCCGCGTCAAGACGATGGCGCCTTTTTCAAGGAACACATCCGAGACATCAATGGCCTGATCAAGAAGACCGCCTGGATTGTTGCGAAGATCGACAATATAGCCTTTGATTTTGGAACCGATTTCCTTGTTGATATTGCGAATAGCCGCTTTCAGCATATCGGTTGTCTGCTCGTTAAAGGTGGTGATACGGACATAGCCAATATCCCCTTCCACACGATGCTTGACAGGATTGATGCGGATTTTGTCGCGCACGACTTTGACATCGAACGTGTCATCCTTGCCTTTTCTGACAATGGTCAGGGTCAGGGGCGTGTTGATGGGACCGCGCATTTTGTCAACAGCTTCCCCAAGCGACAGGCCGGTGATCCCTTCACCATCCAGATGGGTAATCAGGTCGCCAGACAAAATACCAGCGCGCGAAGCCGGGGTATCGTCAATCGGTGATACCACCTTAACGATGCCATTTTCCATGGTCACTTCAATGCCAAGGCCGCCAAATTCCCCTCTGGTCTGCACCTGCATATCTTCAAAATGCTTGGCATTGAGAAAGGAGGAATGAGGGTCAAGAGAACTCAACATGCCATTGATGGCCGTTTCGATCAGTTTCTTGTCGTCAGGTTTCTCAACATAGTCGGAACGCACGCGTTCCAGCACCTGACCAAACAGATCCAGCTGTCGATAAATTTCGGTATTTGCAGCCGTCGCCGAGTGGCTGCGCATCATATTCAGCACCGCGGTCGCGGCGGCCAGCATCGCCATCGCCATGAACACCCAAAATGCAAAATCGGTTTTCCGCATAATTTTTATACCTTTTCTTTGCCAGCTTTGCCGGTGGCTTTGCTCCACCAGGGATCCGGGTTGATCGGCCGGCCTTTCTTACGAAATTCAATATAGAGTGTTGGCAACGCTTTACCAGCCAATTTATTTCGACCAATCCCCACAACTTTTGCAAGAACCTTGTTTGTAAAACTGTCGCGCGTTGTCACTCGTTTGTTTTGGCCACTATCCTTTGTTGCGCCCATAACGGCGACTGGCTCTCCTGCCAGTACAAATTGCCCAAGGGTCGCATCGATGCGTTCCATGCCAGCCAGAAGTATATGATAGCCTCCACCTGCATTGATGATCAAGAGGTTCCCATATCTGCGGAACTTTCCTGCATAAACAATCCAACCATCCGAGGGCGCCGTCACTTGCGCATTGGCCCTCGTTTCAAAAACCATACCTTTGGAACTTGATCCAATTTTGTTGTTGTCACCAAAGGATCGAATTTTTTTCCCTGACACCGGCAGGGGCAGTACCCCGCGGGTTTTGGAAAAGGCCACGGCCGGTTCGATGCGCCCTGGATTCAAAAAAGCCAGTTTCTTGTTGCGCTTACCGACTTTACCAGCCGCCAGCTTTTTCTCATATTGCCCAAGTCGGCTGTTTTTGGCAATTTCTTTATTCAATTTGCCAATCAACTCTGAGAGCGAACTGACGCTCTTGATATGCAGTTTCGCCACATTGCGCAAATTCACCAACTGGCTTTTACGGGCCGCGAGGCGGGCCTTTTTTTCTGACATCAAGCGCTTGATGCTGACCCTGTTGGAGGTCAGCATGGAGCTTTGTTTCTTCAAGCGATTGCGCTCGGAGCGAATATTGGCCGACACACGCACCAGCGTTGTGAGCTTTGTCGCCAGCTCATCGGCCTGGCTTTTTAACTGTGGATAGAGCGAGCGCAATAGCATGGCGCTGCGCACCATTTTCAAGGCATCTGCTCTTTGCGTAAAGATAACCGGGGGCGGCTGGCGGCCAATTCTTTGCATGGAGGCCAGCAGCGTGGCGATCTTGCCATGGCGCCGGGCCAGCGTCGTGCGGATTTTTTGCTCATCGGTTGACAGCTCCCCAAGCCGCAATTCAATCCGCGACAGCATGCCCTCCCCATCTTGAATACGACTGGCCGTACCGATCAGCAATTTGTTGAGACGGGTGCGCTCTTCATCAAGGATGGAGAGATTGTGCTCGACACCTTTCTGGCGGGCTCTGGTTCTTTTGAGTTGCTGTTGATAGCGCTGCAGCCGTTTCCTGGCCTTTTCCGCCTTGTTTTCGAGTTCTGTCGCAGCAATCGCATTGCCAGTGATGAGCACGGGGGCTGACAGCATAACAAGGCCAGCTACAAGCGCCAAGGCGCCTGCCAACTGACCAGAGCTGTTTTGTCCATTCGTCACAAGCTGTTCTCACTATCGGCCATCAAACTGATTTTCACGGCATCACCCGTTTCACTATACACCCAACTGTATGAACAACTTAATGGGGTCGAAAAAATGGCCCCATGAAGATATTAGTAAGATGCCAAAGGGACCCTAATTGCGATGATAGGGGTGATTGGCAAGAATGGTCAAAGCCCGGTAGACCTGCTCGCAAAGAACTGCTCTGGCGAGGCCGTGAGGCATGGTCATAGCTGACAAGGAGAGCGTAAGTTCGGCCCGCTGCAAGACGCCCTCGCCATGCCCATCTGGCCCCCCAAGCACGAACACCAGTCCAGGCACTCCCCTGTCACGAAACCGGGCAATCTGGCTGGCGAATTTTTCAGACCTGAGAGATTTGCCGTGCTCATCGAGCGCAACCAGCACGGTTTTGTCAGATATTTTCTTCAAAAGAGCCTCTGACTCTTGTTTTTTGCGCACGCCGACAGAACCGGCCCGCGCTTCATTGATCACCTCAAATGAACATTTAGCAATGCCCAATGAGCGGCCTATCGAGCCAATCCTCGACAAATAGCGGTCGCATAATTCTTGTTCCGGGCCTTTCAGGCGGCCCACTGCAAGAAAATTGATATCCATGAAATGTACCCGACAGAGGAATTTTGGACCTAGTGGTCTGCCTCTCTTAAATTGATGGGTATCGCAATTTGTTTCAACCCCTAAACCTGACGCTTCCCGGGCTTGCCCCGGGATCCAGGGCGGCGGGTGGCAAACCATCGAAAGGGCAAGAAGCGTGGCCCCTGGACCCCGGCTCTGCGTTTGCTCGCTGCAGCTCCCAAACTTGTCGCGGGAGCCGGTGGGTGCCGCACATAAATCATACCCAGTCCTCTCGTAGTTCACGAAACCCTGCATATAAAGTGGTGCAGCCCACTAGATCGGTCCCACATCCGGGCGTTCAGCCGACCACATTTTTTCAAGATTATAGAAATCGCGTATTTCAGGCTGAAAGATATGGACGATGACATCTCCCGCATCGAGCAGAACCCACTCGCCGGTGGACTGTCCTTCGACTTTGACCCTTTGATGCCCCTGCTCCTTGAGCACTTTGATCAGCTTGTCGGCCAGCGCTCCCACATGACGCCTGGAGCGCCCCGAGGCAATAATCATCGCATCAGCGATGGCCGTTTTACCTTCGAGATCAATCGTAACGATGTCTTCTCCCTTGCTGTCATCAAGGCATGTGGTGATAAAATCAACGAGGTTTGCTGATTTTCCGCCGGGGTGCGCCAGCTTTGAGTTAGAGACGCTATTCATAACAGCTCCCTTGCTCACGACACCATCTGTCATGGTCTGCATTACTTTTTAATCGTCCTTTGAATTGCGGTTTATGCCGATCAACACGCCCTATAGTCGCGACAAAATGTGTTCTGCTTGAACTTATTGAGCCAACTCGTTGCAAAAGCTGTTGCGCTTTTTGTATTGATGATTTCATCAAACGCCTGATCGTTGCGTGGATATTGCCGATGACCCCCACCGGTTGGGGCCAGTATAGTCTTTTTTACAAATCTTGCGCAACCATTGCGGCACACTTGTGGTGAACGGCGCGCAAAAGCCGAAATACCGGTCGAAAATGAGCCCGTTGCGTCTTCCTGCAAAGGGGTTTCCAGGAAAACCTCTAGCCGAGCCCGCGCTCTTTCAAGCGGCGAATATGAAAGCGCTGAAAGCCAAGGCCGGTCTCATAGCCTTTGATTTTGACCCAGGTAAACGTATCAAAGGTCGTAAGAGGGCCAAAGGCACCAGGGAAAAAGGCCGGAAAGACAGCCAGTTGGCGACCCGATTTCTTGCTATCCTTGGCCACTTTTTCCGGCATGAAAAAGGCCGTTGGCGTGTTCACCACTCCCCAGCGACCGGCCAGTTTTTTCTCTGTGACCGGCGTGCCGTCAAAATCAATGACTTCCTTGTCGCCCCACAGATTGATCTGCAACAGCACGAAATTATCGCGCACATAATCGTTGATATATTTTTTCGACAAAATCTCGGTATGGAATTTTTTGCAATAGATGCAGCCCTTTTGCTCAAAAACCACAAGCAGACGCTTGCCCGCTTTGGTGGCATCAGCAAGATCCTCTCGCAGATCGAGAAAGGATTCGCCCACCCATTTTTGGGTATAAAGGCCATTGGCATCCCTGATCGCCTCTACGCTTGGCAGCTCAACGGGGGCCGATACGTTTGGCAATTGCTTGTCCTTCAAAAATGTCTCGAGTTTTTGCTGATCATCAGCCTGCGCTGTGGCCACAGGAGCCATAAACGCCAATACGCAAAAACCCGCCAGAACCAGTGATGGTAACAGTTTCATCATGACATCCTTTTTATTATTGAAGTTCACTCTCGCATGCACGCTATGCTAGTCGCTCTTGAGCCAAAAGTCACGCGCTCCAGTGATCAGGTTAAAAGACTGTAGAAGAAGCGCAACGACACCACCATCAAGAAGGCGGCAAAGCTCTTTTGCAGCATCTGTTTGGATAATTTGTGCGCCAGGCGCGCCCCATAGGGAGCGGCAAAAATACTGGCTGGTATCACCATCAAAACCCCCAGTAGATTGACGTAACCAAAGGAATAGGCCGGCAGATTTTCCACCCCTTGCCCCGCCAGCACAAAGCCGATGGCCCCTGGCACCGCAATCAACACGCCCATCCCGGACGATGTGGCAACGGCCCTGTGTATGGAGCGGCCAAACAAGGTCATCAAAATATTATTGAAGACGCCGCCGCCAATCCCCATCAATACCGAGAAAAATCCCATGGCCGTCCCCAGCCCCTGAAAAAGCGGCGCGGGAGGGAAGTCATCCCAAATCTGAAAATCACTGCGCCCAAAGGTCATCTTCAGCGCCATCGCCATGGCAAGGACCGCAAACAGGGCCCGCAACTGCGCCCCCGAGATGATAATCGCCACCAAAGAACCGGCCCCCACCCCGATGAAAACCCAAAGCGCCATTTTGCGCAAGTAAGGCACATCAACCGCGTCATGCTTGAGGTGGCTTTGATACGAACGAATAGAGGTTGGCACAATAATGCCGAGCGAGGTGCCGACCGCCAATTGCATGCGCACTGCGGCGTCGACATCCAGAAAGATAAAAAACTGATACAGAACCGGCACCAGCACCGCGCCGCCGCCAACGCCGAACAATCCGCCAATGCCTCCCGCGATCAGGCCCGCAAGCAGCAAGGTCAGCGCGAACGGGGCCAGGTGTAGCAATTGCGACATCAACTCACCCGACATGCCGCCTCCTCCCGCATGTTTTCAACCAGGGCCATTGCCTCAAGCACCACACGCGCCCCCGCCCCGTCTTTGCAAGCCTCGATGCTCAAATAGCGCCGCCCATGCCGCGCGCCGGGCTGGTGGAGATACAGCCCCATCATATGACGGGTAATGGAGGGTAAACGCACCCCTTTAGCCAGCTCATCCTCAATATAGGGGATCATCGCCTCGACGATTTGTGCTCGTGTCAGGGAGGCCGTATCAGCTCCATAGATGTGGCGATCGACGTGCGCCAGAATATAGGGATTGTGATAGGCGGCGCGCCCCAGCATCGACCCATCCAGCATTTTGCCATGCTGCGCACATTGATCCAGTGTTTCAATGCCGCCATTGATGCAAATATGCAGATCGGGGCGTCTTTGTTTCAACCGATAGACCCGCTGATAATCAAGCGGTGGTATCTCGCGATTATCTTTTGGGCTTAAGCCACTAAGCCAGGCCTTGCGCGCATGTACAATAAAATGCTCGCACCCTGCTTGCGCGACGACATCAATAAAGCGGTCCAGATCTTGTTCGGTGTCCTGCTCATCAACGCCGATGCGGCATTTGACCGTGACGGGAATTGACACCGCTTCACGCATGGCGGCCACCAGTCGTGCCGTCAAATCTGGCTCCAGCATCAAGGCGGCACCAAAATTTCCTGATTGCACACGTTCCGAGGGGCACCCCACATTGAGGTTTATCTCATCATAGCCGTAATCTTCGCCAATTTTCGCCGCCAGTGCCAAATCGCCCGGCTCACTGCCACCCAGCTGCAAAACCAGTGGCGACTGGTCCGATGGAAATCCCAGCAATTGCTCACGCTTGCCATGAATGAGCGCGCGCGCATGCAGCATTTCGGTATAAAGAACCGCCCGTTTCGTCGCCAAACGCATAAAGGCACGGCAATGCCGGTCCGTCCAATCCATCATCGGGGCAACGGAAAACTGGTGTATGCTGATTTTTTTCATTTTGACTATCGCATAAACTAGAAATTAACGACCTCAACGTACCTTCTTAAACAAATTCGTCAAATTGTCATCAAACGGGATGAGATAAAAACAAGTGGCTAAAGCAAGATACCATAAAGCTCAACGCGTATTCGTCAAACCCGTTGGCACCTGGGGATTTGTAGAAAATATCATTCCCAAATGGGTTCAGGGCATCGAAGAGCCGATTAAAATCCATTATGATGTCGGGATGGGCCGCGATTTCAGTCAAGATGAACTCGACGTCGATGAAACCGATCTTGAAGCGCCGGGCACCCCCGCTGGCATAAAATCGGACGAAAACAAGACCTGGCACATTGTGCGGGCACAAAACAAATGGAAAAGCTCACGAGATTGCGGACACCATCCTTATCCTGGCACCCATCCTGTTGTGGTGACCACGGATCGTGACTGGGGCGGCTGGCGGGTTCCTGGTGCCGAATATGATCGTGATCCAGACCTCATTCAACGCCAGGCCCGATTGCTGACCAAAGCGCCCATGATAGCGGCCCAGCTCTATCAATTTATTGAAGACATCAACGGTCAGGAAGAAAATCTGCCAGAATCCACCGTGCAGATTGCCCGCCTTGCGCAAAAGGTTCTGGCCCAGGTCGAATAAGCCCTTTGGGGCCAATGTGTCAAGCTTTCCTCCTTTATTTCAGGCACAAACTGTTTGCAAGCCAACATGTTTTGCGTAAAGAGCACTATATCTAGCGATATGGTGCTCTTATTTTTTTGAGGAATGGCAAATGACAATCGATCAAGCTGGCGCAGACAAGAAACCCGAGACGATCTATCTCAAGGACTATCAGGTCCCCGCCTTTTTAATCGAAACGGTCGATCTTGATATCAAACTGCACCCAACCGCAACGACCGTTGCCGCTCGCTTGACCATGCGGCGCAACCCCGCTCATCCCGATAAGTCAGCCGCGCTGGTGCTTGATGGGGAAAATATCGAGCTGAAAGAAATCGCCATTGATGCGAGGTCTTTGAAAGACGAGGCTTATTCGATCGACAATAACAAGCTGACGATCACCTCCTCGGCCGCCGATATGCTGATCCCCCCTTCCGCCAGCTTCACCCTCATCACGTCAAGCATTTGCAACCCGCAAAACAACAAGGCGTTGTCGGGGCTGTACCGCTCCAGCGATATTTACTGCACCCAATGTGAAGCCGAGGGCTTTCGCCGCATCACCTGGTTTATCGACCGCCCCGATGTCCTGTCGCGTTACCGCGTGCGTCTGGAAGCGGACAAAAAACAGGCTCCCGTTCTGCTTGCCAATGGCAATCTGGTTGGACAAGGAGAAAGCAAGGATGGCAACAAACATTTTGTTTTCTGGGAAGACCCCTTCCCCAAGCCCTCTTATCTGTTCGCCATGGTGGGGGGCCAGCTGGCGGTTGTCAAAGACAGTTTTGTCACCATGTCGGGACGAGAGGGGGACTTGCATATCTATGTGGAGCCGGGCAAAGAGGACCGTTGTGAATGGGCCATGGATTGTCTCAAACGCTCCATGAAATGGGACGAGACGCGCTTTGGCCGCGAATATGATCTCGATCTGTTCATGATTGTTGCCGTTTCTGATTTCAATATGGGTGCAATGGAGAACAAAGGTCTCAATATCTTTAATGACAAGCTGATCCTGGCCCGCCCTGATACGGCCACTGACAATGATTACGCCGCCATTGAAGGCGTCATTGCCCATGAATATTTCCACAACTGGACTGGCAACAGGATTACCTGCCGCGACTGGTTTCAGCTCTGTCTCAAAGAAGGTTTGACGGTTTTTCGCGATCAGGAATTTTCATCTGATGAACGTGACCGCCCCAGCCAACGCATCATGGATGTGCGCGGATTGCGTAGTTTTCAGTTTCCCGAAGACGCAGGGCCGCTTGCCCACCCCGTGCGCCCGGATCATTTCATCGAGATCAATAATTTTTACACCTCCACCGTCTATAGCAAGGGGGCAGAGGTCGTCCGCATGATCCACACCATGCTGGGGGAACAAGGCTTTCGCAAAGGCATGGATCTGTATTTTGACCGCCATGATGGCGAGGCCGCGACTGTGGAACAGTTCATCAAATGCTTCGAAGAGGCCTGCGATATAGATCTTGAGCAATTCATGC
This sequence comes from Alphaproteobacteria bacterium, assembly GCA_024279115.1. Lineage (GTDB taxonomy): Bacteria > Pseudomonadota > Alphaproteobacteria > Rhizobiales > JAKIUO01 > JAKIUO01. Next base: position 17,942 of record JAJRRW010000068.1, read on the forward strand.
TGTGGTATTCACAAGCGGGAACACCCGAACTTGTCTGCTCACTTGAGCATGATGAAAACTCCAAAACCGCAACCCTCAACGTCACGCAAATGCTCTCACCAAGCCCTGGGCAAAAGAACAAGAAAGCCCAGCATATCCCCCTCAAAATCGGTTTGCTTGGCGATAATGGTGCCGACCTGCCCCTGATCCTTGAGGATGGCGGCGAGCTTACAGATGGGCTGCTGCACATCAAGGAGTTTGAGCAAAGCGCCACCTTTACCAATATCGCAACACGCCCGACCCTATCCCTGCTGCGTAATTTTTCTGCCCCCGTGACGCTTAAAACAGACTATAATGACGATGATCTGTTATTCCTTTTGCGCCATGACAGTGACCGTTTCAACCGCTGGCAGGTTGCCCAGACCTATATGCTGCGAACGCTACGCGCCAATGTCAATGCCGTTCAAAATAACCAGCAGCCAAATGAAGGCCGGCAACTTGGAGAGGCGCTTGCAATCGCCCTCTCGCAAGAGCAGCTTGACCCCTTGTTTACTCCCGAGCTGCTGGCGTTTCCCGGCACCAATGACGTGGCCCGCGAACTTGGCGAAAATGTCGACCATTCCATGATATATAAGGTGCGCAAACAACTGCTATCCAATATTGGCGAGCAATTGCGCGATCCACTGACGCAGATCTATGAGAATACTGATGTCTCTGGCCCCTTTAACCCTGATGCGCTAAACTCTGCCAAGCGGGCCTTGCGTCACGCCGCTCTTGGCCTGCTTGCAGCGACCGACAAGGTGGAAGATATCGCGCGCCTCTACAAGCATTTCCAAAACGCCAGCAATATGACCGAAAAGGCAACGGCACTTGCCACTCTTGCTCAAACCGATGGCCCCGAGCGCCAACAGGCCTTTGATGAGTTCTTTGAACAATGGCAAGACGATCATCTGGTGATCGACAAATGGTTTTCCCTGCAAGCTATATCCCCCCAAGATGACGTCCTTGAGCGTATTGAAACCTTGATGGAAAACAAGCTCTTTTCGCTAAAAAATCCCAACAAGGTGCGCGCTGTGATCGGCGCTTTTGCCATGGGTAATCCCGTCCAGTTTAATCGCGCTGATGGACGCGGCTATGAATTCATCGCCCGCAACATCCTTGAAATCGACCGCTTTAACCCGCAAATGGCCTCTCGTCTGGCAGGCTCGTTCAAGAGCTGGAAGATCCTCGAGCCAGCGCGCCGCGACAAGCTCAAGGCCGTTCTTGATGAGCTTGCCAGCCACAAAAACCTGTCTCCCGACACATATGAGATCATCACAAAAGTGATTCAATAAGATCACAGTGCTTGATGCGTTTACTTTTTGGTAAGATTTAAATGTGGACAGTTCACCGATTTTGGATTCACTATGACTCTACCGATTCGTTTCATGGCTCCATTATCGAGGGCGTATAATCCTCAAGAACAGTCTCGTTCTGCAACAAATTGTGAGCCATTCTTAGGGGGATAAACATAATGGTGCGAGCAAAAAAAGCTCGCCGCCAAGCCGTAATGCGTACGGCGGAGCGAAATGGTGGTTCATCATTTCACAGCAAGCTTGCCATTGGGGGATGGTTCAAGCTTTATACTCAACTAAAAACCCGACTGGGCAAAATCGCCGAGGTCGAGACCGATCGTCTGGCCAATGCGGTAGAAGCCCTGCCCGACAGCTTTGCCTTGTGGGATAGCAAGAACGATCTTGTCACCTGCAATGCGCGCTTTCGCGAGTTTTTTGGTCTGGTCGATGTGGGGCTTGTACCCGGCATGTCAAGGCGACTGGTCATGAGCATGGGAACGAAACCCGTGCGCAGTACTGTGATTGAAAAACCCGCCAACCAGACACTCGATAGCACCAGTTTTGAGTTGTTAATGTCGGATGGCCGCTGGCTTCATGTCAATGAGAGCAAGACCCTGGAAGGCGGCACGGTCAGCGTTGGCACCGATATTACCGTGCTGAAAAAGAGCGCACAAAAAATCATTGAGAATGAAAAGCAATTGCGCGCATCCGTCAGTGATCTGCGCGAAAGCAGGCGCGAACTTGAGCGGCAGAAACAAATTCTTGTTGAGCTGTCGGAAAAATATTCCAATGAGCGCAATCGGGCCGAGGCGGCCAATCATGCCAAATCCGAATTTCTGGCCAATATTTCTCACGAGTTGCGCACGCCGCTCAATGCCGTGATCGGTTTTTCCGAAATTATGCAGCATGGATTGTTTGGCAATATGACCGAACAAAAATATGCCGAATATTCGCGGGACATTCATGAAAGCGGTCGTTTTTTGCTTGAGGTCATCAATGATATTTTAGATATGTCGCGCATCGAAGCTGGCAAAGTTGATCTCAACTTTGAACATGGCGACATCTGTGAAATTTTTGACGAATGCCTCCGCCTGGTGACCGGCATCGCCGATACCAAGCATATCCGCCTGTCCTATAGCGGCCCGGCGGAGCTTGCTTGCCGTTTGGATCGACGCGCGCTGAAACAGATTATTTTGAACCTGTTGTCAAACGCCATTAAATTCACACCCGACAAGGGCGATGTGACCATCCTTGCCTCTCAACAACAAGATCATCTGCTGCTGACCATCAAAGATACCGGGATCGGTATTCCAGATGATCAAATTCCCAAACTTGGCCATCCCTTCGAGCAGGTCGAAAACCAGTTTACAAAAAGCCATAGCGGTACGGGCCTTGGACTGGCAATTTCACGATCTTTGATGGAGCTTCATGGCGGCGAGCTGACGATCGTCAGTCAGGTTGATCATGGCACGGCGGTGAGCTGCACTTTCCCGCTTAACACGAGTAATAGCGATCAATCTCCCGAACAAAACGCCGCTTGAATAAGCATTGCAGCCAAAGCCGATCTGCCCTACTGAGTGATAGATGGAACAAAATCTACAGGCTTTGCTGCTGTTTTCAGCCTCGGCAGCCTTCACCCCGGGACCCAACAATCTGATGCTCACAGCATCGGGGGCCAATTTTGGCTATTGGCGATCCCTCCCCCACATGATGGGAGTGACGCTTGGCTTCCCCGCCATGCTCGTAGCCATGTCGCTTGGTCTCGTACAGGTTTTTGACGCCTGGCCCGCGCTGCACAAATTTCTACGCTATGCCGGCGCCATCTATATGGTCTATCTGGCCATTCGCATCGCCACATCAAGCAGCCTGGGCAAGGCCAAAAGCACCAGCCACCCCTTGAACTTTATCGAAGCTGCTCTGTTTCAATGGATCAATCCAAAGGCCGTGATTTTTGCCCTGTCAACGCTGTCAATATTCACCACACCCCAGGGCGATTTCTTTACGGAAATGTTGCTGCTGACAACCGTTGCCCTGCTGGTCTCTTTTGGCTCGACTACCACCTGGTGCCTGTTTGGGACCGCCATCGGTCACCTGCTAAAATCAGCCAAAGCGTTGAGAATTTTCAATCTGACAATGGCCAGCGCCCTGCTTGCATCCATCACTCTGATTTTCAGATAGTCATCAAGCATGAGCACACAAGAGTACCGCTATTTCTTTTCCATCTCGCTACTGGCTTCTTCAACCGCCAGGGCGATAAGATAGGACAAGAAGTTCATGCCGGCCTGATCGGCAAGATGCTGATAGGGCTTAAGGCCTTCATGAATATGGCGACGCAAGTCGGCTTTGCTCAAATAGGCAAGACTGGTCGAGGAAGCGATTTGTTGTTCCGCCTCTTGTTTTTTCGTGGTTTTGCGCGGACGTCTGGTCACGCGAGCAGCCTTAACAGGCTTCCTGACGCGTTTGCGAACCGTCGTTTTTTTTCCTCGAATTTCCTTGGCCACCAAGGTCTCCTTCGACCAGAATTGTCTCGCACAATAGCGAGTGTCACGACAGTAAAAAGGTAAACGAAAATTACGGGTGGGTACCTTTTAGGGAGCTTGGTCAATGCCCGCTCAATCGGGCAGACCGCTTTTGATTCCCTGTCCGCAATTATACGCTATATTGCCACTTGATGGTCCAATAAAGTGATAAATTCTAGCAATGATAGTGGTAATGAGGAAAAATCAGTCTACAGCAAACAAGCAGGCCTCTAAATGATGGAAATAGCGATCGCTAAGCCCTTGCAAACGCTAAAAAAGTCCCTGTATCAAGCGAAAAATACGTTCGAACCAATAAAAGTGAGCTACCGTGCTTCGACCCCTTTTTAACGCCTTTTTTGCCAATGCAACGCTACTTTTAACCCTTACTGCGCTGTTTTGGGCAGGCAATTTCGTGATCGGCCGCGGTATGCATGAAGCCATCCCGCCTTTTGCCATGGCCACCGTGCGCTGGCTCCTCGCAGCGCTGATTTTTACGCCTTTTGCCCTGCACCAATTGCGCCACGACTGGCCCACCATCAAGCAAAATTTCGGGACGATTTTCGTGCTTGGCGTGCTGGGAGTAGGTTGTTTTAATTCGCTGGCCTATATCGGCCTCAATCACACCACCGCTCTCAATGGTCTGATTATGCAATCAGCTGGACCCGTGCTGATTTTGCTCGGGGCATTGTTGCTATTTGGCGTAAAAATCAGCCTCCGCCAGATCGTTGGCGTGGGCATTTCTCTGGCTGGTGTGCTGGTCATTGTAAGCAAGGCAACGCTGACCAATCTGTTGGCTCTGTCCCTCAACAAGGGTGACTTCTGGATCCTTGCCGCCATGTCGGTCTGGGCCCTCTATACTGTCTTGTTGCGCAAGCGTCCCGATATCCATCCTGTGAGTTTTCTGGCGACAACCTTCTGGATTGGGGCCATTGTCAATATCCCGTTTTTCGCTTGGGAACACTTGACCATACGCCAGCTGCTGATCACCCCGCAAAGTCTTGCCGCCATCGCCTATATTTCGATATTTCCCAGTATTCTGGCCTACCTGTTTTATAATAAAGGCGTCACCTTGATCGGAGCGGGCAAGGCGGGCATGTTCTTGCATTTCGTGCCCCTGTTCGGCTCTGCTCTGGCCATCATTTTTCTGGGAGAACAGCTGTTTTTATATCATGCGCTGGGCTTTGGTTTGATCTTGCTGGGCGTCACCACAGCGGTCCGGTCATAAGTGGCGCTCCTATGCGGCTATCTGGCCAGCACTTTTGCAGCCTGTTCAAAGGGCGGGGTAAGGGGACGCAATTGCACGGAGATGGCGGTAGGGATCGAATTTTTGAGAATGTGAAAAAAGCCGCGTATGCGAAATTGCTGATGGCCGCCACTGGCCACATATTCGCATGACACATCATGATAGGGAAACGCCGCGCGCGCGCCTGTGAAAACCGTCAATAGCAAGTGATTATAATTGGCAATCGGCCCCACAATATAGGCCCGGCCAGCCCCCATCGGCAACGCTTGAGGCATAGCGCATGCCGCCTTGTTTTCGCGGGCAAGCCCGTTCACACCGCTGGTCGAAATATAGGGAACCGTGCCGCCGCCGCGCCTCGAAAAATTGATCGAGAGGTCGAGATAAACAAAGCTGAGTTGCGCCAGGCCGGTCAGCTTGTCAATGATCGCCGCCCTTGTCTTTTCATCAACGGACAAAGGCACATCAATCGTGACTTTTTCGATCTCGACAAATGATACCGCCGCCGCACTTGCGGCAATGGCCCCAACCAGCAAAAACAGAACGACACACAAACCAGCAAACATATTCTTCAGCATTCCATGCTCCTTGAAGACAGCAATTGCCCCTGTGTTCTTGTAGCGCAGAAAAGTGCCGATAAAAAGCACTCCCCGCCAGATCCCATAAACTGGGGAAGCAAGGAGTGCCAGATTATTTGGATACACCAGTCAGGGGATCTAGCCAGCTCCGCGCGGATGATCTACACGGGCCTTGCCAATGGCATCGTTCAATACTTCCTGGCGCAGTTTGATGGTTGGATCATTGGACAGGACATTTTTCATCCAGTCAAAACCTAGTTTGAGCAATAGCTCATCGTCCGTGCGCAGCTCCTCCACCAGTTCGGGATCAATCAGATAGGTGGTCAAAAACTTGCTCTCGAAAACAAATTTGCGGAACATTTCAACATCGGTTGTAGCCATGAAAAACATCTGCTTGGTCTTGTCGGGAACAACCGTGCCATTCGGCCCGCCCATAACTTTCCAGCTCGACATTTTCATCAAGATTTCGACCCAGCCCCGGTTCTGCTCATCATAGGCTTCAACCCCCTGTTCTTTTCGGAAATCTCCAACCGACTGGTCTTTTGGCTCTTCATGCCCCTGGCAATGATCTTCCTTGACGAGGAAAAAGAAATCTTCGGGCCCCTCGGCGCCCTTCATGCGTACAGCGGCCATGCCAAGCGGGTAATAGCGGCAATTAACAGGACGGTCCTCATAGACCGTGCAGCCCTCTTCCTCATCCATGAACACGCACGCTCCCTTGCCATCCTTGCCGCTCATGCGCAGCTTGGCCACCGGCATATCGGCGCCGTGCCACATGGCAGGTATCGTGAACAGCTGCAAAAACTCCGCAGGCTTGATCGTCAGGTTTTTTGACAGGCGTATAATGTCAAAGGGTGTCAGCGTAATATCGGCACCATGACAGCAGACATTCCAGCAAGACACGCCCTTGTGACAATTGAAGCAAAAATTGTCTGTCGATTTGATTTTAACAGGCTGAACCGGATTGCCATCACTGGAGCGCACCCCATCGAAAATATCCATATCCATGTCTTTTTCAGCTTCGCGGCGCGCACGGTCTTCCTCGTCGAGGCGATTGGCGTGCTCAAGCATGGTTTCTTTTTTCAGCTCGTCAATATCTTTTAGTGATTTCTTGTCGTCACTCATCTCGTTAACTCCGTTCATTGCCTATTGGCCGCTGACGCGCCTAACGCTCGCCGCCCAATCTTCTCTACCAGGCGGGCAGCTTTTCAGCTGGAAGCAGGGGATGATCCCCTGCACCTCATTTGGTGATTTGCAATAGCATGTAGCACGACGGGGGAGAAAACGATAGTTGTTTGGCATGTGCTATGGCTAAAAGAGTGCGCTATGCTGTCGCGAGTGTGGAGCTTGTGCCATGCGCCTATGCGTCCTCATCCTTTGGAGCATAGGCTGCAAACACTTCGGGGCCGGTCATTTTACTGGTGTCATCGGCAAGGTCATAATAACCCGGCTTTTCATCAATGAAAATCTGGTTGGTAAGAGTGAGGGAACTCTGGTCCTCAAGCAATCCCGCTGACAGCATGAATTCCCCCGGCCCCAGCAGCTTGTAATAAAGATTGGTTCCGCAAGTGCTGCAAAAAGCGCGCTCGGCCCAGTCGGATGATTGATAGGCGGTGATATGCTCCTCGCCGCTGATCTCGATATCCTTGCCCACATGCACCGCCATATAGGGCCCACTCGCCCAGCGGCGACACATCTCGCAATGACATGTGCCAACCTGATGATGGTCTTTGGTGATTTTGATCTCGACAGACCCGCACAGGCATTTGCCAGTTCGTTGCACGGTTTCAGACATGTTGATCTCCCAATATTTTCGCCATCCCTTCAGAAAGGGGCAAGGTTTCATCGTCTGCGCGGCGGGCGGCAGGGGATGACCCCCTGCACCTCATCTTATTTTGGGGATATGTGTGACGGGGTGTCAAGAAGCAAGCTGGTGCAGATATACAAGCACACTCAGTACGAAATTTTTCCACAAACACTTGATCCCCCCCTTGCAAAATCGGTTTCCAAAGGCTGACCTTTGGTGCCAGCTGCATAAGCTGCCCCCCGGCGAGGGGATTATCGAAAGCATCCGTATTGCTCGAGAGGCCTCGCCATTGACAACCGATGCTCATTCATCAAACAAAAAAGGGCGCTGGAAAAACCAGCGCCCTTTAAATTGTCTTATCTCACTGGCAAAGGCAAGCCCCGCCAAGTCAAACACACGCGTGTGTTATTTGTAGATTTTTTCCACAAGATCGATATGTGGACGTTTGATCATTTCCCATTCGCCGGTCTTTGGATCGACTTTCGAGTTGACGAAACATTTCCAGTTTTCTTCGTCAAGGTCGAGGAAGTCAGAGCGGTAATAGAAACCAGGATAACGACTTTCTTCGCGGAACAAGATGTGACGCAGATGCGCTTCACCAGTCCACATACGATGATAGTTTTCCCAGGCACGCATCAGCTCATGGAGATCTTTGGCGCGCATGTTCTCACTGTCTTCTTTCAGCATGGCGAGATATTTCAAACCTTCTTCCAGCATAATGCCGTTGGTCTGGTAGTAAGTGGCAACGCCAGCTACATACTCGTCCATGATTTTCTGCAGACGCATCTGGAACATTTTAGGAGTGATATAATGCGGGTTGATATCTTCCGCAGTGGTCTTGTCCTTATGCTCCATATAGGTGCGAACAGGCTTGTAGATTTCGTCAGCAAAGCCTTGCGCAGTGCCGTCAAATTCTGGTGCGAAATCGGCGTGATCCTGACAATATTTGACCATTGCCTTACCAGCGATACGACCTTCAGCATGTGAGCCTGAAGAGAATTTATGACCAGAAGCGCCAACACCGTCACCAGCTGTAAACAAGCCTTCAACAGTTGTCATGCGGTCATAACCCCACTGCCATTCGGCAGGCGCGATATCGGAAGGTCCAGAGACCCAGATGCCGCAGCAACCAGAATGTGATCCAAGCAGATAAGGCTCGGTTGGGATCAGCTCTGATTTGCTTTTCTCAGGGCGAATGTTGAGACCGGCCCAAACGCCAGCCTGTCCAATGCACATGTCGAGGAAATCTTCCCAGGCTTCAGCAATCAAATGCTTGTACTCGGTTGGATCCATTTTCTCGGCAAGGGCCGCAAGCGCTGTTGGTGTGTCCATGAAGATCGGGCCTTTGCCGTCTTTCATTTCTTTCAACATCGCATGGTTACGAAGACAAGACGGGATCACGACAGCTTTGTCGTAAGGTCCGTACTGTTCGAGCATGGCAGCGTTTTTGACGAGATAGTCTTCACCAAAAGCGTTGGTTGCTTTTGATTTAAAGAGCAAGAACCAGGCGCCCACAGGACCATAACCGTCTTTAAAACGGGTTGGAACGAAGCGGTTTTCCATCATGGTCAGCTCGGCGCCGACTTCGGAAGCCATGGCATAAGTAGAACCAGCGTTCCAGACAGGATACCAAACACGGCCCATGCCTTCACCTGTTGAGCGAGGACGGAACACGTTCACAGCACCACCACAGACGTTGAGGATTGCTTTGGCCTTGAAGACGTAGATCTTGTCTTCGCGGTTTGAGAAACCAACAGCACCGGCGATACGGTTTGGATTGTTTTTGTCGAGCAGATATTTAACGATGAAGACGCGCTCATAGATGTTTTCCATCCCCAGAGCTTTCTTGGCAGCTTCCGCAACAATCATCTTGTAGCTTTCACCATTGATCATGATCTGCCAGCCGCCGGAATGAACGGGCTTGCCGCCATCTTTGAGCAGTTTGCCACCTTTGGACTGCCAGCTTGCGCCATCAACGCGCTTGCCGTCTTCCATTTCTTTCCAAACAGGCAAACCCCATTCTTCAAACAGATGAACCGAATCATTCACATGACGACCAACATCATAGACGAGGTCATCACGGGTGATGCCCATCAGGTCAGCAGCAACATACTGGCAATATTGCTCAGGTGTTTTGCCATCGAGATAGGTGTTAATAGCAGACAGGCCCATGGCAACCGCACCAGAGCGATCCATAGCAGCTTTGTCTACGAGCGTGATTTTAAGATCGTCGCCAGCCCAGCGCACAGCTTCATAAGCCGCGCCACAAGCTGCCATACCACCACCCACGAACAGGATGTCGGTATCGATTTCGACGATTTCCGGCTCGCCAAAAGTTCCAGCCATAATTAAATTCCTCCAAGTTTTACAGCATGCATGACGTCCCTGTCATGCAGCTACACAATATTGATATTCCATTGCAGCTGGCCTCGCTCGGTTAGAGCGAGCCAGCACAACAATGTCGTTGTTAAGCGATTGTTGGCAGATCACCTCTTCGGTGAACAGGTTGAGGCCATTGATATCACCTGGCTCTGGCTTGTTGCCATAGGGATCAATTGATCCAACTGGCGTTGTGCGAACCGGGAATTTGTAGCGCTCAACAGCTCCGTCGCGGAACTTGATAGTCCACATAATGGCACTATCGGTACGCAGTGGGATCACAGCGCCGCCCATTGGAACCCAGTCAGCAAAAGCGCGGACTTCGATGGCCTGCTGTGGGCAAGCTTTCACGCAGCACTGGCATTCCCAGCACTGTTCAGGTTCCTGATTGAAAGCTTTCATGCGCTCGGTGTCGAGCTTCATGAGGTTATTTGGACAGATATACATACAAGCGGTGACTTCACCACCTTTACAACCGTCGCATTTGTCAGTGTGAACAAAAGTAGGCATACTTGGGTTCCCTCCTCCTCGTCGTGGGCATTCGCCCTCGTGGATTATATTGATATAAGAATGAAAGGGATTTCATGCCCCTCTCCGAGCCGCAATTAGTTGGACTGTGCGGGTTTGTATACCATTTTGACGACAAGTTCAATTGCATCTCCTTCAAATATTCTAATTTTTTAATTTATGTTTTTTAATAATTCTAAAAAGCAATTATATTGCAGATATTTATCGACCTCGCCAATGACCATTTTCGCCTTAGTCATCGCGCCGTTATTGTTCAAGAGGTCGGCAATTTCAAAGCCGCGTATATTTTCATACGAAATCATATATCTGATTGATTAAAGCTATTTTTTAACAGTGAGAAAGCCGGCTTACTGGCGCGCCATGGAGCGTTTCTGAAAGCCGAAATATCATTTGGCCGCTATAAAAACCGGACATCACTGACAGCCAGTTCGACGCTTGTGCTCATGAAAATCTTGAAAGTGACAAAGATTGCTGGCGATCGCCCAAAAAACCTTCAAGCTCACCCAATCTTGTATGGAATATCTCGGCGCGCCTGCTATTGGCTCCAAATATGGCAAGGACGCGAGTCACCAATTGCGGCTTTTGATTCCCTCTTGCTGGAATTTTGACACCGCCTCCCTGGCCACAAATATTGCCAGTCCGGTTGGCGCAAACCAACCCCCACCATGAAAGTCAAAAATTTCATTCCAATAAATCGATGATTTCAACTTTCTTCTTGGCTTTGGCCACGTCGAGCGCCGTCTCGCCATCCGCGTCGCAGGTCTTGGCGCTGGCCCCGTGCGATAAAAGCAGTTCCACAATATCTTTTTTGCCACGTGCCGCCGCCCAGTGCAAAGGCGTGCCACCATGCTTGTCGACAAAACTCGCATCTGCCCCACATTCGATATAGGCATGCACGATCGCCACATTGCCGTTGCGGATACCCTCGATCATGTTTTCGCTGTCATTGAGCTTGTTGGTGTTCCAGCCCGACACGCCAAAATAGACCAGTTCCCCGTCTTTGACTATTTGCACCATGGGCTCATATGTCAGGGCCTGTGTATCCACCACACAAGCGCCATTGCCATATTCTTTGGCCGCCGTCTCGGCTCCTTGCATCGATTGAAAGCCATACATAACGCGCCCATCAGGTGAACGCGTAAAATATCTGTGCTTGGCCATATGGCTGTTCCCTTTCTCACTACTTCCCTGGTTCTTTATTGTAACCTGCTTCTTATCGAAAAACCGGTGCCCACTTTTGTCGGAAGCACTCTTTGCTCTACCGTGCTTCTTATCGAAAAACCGGTGCCCACTTTTGTCGGAAGCACTTTAATATGGCACATCCACCGCCTTGCACAAGAAGCGCATCAGCGGGCTGGCGGCTTTAAAGCCATTGATGACATCTGTTAAGAAATCTCGTCGCGCCGCCTTGGTTGTTGTGGCGCCATGCATCAAGAAAAAGCTTTTGCGTTTTAGATCCTCAATATGGGGATGATCGGCATCATAACCGCGCGGCGGCCGCTTCAGACGATCGCCGCGCAACTCTCCAAACATGGCGTTGAGCTTTTTATTATTGCGAACACGGCTCCAGCCAGCCCGATCATTATCAATGCTTTGCCGGATGCTTTTGATCTGCCTGGACGCAGGCATCCAGACGCCGCCGCCATAGCGAATATTACCGGGCTCCAGATGCACATAAAAACCTGGAGCATGAGCATCGCGCCCGTTCATATGACGAAATTGGATCGCAGCGTTGTCTTTATAGGGCCGCTTATCTTTAGCGAACCGCACATCACGGTAAATGCGAAACATCGAGCCGCCGTGCTTCTTCGGGTTGGCGATAAAACAGGGCGATATTTTCTCCAACGACTCGGCAATGTCCTCGATAAAATCGAGAATCGGCTCAATCACCTGGCGATCATAGCGCTGCTTGTTCGCAGCCAACCATTCGCGAGTATTATGTTCTTTAAGGTCGATAAAAAACTGAAAAAACGCTTCATCAAAGCCGTTAAATTTTGTCATGACCCGAGCGTTAGCAGAAAAGCCAAGAATCAGATAGCGGCTTATTCATAGCGATAGCTTTGGCGCAGGTTTTTCGGCCAGTTACCGTAGACATAAAACAGGCTTTTACAAGGGCTTGACACGCTTGTATTCAACTGTTTGGAGCGCGAACAATCTGCACGGGGGCGCCTTTGTCTCGGGGAACAAAACTGGCGAACAAACGAATAGCTGTTGCCTCCATGGACCGAAACCGCAATTTGGCAAATGGCAGAGCCAGCTTCGACAGCTTGAAATCGGCTATTTTTTCGATACCTGCAGCAACCTTACTCGTTCGACCCGTATAAGGGCCAAATTGCTGCATTTTTTCAATACCGACCTTGCCTGGCAGGCGCTTGGCCACTTCTCTTTCCCCGGAAAATTCAATCACCGTCACAAGGCTCATTTTAAAAACCGAAAAGCCTTTATAGACGCCCAGCAAATCCGGCGACAGCGCCCCGATAGACAGTCCGATGCGCGCGCTATTTTCTGGCCGCTCTGACGCTTTGATCATCAAGGGCGAACTGGCCCATTACCAGCCACGCGCGGCAAATGTCCGATCAAGGAATGATGTTAATGAGGTAGGTTGAGTGCCAAAATGCGCGGGAAGAGGCTTGAACTGAAACGAAAATCCCATTGCGCATGCCCGGGCAAAAACAGGTGCCACACCAACCAGCAGCAAGGTGGCAAACAAAAACAACAATGATTTCAATTCGAACCCTCCCTATGGAATGTCGGTATGACCACGAAAGTCACCTTCTGACAAACGCCCCCCCCAATAACAGCCAGGCCAGCCTCACACGAGCTAGAATTGACATGCCCAAACTCAACCATGCGAACAATCTTCATGGGGGCTGCGCTGTATCTTGAGGTGCAAAAGCGGCGCGAACTGGTTTTTATATTGAACCAGATCCAGTGTCGAAACGACAAATAAATATAGGCTTCAAGCTTATGCTTATTTAATTCAAAGGAGTGGACAATGATTTACAAGATTTTACTGACCTCTATCGCCATCGTGATGAGCACCACTATCGGCAGCGCCATGTCATTGGGTCCAGCCACCTCGCAACTGGGAGCATCCGTTGGCAACAACCAGCTGCAATTGATCGCGGACCGAAAAGACACGCGATCGAAACGGCGCGGTAGCCGCCGTAATACTAACAAGCTGTCGGCCTCACGAGGAGGCGTCAAAGACACCTGCCCTGGCGGAAACAAGCCCTGTATCAAAAAGCTTAAAGCCAGTTGCGACAAAGCCGGTGGCGGATTATCGACCGAGCCAGATGGCGGCGTGGACTGCTATGTCGTTGGTATTCATGACCAATAGTAGATGAGCCCCGGCGATATGAGGCTTGGAATGTTCCCCCTGGCATTTCGAGCCTCGAATTCCCTCTGGCGAGGTAATCCCAATGACAAGGGCGGGACCACCAATGCGGCCCCGCCCTTCAAATTTCGATATGTGTCACCCCAGCGGGGGCTGGGGTCCATACTCCCTTGCCCCTCAATTGAGAGAATGAACCCCCAATCGAAAGACTTGTGTATGAATCCTCGCCTGCGCGGGGATGACAAATTCAGTTTAGTCATTCAGGCCTTGATAATAGTCCATCAGGATTTGCGCGACTTCGGGGCGCGAAAACTCTTTGGGCGGCGCTTCACCATTGCCGAGCATTTCGCGCACTGCGGTGCCAGATAGAAGCACGAAGTCTTCCTTGTTGTGATCCGGGGCTTCGCGCATCATCACGACCTTATCGAGTTTTTTCGAGTAAGCCGTGTGGTCAGCGGCGAAAATTTCCAGTTCCAGAGCACCGGCTGGCACGTCGTCGAAAATTTCCTGAGCGCCAAAATCGGTGTAATAGTCACCAACCCCTGCGTGATCACGACCAACGATCAGATGGGTTGCCCCCATATTCTGGCGGAACACGGCATGCAGTACGGCTTCACGTGGTCCGGCATAGAGCATATCGAACCCATAGCCGGTGACCATGGCGCTGTTTTCGGGGAAATAGATGTCGACCATCTTGCGGATCGAGGCATCGCGCACATCAGCAGGAATATCGCCCGCTTTCAACTTGCCCAGCAACATGTGAATGACCAGGCCATCAGCATCAAGACGGTCCATGGCCATGTGGCACAGCTCTTCATGAGCACGATGCATGGGGTTACGGGTCTGGAAGGCCACAACCTTGTTCCAGCCGCGCGCCTTGATCTCGTCGCGAATTTCAACGGCGGTTTTGTAGGTATCGCCAAAATCACTCTCGAAATAGGAATAGTTGAGCACCTGAATGGGGCCCGAAAGCGCCACATTGCCAGCCGCCAAAAACGCCCCAACCCCGGGATGGTCTTTGTCGGTGGTACCATAAACCTTTTCAGCCACGGTCATCATTTCCTCATCGGAAAAAGCCTCAACCGCTTCAACATTCATAATGGCAATCACCGGATTGCCATCGACATTGGGATCTTTCAAGGCAATGCGGTCCCCGGAACTGATCGAACCGGCGTCACGCACCATGTTGACAACCGGAGTTGGCCAGAACAGGCCGTTGGTGGTTTTCATGCCTTGAGCAACTGACAAGGTATCGGCCTTGTTCATATAACCGGTCAGCGGGTTGAAATAACCACCGCCCAGCATCACCGCATTGGCAGCGGCGGCCGAACTGACAGTGATTGATGTGAGACCATTTGCCTCGCTTTGCAGTTTTTCGTTTTCGGCAGGATCGGAGACGAACAGGGGATTGAGTTCATCGGAGCCATGGGGCTTTATCATCGCATCTTCCTCTAAGGTAACTATCATAATTGCGGGCCCTGATCACACCGATACCCGACGAGATGGTCGATCATGACAGGTTCAAATAATGTGATGGGCTGCTTTCGTTTATCCATCACAGCGCTTTATTGCAAGCCCCCCAACCGCCCTTATTGACGCATTATTCCCCTTAGAACCTCCCTTATCGGCGCCAAACATTGATGCAAACCCCCGGCTTTTTAGGGACATTTATTAAAAAATCAGAAGATTTGAACATTCGAAAATTTACAGATATGAAAATTTGCGCTATGTCTGGCGGAAAGAATACCAAAACCGATCCCCTTTATAACCAGTCAGCTCGCTATTGGGTCTGGCAATTTGAAGTATGGATCACCATGAGGATGGAGGCTTTTTGCATGGCTGGTGACGACGATCTGGAAGACGAATTTGCGGCGTTTGAACGCGAAGCAAAAGAAGCGGCTGCCAAAGCCCAGGAAGAAATGGCCAAAAACGCCAAAAAGGCGGAGCCCGCAGCTGAACCTGTTGCCGCGAGCGATGAGCCAGAAGAAGAAGACGAATTTGCAGCCTTTGAGCGTGAAGCCAGAGAAGCTGCCGCAGCCGCGGCCTCTTCCATGGGCGGCGGCGCAAGCGGCGGCACGTCCAGCGCAACCGCTTCAAGTGCACCAAAAGCTGACGACAAAGCTGACGAAGAGGAAGAAGACGACACTCCCGTTGGTGTGCTGTCCGATGCTGAAAAAGCCGAAAGAGACGCGGCGCAAGCGGCGGCGGTTAAAACCATTAACAAGGCCTCCAAGGCCCTGTTTGGCGCCACCAGCCAGACCATTCTTGTGGTCGGCGGTGGTATCGCTGGTGTCACGGCTGCCATTGAAGCGGCTGAAACCGGTTATGACGTCATACTGCTGGAAAAAAATTCCTATCTTGGTGGGCGGGTAACGCGGCTGAATCGCTATTTCCCCAAACTCTGTCACCCCTCTTGTGGTCTTGAGATCAACTATCAGCGCATCAAAAACAATCGCAATCTGAAAGTCATGACCATGACAGAAGTTGTTGGCGTTTCTGGCGCCAAGGGCGATTACAAGGTCAAAATCAAAACCGCACCGCGTTTTATTGACGAAGGTTGCAACGGTTGTGGCTCTTGTTCCAATGCCGTTGAGACAACCGTCGACAATGAATATAATTACGGCATGGATCAGATCAAGGCGGTCAACCTGCCCCACGAACATGCCTTTCCCATGAAATATGTGATGTCACCAGACGTCATCGGCACCGATGATGCTGACAAAATCAAGGAGGCCTGTACGTCTGGTCATGTTGATCTTGAGGCCACCGCTACGGATGGCGATCTGTCGGTTGGAGCCATCATCTGGGCCACCGGCTGGACACCATATGACAGCAACAAGCTGGAGCATTACAGCTACAGTCATAGTGCCGACATCATCAATAATGTTGAGATGGAACGCCTCGCCAGTCCAGATGGACCAACCAATGGCAAAATTCTCAAGCCATCGGATGGCAAAGAGCCCAAACGCATCGCCATGATCCAGTGTGCCGGATCGCGCGACATCAATCATCTGCCTTATTGCTCGATGATCTGCTGCCTCGCCAGCCTCAAGCATGCCGCTTATGTGCGTGAACAATATCCCGACGCGGAGGTTGATATTTATTATATCGACATTCGCGCCCACGATAAGATGAGCAGCTTTTATGAGCGCGTCAAACGCGACGCCAAAGTCAATTTCATCAAATCAAAACCCGGTCACATCACCATTGGTGCTGATGGTCGCCCCTTGATCCACGGTGAAAATACCATCGGTGATCGTGAAATTTACGATGAAGCTTATGATCTCGTCGTTCTGGCCACAGGCATGGAGCCTAGCCTGCCCCTCGAAACAGATTTCGAAGCGGCCCCCGAACGCGACGAATATGGCTTCGTCATCAATGGATCGGACAGTGACAATGGTCAGTTCGCAGCTGGCGTTGCCGGTGGTCCATTTGACGTTGCGCTATCAACACAAACAGCAACAGCTAGCGCCTTGAAGGCCATTCAAGCTGTTCGCGGTAACTAATAAGAGGGTAAAGAGTTATGAGCGAAGAAGTTTTCGAACACAAACCCGCCGCCTATCTGTGCGGTGGTTGCGGCATCAAGGATGCTCTGGATATGGATGCGCTGGAAACAGCCATCACCGGCGGCATGATGGTCTCCAATGTCAAACAGTCCGATGCCTTTTGTTCCGGCAAGGGCCTGGAGACGATCAAGAGCGACATGAAAAGCGGCGACGTCAATCAAGCCATTGTAGCTGGTTGTTCGCCGCGGGTCATGGTGCAGGAATTTAATGAGGTCGGCGGTCAGGTGTTTCGCGCCAATATGCGTGAACAGGTGATCTGGCAACAGCCCGCCAATAACGAAGACACGCAGGCCCTGGCCACCGATAATATGCGCATGGCCATTACCCAGGCCCGCAAGTCCGAGCCACCCCAGGCTCATTGGGATGGCGCAACCTCTTTGAAACTACTGGTGGTCGGCGGTGGTATCACCGGCCTGACAGCGGCGCGCGAAGCCTCCAAAACCGGTGCCCAAGTGGTGATTGTTGAAAAGACCGACAAGCTGGGCGGCTGGGCTGGCAAATGGAGCAAATTCATTCCCGAAAATGCCCCGTACCGCGAGCCTGAAGACAATCCCGTCCCTGCCCTCATCGCCGAAGTCGAGAACGATGACAATATCACGGTATTGTTCGACACGATTGTCGATCGCACCGAAGGTGGTCCAGGTGAATTTTCCTGCCGCCTGAAAAATGGTTCGGGGACCAATTGGGATATTTATGGCGCGGTGGTTTTGGCCACGGGCTGGCGTCCTTACACCAGCGAAGATCAAAAGAAATTCGGCATCGGCGAAACCGATGGCGTTGTCACCGACATTGAGATGGAAGAAAAGCTGTCCTCTGGTGATCTCAAAGATGTCAAAAATATCATCTTCATCATCCCCGGCGATAGCGACCGCATGGTCTACAGCTCCGGCGTCTCTGACAAGGTGGCCATCAAACAGGCTCTGCAAATGACGCAGGCCGATCCCGATGTGATGGCCTATATCATTCATGAAGATTTCCGCTCTCATGGTCTGGCCGAAGAATTTTATCGCCACGCCCAGGAAAAAGGCGTCATCTTCCAGCGCGGCGAAGTGAAAAGCATCAGCTCTGATCGAACCGTCACCGTTGATGACGAGCTTCTGGGGCTGGAAATCCCCATGAGCGGCATTGATCTGGTGGTTGTCTCAACCGGCATGGTTCCCAACTCCACCAATATTGATCTTGAGGCCACCGAAAGAGGCGCCGATCAATTAAAGTCCGACATCAACCCCGTTGCGCCGATCTTTACGGTCAACGGGACGCAGGTTGACGAGGACCTCGCGGAAACGGCGGCTGACGCTGAAGCAGAGGAAACGATCCCCGAAGGGGGTCCTCTGCTCAACCTGCAATATCGTCAAGGACCCCATGTGCCGGTTCTGGCCAACGGCTTTGCGGACAGTCACTATATCTGCTTCCCCTATGAAACACGCCGCTCGGGCATCTACACGGCTGGTCCGGTGCGCCGCGCCATGACTGCCTCTGAAGCCATCAACGATGCACAAGGTGCCGTCCTCAAGGCCATTCAGGCCATGCGTCAGGCCAATGAGGCCAAGGCGGTTCATCCGCGTGCGGGCGATTTGTCGTTCCCAGAATTTGGTCTCGATATCTGCACCAAGTGCCGTCGCTGCACGGTGGAATGTCCGTTCGGTGCCATTGATGAAGATCCTGAAACTGATTATCCAGTGGTCAACCCGACGCGTTGTCGTCGTTGCGGCACCTGCATGGGCGCTTGTCCCGTGAGCACCATCAGCTTCAAAAACTACAATCCGGCCCAGGTCTCCGACATGGTTGCCGCTGGTACAGAAGAGTGCCCTCCCGACAAACCACGTATTCTGGTGCTGGCTTGCGAGAACGATGCTTATCCGGCAATGGATATGGCGGGCATTAACAGACTTGAAGCCAGTCCCTATATGAGAGTGATACCGGTGCGCTGCCTTGGCTCCGTGACCCTTTTGTGGGTCAAAACGGCGCTGGAAAAAGGCTATGATGGCATCATGCTGCTGGGCTGCAAATCCGGCGATGATTATCAGTGTCATTTCGTCAAGGGATCCGGCATTGCGCAAGAACGCATGAGCAAGGTGGGTGACACGCTACGCTCCATGATGATGGAAGAAGAACGGGTCCAGGTCAACGAGATCGCCATCGCCGACAGCGAGCGGGTCACACAGATCCTCAATAATTTTGGCAAGCAGATCGAAGATATCGGTCTCAACCCATTTAAAGGATTTTAGACATGACAGTCCCTATGCCGACATCCAGTCGCAAATATGATCTCAATTTTGCCCGCTGGGTCCGCGACAATGTCGCGGGCGGCGACAAAATGAACATGTGCATGCAATGCGGCACCTGTTCGGGTTCATGTCCCATCGGCACAGAAATGGAAGATGGTCCGCGCAAACTGTTCATGATGATCAGAGCCGGCATGAAAGAAGAAGTGCTTTCCTCCAATTCTGTTTGGGAATGTACCAGCTGCTATCGCTGTGTGGTACGATGCCCGCGCGGCGTCCCTGTCACCTATCTGATGCAGGGCCTGGCGGCTCTTGCCTCCAAAGAGGGCTATGCCCCCAAAGTTGAGAACAATTATTTCTCGCGATATTTCTGGAAGAGTGTTGAGCTTACCGGCAAGACCGATGAACGCCTTGTGCCCACGGCCTATTTCTTCTCATTTGGCCTGATCGAGGGCATCAAGCGCTCACTTGGCAATCTGAAGATTGCCTTCAACATGGCCAAAGCTGGACGCATGCATATCGGACTGCCTCACCGCATCAAGGATACCAAAGGCCTCAAGGCCATCCTTGCCAAAGCCGCGCAAATCGAAG
The DNA here is from genome assembly GCA_024279115.1 of Alphaproteobacteria bacterium. Lineage (GTDB taxonomy): Bacteria > Pseudomonadota > Alphaproteobacteria > Rhizobiales > JAKIUO01 > JAKIUO01. Next base: position 38,025 of record JAJRRW010000068.1, read on the forward strand.
ATCAAAAAAGCTAGGAAGGGAGTTTTATGATGAGTAAGAAAAAGAAAATGACCTATTATCCGGGCTGTAGTTCGCAAGGCTCGGGTCGCCATCTGGACGAATCTATCCGCGCAATCCTGCCTGATCTCGGGGTTGACGTGGTTGATATTGATGACTGGAACTGTTGCGGAGCCTCCGTTGGTAATATTGGTGGTGGCCCCTTGCCCAACCTGGCGCTGACAGGCCGCAATCTGGCTCTGGCACAAGAACAGGGCAATCAGGACATTGTGACCGGTTGTGCCGCTTGCTATTTGAACACTCATGGCGGCAATGAGAAAATCAAGGCTGACGTCAAAAAACGTCGCGACGTCAATGATGCTCTGGGAGAGGCTGGCCTTTCCTATGATTACGACCTCGATGTACATCACGTCATGGAAGTCATCGTCAATGATATCGGCATGGAAGAAGTCGAGAAACAAGCCACCAACAAGCTCAAGGGCCTCAAAGTGGCCGGCTGGGTCGGCTGCCAGACGGTGCGCCCGTTCGCGGGGACGGAAACAGGTGGCAAATACGCCACCTATGAAGACCCCACCTTCCTTGACGAGATCACAGAAGCCTGCGGCGCTGAAGTCACCGACTTTGCTCCCAAGACGAACTGCTGCGGTGGGTCTGTTGCCGTTATGAAACCCGAAAAAACCCTGCACCTGATGAAAACCATTCTCGATGCAGCCGTTGAATCTGGCGCTGACGTGGTGAGCACTCCTTGCCCGCTTTGCCAGACCAATCTGGAAATGTATCAAGACGCCATCAACAAGGAATTTGGCACGAACTATAATATGCCAGTGGTGTTCCCCAGCCAGCTCATCGCGGTTGCCATGGGCAAGGACAAGGAAAAGGATGCCGGCCTGCAACGCCAGACCATCCGCTCGAAAAAACTTGAAGATATGGCCAAATAGCCGCTTCAATGCACACAACAATAAAGATCAAAAAGGCGCTGTAAATTCTCACAGCGCCTTTTTTGCTGGCGATCGGTTTTGAACGTGAACTCTGCCTTACCAGCATGTTAAATATTGGTAATAAAAGGCAGTAACTTCAAATTTTTACCCCAAACAGGTCTAATTACCGGCATTATGTAGCCTCGTTTCTCAGTCAATTCTATAGCTATTGAAGTAACGCTCGTTAAGTCCACAAATGGCTGTTTGGTCAAGTGGCAAGGGCAACAGGCAACAAATGACTTGAGACAAGTAAATTGGAAATACCGGGGGGTATTGTAATATGGCCGATTTTGAAAATGCCTTGGCAAAAGCCGTCATGAGCTCGCTAAGCGAAGAAGGCGAAAAGGAGGATGTTTGTAAGCGGCCTCCCGAGATTGAGGCGCGGCGCATCCTTGATCTGTTTAACGATATGAATGTGACCAATGGGTTCGCCACCGGCGACCTGGTCACCTGGAAACAGGGGTTGAAAAATGGCCGCTATCCGCAAAAGAATTATCCAGCCATTGTGACGCGCATCTATGAGACCCCGCTCTCGCGCTCTGATATGGAATCAGGCTCCAACCATTTTCGCGAACCGCTGGACCTGGTGATCCTTGTCGATACCGGCGATGAAGTCAGCGAATTTCATGTCGATAGTCGGCGCTTCAAACCTTATGAGGGGCAAATTGACGGATTTGGTGACTAGCCCTCGCATGCTTTTCCCCTAGGCATCACCCATGACCTGGATCAAGTCACCAACGATAAGCTTTTCCGCGTTACGAGGTGCAAGCTCATAAAAAATAATTTATAGGCACCTTGGGGTAGTCTCGCAGATTGTGACGTTTTCTGCGGGACTGCTTTCCGTTCCTGGATCGTGCGAACATCTAGAGTGTCCCTCTTGACCAAGACGGATACCCTAGCGGCGTGTCTGTTGTGTCTTCTTGCCGCCAAATGGTGGTTTTTTTCTCGGTTTTTTAACAGGCTTTGCCTTGCTCTCTATTGTTGATTTAAGCTGTGGTGTGGTTGTTTTTGCACTGTCTGCCCGCTGCACCTGTCGCTTTGGCCCTAGCTCAAATTGATCGCTTAGCTGCTTGCCAAGCTGCTCGGCCAACACGCGGCGCTTGACCTCTTCCACCGCCCCGGACTTGAGATCGCTTAGCTGAAACGGCCCATAGGAAAGACGGATCAGGCGGCTGACCTTCATCCCCAAATGTTCCAGAACCCGGCGGATTTCACGATTTTTTCCCTCCGAGATAGACATGGTGATCCACGGATTATTACCGTCGCGCTCCAACTGAGCCGATATTTCACCATAACGCACGCCCTCAATGGTCAAGCCATTTTTAAGACCGTCCAGCTGCGTTTGCGTGATCCGGCCAAAGGCCCGCACCTTATAGCGCCTGCTCCATCCCGTTGCGGGTAACTCCAGATGCCGGGCCAGCCCCCCATCCGTGGTTAAAAGCATCAAGCCTTCGGTGTTATAATCCAGCCGCCCCACCGAGATCACTCGCGGCAGATGGTCCGGCAGAGCGTCAAACACCGTTGGTCGTCCCTGCGGGTCCTTGTGAGAGGTCATGCGCCCACGCGGCTTGTGATAGCGCCATAAACGCACCGGTTCGCTCACAGGCAAGGGCTTGTCATTGACCACAATAACATCACTGGTACTGACATTGAGCGCCGGACTTTTTAGCACCTTGCCATTCACCACGACCTTGCCAGCCTCGATCAAACGCTCGGCGTCCCGGCGCGAACATACGCCGGCACGGGCAATCACCTTAGCGATGCGCATGCCCTCTTTCACTGGTTTTTGTTCTGAAGTTTTTGACAATGGACCTGCCCTTGATTTAATGGCTTAACCTAATGAGTTGGCGCGCAGCTTGTCTTCGCCAGACGGGCAGCCTATTCAGCTGGAACCAAAGGCGAGCCTTTGGAAACCTTTCAAATAAGGGGTTTGGGGGCTGGTCCCCAATGCCAGCTGCAAAGCTGCCCGTCTGGCGAAGACAAGTGCTCTACGAGCACTCAACAACCGCAAACAAGGATGCACAGTGGCAAATCATACACGCACAAGCAACAGCTTTATGGAACTGGCTTTAACGCAGGCCAGGAAGGCGCGGGCACGCGGTGAGGTGCCGGTGGGAGCGGTGATCGTTGGCCCAGACAAATCCGTTATCGCGCAGGACGGCAACCGCACGCTGGAGCTTCAAGACCCCAGTGCCCATGCCGAGCTTTTGGTCATTCAGCAAGCTTGTCAACTGATTGGCAGCGAGCGGCTCACCGGGCATGATCTTTATGTCACGCTGGAGCCTTGTACCATGTGCGCCGGGCTCATCAGCTTTGCCCGTATCCGGCGGCTCTATTTCGGCGCTTATGATGCCAAAAGTGGCGGCGTTGAGCAAGGCGCCTCGTTTTTTGGCCAAACCACCTGCCATCACGCCCCCGAAGTCTATGGCGGCATGGATGAAAGCCGCTGCGCGGACCTGCTCACCGGTTTTTTCACGGCAAGGCGCTAAGCCTTTGCTTTTGAGCTTTCCATCGCCTTTTCCAGTTCGCGTTTGACATCATCCTTGAGCGTATCGCACCTGTTGAGGATCTCTTCCATCTTGAAAAAGTCGAGCACCTTGAAGCGCCCCACCGGTGGCGATAATAAAATGTCGGGCTGATGGTCATGCAGTTTTTCGCGCAGGATCGAGCGCATGATGATTTGCGACGTGCCAATCAGCGCTTCCATGGAGCCTGGCATGCTTTTACCATCGCCGCGCGGCTCGCCATTGACATCAATGGCCAGCGAAATATCCATCTGCCCTTCAAGGCTCTCATAAGGCAACGGATTAACGAACCCCCCATCGATCAGAATATGGCCATCAATGACAACGGGTTCCAAAAGAGCCGGCAGCGCCGCACTGGCGGCAATGGCCGGCAATAACGGGCCACTTGTGACATCTCGTTGCATTTGCGTATGGTAGTCTGTGGTGATGGAAATAAACGGGATTTGCAGCCCCTCGAAATCTTTCGGCAGGCTCGCGGGCAATAGTTGTTCCAGCACGGTTTCCACATTGAACAAAGCAGGGGAAAACGGGTTCCAGATCTGCGTGCGCGAACCCGGCCATTTGCGCATTACCTTGCGCACCAGATTGCTCTTTTTATGGAACAGCTCCTCGCAATGAGCACGTATTTGCGCCCCTGACAGGCCAGACGCATACGCCGCCCCAAAAATCGCGCCGATGCTCGTTCCTGCGATCAGAGTTGGCTTGACGCCCATCTCATCAAGGGCTTCGAGCACCAAAAGATGCACAAGCCCGCGCGCGCCGCCACCGCCGAGCGCCAGCCCGATAGTGGGTTCACTCCCATTGCTGTTTTGGTGTTTTGGCTCTTGGGATGTCTTGTTGATCATTTTTCCTGACATGGGGGCCTCGTTCGGATTTAAGTGCGATCAAAATGGTTTTCAGTGGCCGCGGGGGGCCGAGCGGATCAAGTGCTTTGTTTTTCCCGCTCAACCGCTCGCCAGCCAATATCCTTGCGGTAAAAGCCTTGCGGCCAGTCGATTTTGTCGATCGCCGCATAGGCCTTGTCGCGCGCCTGCGAAACGGTGTCGCCAAGGGCGGTTATGTTCAGCACCCGCCCGCCGGTTGCCAGGATGCGGCCATCCTCATTTTTGGTGCCAGCATGGAAGATCATGACATCGGGATCATTGGCCGCCTCTTCAAGCCCCTTGATCTCGCTACCGCTGTCATAGTCTCCAGGATATCCCTTTGTCGCCATGACAATGGTGATGGCGGGACGCTCGTCAAAGCGATTGACCATACGCTCGAGCTTGCCATCAGAAGAGGCCAGCATGACCGGCAACAAATCGGAGCGCAACCGCGCCATCTGCACCTGACATTCGGGATCGCCAAAGCGCACATTATACTCGATCAGCTTGGGCCCCTCGCTGGTGATCATCAACCCGGCAAACAGCACGCCCTTGAACGGCATCCCCTCCGCCTTCATGCCCTTCAAGGTCGGCAGGATAATCTCATCCATGGTGCGCTGGCACATGTCTTTGGTCATGACGGGAGCGGGAGAATACGCGCCCATGCCGCCGGTATTTGGGCCCGTATCGCCCTCATAGGCACATTTATGATCCTGCGCCGTGGGGAATTCCATGGCATAATCACCATCGGAAATGACGAAAAAGCTGGCTTCTTCGCCGACCAGACATTCTTCAATGACAAGTTTCGTCCCCGCCTCCCCAAAACGCCCGGCAAAGCACTCTTTGGTGGCTTTTCGCGCCTCATCCTGGTCTTTTGCAATGATCACGCCCTTGCCGGCTGCCAGGCCGTCCGCCTTGATGACAATCGGGTAGGCGCACTCATTGAGATAGGACAATGCGGGCGCTTCACGTTCAAAGATTTCGTAAAATGCGGTCGGGATGTCATATTTGCTGCATAATTGCTTGGTGAAGGCTTTTGACCCTTCTAGTTGAGCCGCCGCCTTGGTAGGCCCAAAGGCCTTGATGCCCTCGACTTCAAGGCTGTCCACCAAACCATCCACCAGCGGCAACTCGGGCCCAACGACCACCAGCCCGACATTATTCTCCCAGCAAAAATCGACAATCGTCTGGTGATCGGTGACATCAAGATCAAGGCAGGTGGCAAGCTTGGCTATGCCGCCATTGCCGGGCGTACAAAAAACATCTCCGGCCATCTGACTGCGTGAAAAGGCATAGGCCAGCGCATGCTCACGCCCTCCCGAGCCGATTATTAAAACACCCATTTCATTTAATCCCCGGATTGCTAATTTCGTTATTGAAGCGTTTTTACCTAAAGTCTATCTATAGAGCCAGTTAAAACAGGAAATAAGTGCAAATGCCTATGGACGGACTGCCACTGGACAGGAATGGCAATGACAAGGGAGCGGACAAGGAGACGGGCAAGGGCAATGTCGCCGAATTTACCGTCTCTGAATTGTCTTTTGCCGTCAAGCGCACTGTGGAGCGCGGCTTTGAACATGTGCGGGTGCGCGGTGAACTCGGGCGCATTTCGACCCCTGCGTCCGGGCATATTTATCTCGATCTTAAAGATGACAAGGCCGTCATTAACGGGGTGATCTGGAAGGGCAATGCGCAAAAGATGAAAATCCGCCCCGAACAGGGGCTGGAAGTCATCGCCACGGGCAAGCTCACCACCTTTCCCGGTCAGAGCAAATATCAAATCATTATTGAAAGCATCGAGCCTGCCGGGGTCGGCGCGCTGATGCAATTGCTGGAGCAGCTCAAGAAAAAACTGGAAACGGAGGGCCTGTTTGCCGACGAGCGCAAAAAGCAAAGACCGTTTTTGCCCCGCACCATCGGCATTATCACCTCCCCCACCGGCGCGGTTATCCGCGACATGATGCATGGCTTTACCGAGCGCTTCCCCTCCCATGTGATCGTCTGGCCGGTGCGCGTGCAGGGCAAAACCAGCGGCGAAGAAGTGGCGCGGGCCATTCGCGGTTTTAATGCACTTGATGACAGCGCCAGAGTGCCGCGCCCCGACGTGCTGATCGTGGCGCGTGGTGGTGGCTCGCTGGAAGATTTATGGGGCTTTAACGAAGAAGTGGTGGCACGCGCGGCCGCCGACAGTGATATTCCGCTGATCTCTGCGGTTGGTCATGAAACCGACTGGAGCGTGCTTGATCTGGTGGCTGATTTTCGCGCTCCCACCCCCACCAAAGCGGCCGAATGGGCGGGGCCTAAATATTCCGAACTGATGGAGCGGCTCGGCGAACTTGGCCATCGGCTCAATCTGGCCAACCGGCGCGCACTCGAAGCGCGGCGTAGCCGATTGCTGGCCGCCTCGCGCGGTCTGCCCCGCCTGGCCGATCTGTTGGCGCTACCACGGCAAAGAGTGGACGAGATGAGCCGCCGCCTGTCCGGCAGTCTCTTGCAACTGGTGCGCGAAAAACGCTCCCGACTGGAGCGTCTGCCCCTGTCTGCCAATATGCTGATGATGCGTCAACGCCAAGGACGCGAGCGTCTGTTGATGGTGGGAGGGCGCGCCGATCGCAGTTTCAAAGCCCTCATCGAGCGCCAGCGTTTCGCCCTTGAAGGACAGCGAAAACTACTGGCAAGCCTGAGCCATAAATCCGTATTGGAGCGCGGCTTTGCCCTTGTTCGCGATGAAAACGGTGCCATGCTCCGCTCGGTCAACGACATGCAAAGCGGCCAGTTGGTCGAGCTCGAAATGACAGATGGAAACATCCATAGTCAAATTGTCGGCGCTAGCACAAAAGCCGCATCTGGCGCTCCAATAAAACCCAAGCCCGCAACAAAACCCAGGCCAGCGACAAAACCAGCAGCGCGAAAAACGCGCAAAAAACCGCCCGTTAACGGCGGGGGACAAGGGTCACTGTTTTAAAACCAATCATTGCTTTGAAGATCATTGCTCACGAGATCTTTGCTCTGGAGACCATGCCCCGGCAAAACCGCCCTGCAGAACGCGTGAACATTTGCACCCACGCAAAACATGAGGGCAAATACTCACACGCTCACAGCGATATCTGGCAAGGTGTCGCCAATATTACCCGAGTAATTGACAAGCCGAAAATTAGTCATTGTTTTTACAACAATTATTTCTTGTCATCCCCGCCTGCGCGGGGAAGCACAGTGGTGTATGCGGGGATATCACTGATATATAACGCTAAATCAACGCATTTTCTTTAAAGCCGGAAGGTTTCCTTATCCGTTATTCAGCCTATTTAAAAGCGTTTCCAGGTGTTGCACCAAGCGCCTTGAAAATCATCGCAGCAGGGCAAAATCCAGTCAACGATGCCTGAAACAGATTGGCACCAACAAAACCAGGTATGATCAACCAATAGCTACCAAAATCCATCCAGTTTAAATAAGCGCCAGCAGTGCCAACCAAGATAAAAACCCCGGCCATCATCATCACCATACGGTCAATATTCATTTTTTCTACCTCTCCCAATTGTTGTTCATTTCACAAAATCACCTTAAAGAGTCTGCCCCGTGAAAACAATATAAACAAAGCTCAAAATGTCGCGTAGATGCGCCAAATAGCGCAATCTAGCCATGCTTCCGCGTTAATTAGAGCAAACCTCTTGCGCCACAACCATGAGCAGAATATAACCCGCAGCAATTAAGTTTAACACGGGAGCAACGACCATGACGTCCAAAACAACCAACTCGATCCGATTACGGACCGTAGCCCTGTCGCTTGCGCTCGCTTTTGCCGCGACCCCGGCCATGGCAGCAAAATGCGGGAATGGCGCAGGCGGTTTTAACGCCTGGAAAGCTCAATTTGCCAAGGAAGCACGCGCCAAGGGAATTTCGCAAAAAACCCTCAACCGAGCCTTCAAGGGCGTCTCTTATGACAAGCGCGTCATCCGCCTTGATCGCTCGCAAAAAAGCTTCAAACTGTCATTCGCGCAATTTTATAAGCGCCGCGCCGCTGGTCTTGTTGGCCGCGCCCGCGCCAAGCTCAAACAAAATGCCCGCCTGCTGCGACGCATCGAAAAACGCTTTGGCGTTCCTGGCCCGATCCTTATCTCGATCTGGGGACTGGAAACCGGTTTTGGCGGTAATTCGGGGAAGATGAATGTCGTCAGGTCTCTGGCCACCTTGTCCTATGATTGCCGTCGCACCGCTTTTTTTACCAAGAACCTCTATGCGGCCCTCAAAATCATCCAGCGCGGCGATATGAGCCCCGGCCAGATGCGTGGTGCCTGGGCCGGCGAACTTGGACAGACCCAGTTCATGGCCGATTCCTATTTACGTTTTGCGGTTGATTTTGACGGCAATGGTCGCCGTGATCTGGTGCGCTCACGCGCCGACGTGCTTGCCTCCACCGCCAACTATCTGCGCGGCCATGGCTGGAAACGCGGCGGCTCCTGGGGACCTGGCACCCACAATCACAATGTCCTGCGTAAATGGAACAAAGCCGGTGTCTACCGCAAAACCATCGCTAAAATGGCCAATGCCATCAAATAGAAGCCTCAGTAATTAGGGATGAATGAAAAGAGATTGAACAAGGGGCGAGCGCATAGACTGCACTCGCCCCTTGTTTCAGGCCTTACGACTTTTCAAACCTTATGACTTGTCGGCTTTTACAGCCCTGCGGCTGATGCTATCGAGCCAGGTCATGCCAATCGCCGAGACCACAAATGTCATATGAATAATCACCGCCCACATCAGCTTGTCATTGTTTATTTCATTGATATCCATGAAAAATTTCAACAAATGAATAGATGAAATCGCCACAATCGAGGCCGCCACCTTGGTTTTCAGGCTACCCGCATCAAGCTTGCCGAGCCAGGACAGCTTTTCATCGCCCTCACTAATATCAATGCGCGAGACAAAGTTTTCATATCCCGAAAACATGACCATCACAATCAGGCCGCCAACCAGCGCGATGTCGACAAGTGTCAAAACCAGCAGCACAAGATGGGCTTCCTTGATGACAAAAATCATCGGCACCACATGGAATATCTCCTGAAAGAACTTTATCCCCAAAAGCATCAGAGCCAACGATAGCCCAAGATAAATAGGAGCCAGCAACCAACGGCTCATATACATGAGACGCTCGCCCGTTTCCTCCAGCGTTTTAAAAAAACTACTCATTGGTTGATATGACCTCAATCTGTTAAGTTTTGCGATTGCTTATATGGCGGATAAGCCTCCCCAACACAACCCAAAAAGCGCCCGACACCCCATCGCCAAAGGGACCAATGCTGATAAATGGAGGGTAAGCGGGGGACCAGCGGAACATAATGCGCTCGCCGCGCGAAAGCCTGTGCGGCCGGCAGCAAGGACCAGTCCCTGCACCCTGTTATGGGGGGGGACTGGTCCTTGCGTTATGTCTGGACCAGTGTAGCGCCGCCCCGCCGCCCAATGACGCTCCCTCGATGCAAGATGTTTGAGAGAACGGGGCAATGACATTCCAAACCACCCTTTCGCTGGTCTAAACTCGATAACCTCCTCCCCTAGGGTCTTTCCGTTTTAGGTTGACAAAATGAAAGCCCCTAGCTCTTTGTTTTATCGTGCTTCTTATCGGAAAACCGGTACCCACTTTTCTCGGAAGCACTCTAATCGGGGTTTGGGGACTAGTCCCCAACGCTGTCTGCGAAGACGCCCGTCCGGCGAGGACATTACTTTTCTACTGCACAACCGCGCCCTCACCGACCACCACAAAAGGGGCCCAATAGGAGGGGTGCGAGGCCAGATCATCGTCTTTCTTTTGAAGCACCCACAACATGGCCAGACGCAGCGCCTCGGCTCTGCCAACGGGCTGACCGGCGGTTTGCCCCTCGTCAATATATTTGAAGGCTTTGGTGGTCAGCAAGGTGGCGGCGTCTGAATAGACCGGCCAGTGGGAGACCAGCAGCGATTTGGCGCCTGCGTAAAAGAACGCCTGCGCCAGACCTGACAGAGCTTCGGCCCCCGGCTTATCGCCAGAGGCGGTGTTGCAGGCCGACAGCACAACCCAGTCCGCATTGAGGTGCAATTGCGTAACTTCTGATGCGGTGAGCAGGCCATCGTCGATAGTGGTGGCCTTTTGCGGCACACTGAGCGCCAGAGCGGGCTCCCCCAATCCCTTGATATCTCCCGATATCAGCCCGTGCGTGGCGAAATAAACGATCTTGTGACGCGCCAGTTCACCAGACTTGTTCAACTGTTTGACAATGGCCTCGCTGGCCCCTCGCCCCAGCTTGATGTCGCCAAGCGGTACATTGAGCGTCTTGGCGACATTGATCAGCTCGTCTCTGGTGTCGGGCAATTGCGACAGCTGTGACAGGGCCGCCAGGTTGACCTGCCCACCGCGATAAAAACTGGCAAAACCAGCCGTGTTCGAGACCCGCGCGATGGGCTTTTTTTGTTGCGAAAACACCGGATCTCCAAAACCGATCAGGGCCTTAGGCGGGCTGTCGCTTTTACCGGCAAACTGGCGCAAGGCTTTGAGGGAGGCGATACTTGGCAAAGTGGTCAGGGCATATTTTTTAATCAACCAGCTTGCCTCGCGATAGATTTGACTTTCGCCTGGCGCGCCAGATGTGGGCGGGTCGGTGATCAACACCTGAAACGGCAGACCGGTCAAGGCGTCCGACGCGATGATGATCAGATGTTTCTTGCTGCCGATGACGTCTTCGAGGGGTTGCAGCAGATCCTTGTAGAGCTTGTGCGAAGCATCCAGATCAAACGAGGTTTTGACTTTCACCTCCAGGGCCGGTTGCGCATTTGATGCAAACCCCCTTGTGCCAGCGGTCAGCGGATTGAGGGAGAGCCGCAAATGGGCTACCTGTTTGCGCAATTCGCTGCGCTTCAGGGGCACCCGGTGCCAGGCGAATTGTGTATTGGTCAGCGCCCAGATATAAACCGCCTGATTGGAGGTCATGAAATAAATCAGCGCCTCATCGCCTTGAAGCTGTTTTTGAACATCGCTGCCGGTCAGCGGTTGGGGATTGGCAAGGCTGGCATATTCAGGAAACTGCGCAGCCAGTTTTTGATCAAGGCTTTTGATCTTGTCGCCGACCTCGATGAGCGAAACCCGCAGCCTTTTAATCGCCGCACCATCACGCGATTTGCTGGTCGCACCAACCAGGGAGGCCAGCTTGCTATCGAGTTTGGTATAACGCCGTGTGAGGTACTGACGGTGGCGCACATTGCTGGCCAACTGCCCACTACCCGCCGCAAAACGCGCCGACATTTGCGCAAGAGCCGCGCCTGCCGAGGTGCGAAGGGCTTTTTGCGCCGCATGCAACCCCTGTTCCATCAAGGCATCGCGATTTGAGCCGGTTTTTTGCAGCAGATCCTTGTTGCTGGCCACATGCCACGAGGTGATCGCCAGACCGGAAAACACACCGCGACGCCCGCCGCCTTTGGCATCATTTTTACCTTCTTGTTTATGGATCAGTTGCAGTTCTTCAATGCGCGCGGCCCGGCGATAATTGGCAAGGGCAACAAGATAGTTCTGCTGCCACAGATAAAGCTTGCCCATCTGATAATGAATATAGCCGGTTTTGATATGATCGCGACCATTGGCCTTGATGGAAATCTCCAGCGCCTTTTTATAATGGCGCTCAGAAGCGACATAATCCTGGCGGGCAAAATCATTTTCGCCAAGCAATCGCCAGATATTGGCCAGCATGGGATGGTTTTCGCCAAAGGCTTTTTGATTGATCGCGATGGCTTTACGAAACAGTTTTTCCGCGCCTATATAATCTTTGCGATTGCCGTAAAGAGCGGCCAGATTGCTCATGGCAAGGGCCACTTGCGGATGGCGGGGGCCATAGGCCTTGAGCAGCGCATCCATGGCCAGCTTATAGGTCTTTTCAGCCGCCACAAATCGCTTGGCGATGCGATAGGAGCCGGCCAGATTATCATAAAATACGCCGATCTGTGGATCGGAGGGCCTTGCGGGTTTTAGATAGATGGCAATTCCACGCTCTTGCAGCTTTATGGCCTCGCCTGTGCGGCCCTGATAGCCATAGACAGCGGCCAGATTGTTCAGGGCCAGCGACACCGTGCGATGCTCGGGACCCAGATTTTCTTCAAATAGGGCCAGCGCTTTCTTGTGAAATTTCTCGGCCACATCAAATTTCTCAATCTCGATATTGAGCACACCAAGATTGTCGTAAAGACGCCCCAGATTGATCGGTTTGGCATTGCTGGCATCCAGATGAAAAGCCAGCGCTTTTTTATAAGCAGCGCCACTTTCGCCATAACGCCCGGTTTCGCGGTACAGCCCGCCCAGATTGCTGTAAACTGCACTTAATGTGGTTTTTTTTGGTTTTGATCGGGCCTGCTCGCGTTTGAGCGCCGTCTTCATCAAAGTCTCGGCTTTCTTGAATCTGGCGATTTGACGATTGAGCTGACCCAGAAAAATCATCGCATGAATGACTTTGGTGGCGCTTTCGCCCTCTTTTTTTATGAGAATTTCAAGGCGCCGCGCATAGACTGGTACCGCCGCTTCATAGCGCCCCAGATCCTCATAAAGCGTCGCCAGATTACGCAGATGAACCAGTAATTGCGGGCTGTCTTTCCCTTCTTTTTTTTCGGTAATTTCAATCGCCCGCACCAGCGCCCGCCCCGCCAGGTCAAAATCCTTGGCGCGGTAAGCATAAGCCGACAAACGATTATGCTTGCCCGCCAGAGAAATATCATCAACGCCGAGCTTGGCTTCATTGAGGGAAATGAGCTGTTTGGCCAGCAAAATGGCCCGATCATACTGTTTCAGGCTGGAGGCGATTTCCGACAATTCCGTCATGGTCTGCAAGGTCAGGGGATGATCTGGACCTAACAGGATTTTGCGCGCTTGATAGACCTCGTCAAATAGCGTGATCGCAGCTTTATAATCTTTTTGCTTGGTATAAATTACCGCCCGATTGCTGATCGACATTATAGTGGTTTTATGGCGTCGCCCCAGCACCGTTTCATTGATGTTGATGGCGCGCTTGATCTTGACAATGGCCCCGCCATACTCCCCCGCATTGATCTCAATAACCCCCAGGCGATCAAGCGCAAAGGCAAGTCGTTTGGCATTTTTGGGAGGCGTACCACCATACAGCTCCACAAGCTGCAACAAGATTTTGGTTTCTTTGGCTGGCTGACCGATCGCCAACAAGGCTGTTTGCAGATCTTCCAGGGTCCCCAATATGCGCTTGTCATTTGGCGGAAGCAGAGCCTTGCGGATCGCCAACGCCTCTTCATAAAGGGGCACCGCGTGCTTGTAGCGCCTCGTCGAGGTATAAAGGACGGCCAGATTATTGATCTGGGACGCCGTCACCAGATGCTTGTTACCCAGCAGCTTGCGCGCCAGTTTAAGAGCTGTTTCGACCTCGACTTCCGCCTCCTTGTAGAGCTTTAATTTAAAGAAGTTCAAAAACAGCGCATGGGCCTTTTTAAAACGGGCGATGTCGCTGGCCTGGGAGCTGGAGAGTTCGGATTTCGCAGCTTTTGGCTTCGCCTCCTCGCCACTGGCCGCAACAAACATGCCCAAAGAAAACAATAGGATTGATGTCAAAAACATCGAGAAACTGCGTCTAAAATGAGAGGCCATCTGCCAGGTTCCTTCGCGAGTTATCCTGCGCTATCGCACCATTTAAACGAGCCGATGGCAAGGCCTGTTTACGCGGTCGGCGCACAAACAACCCGCCCGCCCGGTCTCTCGAACAGACGATCTTTACGCGCCGCAATGACATATTTTTACCTAACGCCATGTTCAAGCTGGATTGCGCGCCCGCAAGCAGCTAAAATAAGAAAAATATTTTATTTGCAAAAATATTTTGAACCTGACCCGTCGCCAACGCGACTATCCATTCACAAGCGGAGACCAAACGCCCATGAGCGGAACCTTCGGAAAATCTTCCGACCGGAAGCTGATCGAGCGGATCGCCAACGCTGACAAGGCCGCTGTACAGGCCCTGTTTGCAAGGTTTCATGTGCGTATCTATCGCTTTATTATACGAATGGTGGGGAATGAAGCTGTGGCTGAAGAATTGGCAAACGAAGTTTTTCTGGATGTCTGGCGCCAGGCCGGGCGGTTTGAAAGCCGCTCATCGGTCAGCACCTGGCTGATGGCGATTGCCCGCAACAAGGCGATTTCGCACTTACGCCGCAAAAAAGATCTGCCACTTGACGAGGATGCCGCCAACCAGATTGTCGATACGCAGGACAATCCTGAGGTCGTCGCCCAAAAAAGCGACAAGGGTGCGGCTATACGCGAGGCTATAGATTCCTTATCGCCGAACCACAAAGCGGTGATTGATCTGGTCTACTACCATGAATTGTCGGTGCGCGAGGTCGCCAAAGTACTTGATGTGCCGGCCAACACGGTCAAACCCCGCATGTTTCACGCCCGAAAAAAACTGGCTGAAAAACTGACCAAAGCTGGAATTGATCGCGGCTGGCCCTAAGGGTTGAGCGTATTTTGAGAGTTGCCGCCATGATGAATTTGGTGAGGAGGGTTCGAAAATGAGCGAGAAAGACGACACAATGCTTGGAACAAGTTTGCAAAATGAAGTGGCCTCCCTGTTGCCATTTTATATCACCGGCCGCCTTGGCCTGCGCGACCAGATGCGGGTCGAGCAATGGCTCAAGGATGACCCGCGCGGACAAAAAGCGCTGGATAATGCCTATGCTGATCAGCGCGCCTCCATCGATGCCAATGAAGCCATCGCCTCCCCGTCTGGAGCGCTTGGCCGCTTGCTCAAGGATATCGACGCCGAGCCCTCGCAAACCTGGTCGAACTATGTCGGCGGCAATATGCTGTCATGGGTGATGAGTTGGCTCAATATCATCCCTTCGACCCTGACATGGGGCGCTGTTGCCGCTTTGTTGCTGGTGACTGTAACGCAATCCACCCTGCTTTTGACCAAAACTACCAATACGCCGTTTGAAGTGTCCAACGGTAAAAACGGTGCGGCCACAAATCCCGACATCAAAGGAACCAGCGCCTTTATCCGCTTTGCTCCCAATACCGGCATCAATGATATCTCCACCTTGTTGCATGAGGCTGGTGCCGTTTTGATCGATGGACCGCGCGGCAAGAACACATATGGGATACGTTTGGTTGAAGACAATAAACGCCCCTCCATCAAAGAGCGACTGGCAAGCCTTGCTAAACGCTCGGATCTTGTGCATTTCATTGCGGAGAAAAAGGACTAGATGCGCAAAGTATTCACCTTGCTTGCTTGCTTAACAGCCCTTTACAGCCTGTTGATGAACGATCAGGCGCTGGCCGCCACCGGCTGCCCCTCCGGCGGGGCGATCAGCAAACATCAACGTGAGATGCTGGACAAGCTGCCCCCGCCAATGCAAACCATCCTGCAAGCGGTCAGACGCCAGACCCAAACCGCCTGCCAGGCCCCTGTTAGCAGCCAGTTACCATCTACGGTAATAGATCCTTTTTTCATTCCCGTTGGTCTGGATACCAACTCACCAGCCATAGATGGCGAGGCCACTCCAGATGAAGTGGTGGCGATGATCAATGGAGATGGCGCCAATATTGATGCCGTTGCCGCCAGCAACGGTCTCACCGTACGCAGCCGGCGGCGCTCTGCCCTGCTTGGCGCGTTCATTGTACGCTTTGGCATCACTGATGGCCGCTCCCCAGCTGCTGCCATTGCCCTCTTGCAGGCCAATGGCGCCATCGACACCCCCGGCCCCAACCACCTCTATCGGTTACAAGGCTCCGTGCGGGAGCCAAATGCCTTCGAAAAGGCCCGCTATGCCCCCCAGAAATTTGGCCGACCAGCAAGCGGTTTGCAACTGACGGGAAAAGATGTCGTCATTGGCGTCATTGATACCGCCATCGACCCGGACCATCCTGACCTCAAAGACGCGGTGCTTGAAAGCTATGATGCCCTGCCCGATCAACCGGTCAATAACCGCCGTCACGGCACCGCGGTTGCCGGTTTGCTGGCCGGGCGCTCGATGATCCTTGGGGTCGCCCCAAAAGCCAGACTGCTGGTAGCGCGGGCTTTTGATGTGCCGGTCAAAAATGCCAAGGCCAGCGCCACCACCTATCAAATCCTTGAAGCCCTTGACTGGACGGTCGAAAAAGGCGCCCAGATTATCAATATGAGTTTCACCGGTCCTCGCAATAATCTGATGTCAAAAGCCTTGTCGGCGGCCGCCGGAAAAAATGTGCTGCTGATTGCCGCCGCTGGCAATAATGGCCCCAAGGCGCGCCCGGCCTATCCTGCGGCCGAACAATCCGTACTGGCGGTGACGGCGACTGACGTGGACAATCGCATCTATTCCCATGCCAATGCGGGAGGCTATGTATTTGTCGCCGCTCCTGGCGTCGATGTGCTCGCCGCCGTGCCTGACAACGGCGTCGATATGGTCAGCGGCACCAGCTTTGCCGCGCCATTTTTGTCGGGTCTGGCCGCCTTGATGCTGGAACAAAACAAGGGGCTGACGCCTCGCCAATTTGCCAAAACCATCGAGCTGACCTCCCATGATCTTGGTCAGCCCGGGCGCGACCATGTGTTTGGCGTCGGGCTGGCGAACCTGACCAAAGCGCTGGCACAAAAATAAAGTTCATCAATCACTTAATTCATTTTTCTGACATGCTGGCCGACCATACCTTGTCGCGCGCTGCCCCACAGCCGTTAAGCATGAATGGCAGGCGAAATGCCCATTTCGCGGTTTATGTCCTACACTGCGCAAAGCCATAGTTTTCCTTGACAAGACATATTGTCGCGGACAAACATATGAGTGTGAAATAGATCCAACTTAAATAACCAGAAAAACTGGAGACTAGAATGAAGACAGGTAAACTGATTGTAGCAGCGGTTGCGTTGCTCGGGTTGTCCGCCACGACAGCCAGCGCTGCGACCACCCTTGAGGCGGTCAAAGCCAAAGGCCACATCCAATGCGGCGTCACGACAGGGCTCGCTGGTTTTTCAGCTCCCGATGACAAAGGCGTTTACTCCGGTATTGATGCAGATGTCTGCTATGCCGTTGCCGCTGCCGTGTTTGGCGACAAAAACAAAGTCAAATTTACTCCCCTGACTGCCAAAGAGCGTTTCACCGCTCTTGCATCTGGTGAAATTGACATTTTGTCTCGTAACACCACCCACACCCTGACCCGTGATGCCTCTCTTGGCCTCAACTTCACCTATTACAACTATATTGATGGTCAAGGCTTCATGGTCAAAAAATCTCTCGGCGTCAAAGGCGTCAAGGAACTTGACGGCGCGAAAATCTGCATCCAGGCCGGTACAACAACCGAGCTTAACCTTGCTGACTATTTCCGCACCAACGGCATGAAGTTCCAGCCTGTTGTTTATGACACCTCTATCCAGACCCGCGAAGGTTTCGACAAAGGTGCCTGTGACGTGCTGACCTCTGACAAATCACAGCTGGCTGCTCTTCGCACCGAGCTGAAAGATCCAAAAAGCGCAGTTATCCTGCCTGAAACGATCTCTAAAGAGCCACTCGGCCCCGTTGTCCGTCAGGGCGATGACCAATGGTTCAACATTGTCAAATGGGTTCTGTTTGCCGTCATCAATGCTGATGAAATGAATGTCAGCTCGAAAAATGTCGATGATCTCAAAGCAAAAACCACCAACCCGAACATCAAGCGTCTGCTTGGTACCGAAGGTGATATGGGCAAAAAACTTGGTCTGTCCGCAGACTGGGCATATAATGCGATCAAACAGGTCGGCAATTATGACGAAATGTACCAGCGCAATGTTGCTCCGCTCGGTCTCTCAAGAGACGGCAGCGTCAACGCTCTGTGGTCCAAAGGCGGCGTTCTTTATGCGCCACCAATCCGCTAGTAAACTCGTCAAGAGTTGAACGCTTTGAACTTGAGGGACCGGTCTCATAATAAAAACACCGGCCGGTCCCTCTTCCTTCTGCCTCAAAACAATTAATAAATAAAGATCTGAGATCTCGTCTATGGCTGGTCCCAAAAACACTGTTGCGTGGCACCGCAATCCGCTCATTCGTGGTATTTTTGCTCAACTCGTGCTTGTCTTGCTCGTTGTCTGGGGAATATCCACCATTTACGCCAATACCGTCGCCAATATGGAAGCCCGTGGCATTCAAATCGGTTTTGGTTTCCTGAACGAAGTGGCCCCCTTTGGCATTGCCTTTTCCCCCTTTATTGACTTCAATCTTGGCGAGAGCACCTATTTGACGGTGTTTTTCATTGGTATTCAAAATACCATTATCGTCAGTGTATTCGGGATTATCGCTGCGACCATTCTTGGGGTTACCGTCGGCATCATGCGCCTGTCGGCAAACTGGTTCGTGTCAAAAATTGCGACAATCTATATTGAAGTCTTTCGCAATATTCCCGTCTTGCTACAGATTATGTTCTGGAATTTTGCCGTTTTTCTACCGCTCCTGCCAGGACCAAGAGAAAGTCTTGGAGGTGGAGGTTTTTTCCTCAATAATCGCGGCACCTATCTGCCCAAACCCGTCGTTGAAAACGCCACTGCCAATACGGCATTCTGGCTGGCAATCGCCCTTGGCATTATCGCCATTTATGTGCTGCACAAGTTCTCGGCAAGACGCCAGGAACAGACTGGTCAAATCCTGCGCGGCAAGCTTATCGGGTTTGGTCTCCTGGCAGCACTGGTGGCATTGGCAACAATCATTTTTGGCGCTCCCTTCGCATTTGAAGCTCCCGTTCTTGGGCGTTTCAACATGACGGGCGGCATCGAAATTCCACTTCCACTTTTTGCCTTGTGGTTTGCCCTTACAACCTATACCGCAGCGTTTATTGCCGAGCAGGTGCGTGGTGGCATCGAGGCCGTCACAAAGGGCCAATGGGAAGCCGCTGGTGCCCTTGGCCTGTCACGATCACACCTGTTGAAGCTGGTCATAATTCCCCAGGCCATGCGGGTCATCGTCCCGCCAACTATCAGCCAATATCTCAACCTGACCAAGAACTCGTCCCTTGCCACGGCCATCGCCTATGAGGATATCGTCGCCTTGTGGACCGGTACATCTCTCAATCAGACCGGGCAGGCCCTGATCATTGTCGCCATGACCGTCGTTGTCTATGAATTGCTTAGCCTTATGACGTCCATCGCCCTCAATATTTATAATAAACGCGTACAGCTGGTGGAGCGCTAGAATGACAGATACCTTGATACATACCAGATTGCCCGACCGAGCCCCTCCGGCTTCCGAAACAGGCATCATCCACTGGGCCCGGACAAATCTGTTCAGTTCGATCACCAATACGATACTGACCTTGGCGTCTCTCTATGCACTTTATGTCCTGGTGCCGCCCTTGCTCAATTGGGGGCTATTGAATGCCAATCTTGCCGGCACTGACCGCAGCGTTTGCGACGCCAATCAAGGTGGTGCCTGCTGGACCTTCATCAAGGTGCGCTTCAACCAAATCATGTTTGGCCTGTTCTATGGCTCCAATCCCGATCAGATCTGGCGGCCCGTCCTCGCCTTCTTCTCGCTGGTGGCACTGGTCATTCCTTTGTTCTTTGACCGTTTCAATTACAAAGGCATGCTTTCTGCCTTTATCCTGATCGTCTTCCCGTTCATCGCATTTGCACTCATTCATGGAGCATGGCTTGGACTACCCGTTGCTGATACCAGCGAGTGGGGCGGCTTCTTGCTGACCTTCGTGCTCGCCAGTGTGGGCATCGTGGCTGCGTTACCTATCGGCATCTTGCTGGCACTGGGGCTGCGTTCCGAACTGCCGATTGTCCGAGGATTTTCAGTTTTCTACATCGAGTTGTGGCTCGGCACCCCGTTGATTACGGTTTTGTTCATGGCGTCCGTTCTGCTCCCCTTGTTCTTTCCGGCCGGCGTCGATTTCGACAAGGTGCTGCGCGCCATGATCGGCATTACATTATTCCAGTCAGCCTATGTGGCGGAAGCTGTCAGAGGTGGGTTGCAGGCTATTCCCAAGGGCCAGTTTGAGGCGGCTGACGCGCTCGGGCTTTCTTATTGGAAAAAGATGCTTTTCATTGTCCTGCCGCAGGCTCTTAAAATTTCTATTCCTGGCATCGTCAACACCTTTATTGCTCTGTTCAAAGATACCTCGCTGGTCTCCATCATCGGCCTGCTTGACCTTCTCAACATGTCACAAACGGCCTCCAAGGGGCTGGAGTGGAAGGGCTATGATACCGAAGCCTATCTGTTCGCGGCCTTCGTATTCGGGATATGCTGTTACGGAATTTCCCTCTACTCAAGAAGTCTCGAAGAAAAGCTCGATCGAGGCCATAAAAATTAAGTAAATGTCTGGAAGGACTGACGCATGACAAACACCGATCCCCAAGGCCAGCCGGTCCCGCAGGCACCGGGCACTAACGACAGCTCCTATAGTATTGACATTGAGGGGCTCAACAAATGGTATGGCACATTTCATGTTCTCAAGGAGATCAATCTGAAAGTCGCCAAGGGCGAACGAATCGTTATTTGCGGCCCCTCTGGTTCAGGAAAATCGACCCTTATTCGCTGCATCAACAGACTGGAAGAGCATCAAGAAGGCTCGATCATTGTTGATGGGGTTGAGCTTACCAATGATGTTAAAAATGTCGACAAGGTGCGCCGTGAAGTCGGCATGGTGTTCCAGCATTTCAACCTGTTTCCACATCTCACCGTTTTGGAAAACTGTACGCTTGCCCCCATCTGGGTGCGTAAAACGCCAAAAAAAGAGGCTATCGCCGAGGCCATGAAATATCTGGAGCGCGTGCGCATCCCCGAGCAGGCTCTAAAATATCCCGGCCAGCTGTCAGGCGGCCAGCAACAGCGCGTGGCCATCGCGCGCTCGCTTTGCATGAACCCGCGCATCATGTTGTTTGATGAGCCAACCTCGGCGCTCGATCCCGAAATGATCTCGGAAGTGCTGGACGTGATGATCGACTTGGCCAATAGCGGCATGACCATGCTGTGCGTGACCCATGAAATGGGTTTTGCCAAACAGGTAGCCGACCGTGTGATCTTTATGGATTATGGCGAAATCGTTGAAGAAGCGCCTCCCGAAGAATTTTTCAACAATCCCAAACATGATCGCACGCAGCTGTTCTTGTCGCAAATCCTGGCGCATTAATTCATCTCGCGGTTATTCGCGCTATGCTTGGGCCTCTGCCGGGGCACGCATAGCGTGACGGCCCGTCGGCCTTGCCGAAGGGTACTTCGGAATTTATGATCCCTAAGAGCCCAATTCAAAACGCCTCACTGATTTTATTGGCTTTTTACGGCTCATTATCGGCGCAAATCGCCTTGAAAGGGACGCCAGCCCCGTTCTGCGACAATTTGCTTGATTCTGAACCGGAAAAAGCCAATAAAATCAAGCAATGAGTTTTGAATCGAACTCTAAGAGAATCATTATTTGCCGCTGATTATTCGATTGAGATAATATCAGGATGCAACATAATTGACCATTGGCATCCTGGTATAAAACGACCGTCAACCAAATCGAGCGCATGCAATGTCCAGCCCTGATGCCAAACGTCTTGCCCAAACAACCGTTCGCAGGCTTGATGACGGCTATTGGACCGCTGGCTATATCACCCCTGAAGATCTGAAAATGGCGGCCGATTGCGGCTTCAAATCCATCGTCAATATCCTGCCCAAAGATGATACCGACCAGCATATGAGCGATGCACAGGCCAAGGAGCTGGCTGAAACATCTGGCCTTGAATATCGCTACATGCCGCTCTATGGCCATCAGGTCAATAATCAATATATCGCCACAGCCTATGGCTCGATGATCAAAGAACTGCCCGAACCCGTCTTGAGCTATTGCCGCTCGGGCACTCGCGTGACGCTCTTGTGGGCGATGATCCACGCTGGCAAACTGGATATTGACGACATGCTTGATCGGGCGCTCGATAATGGCTACGACATTGAGGTCATCAAGGAAGATCTTGAGAGAGTGTCAAAGAAACGCAAATAGCCCTTTTGTTGCGAACAGGTCGGGCACCGTTGTTTCAGCACGCACGATAAAAGAGACAATAGATCGATAGGAACAGATATGATTTTTCGCCAATTATTTGACAGTGTTTCATGTACTTACAGCTATCTCATTGCCAGCAGAGCTGGTGGGGAGGCCTTGATTATTGATCCGGTACTGGAAAAGGTGGATCGCTATTTGACCCTCATTGACGAGCTTGATCTCAAACTGGTGAAGGCCGTTGACACCCATTTGCACGCCGACCACATCACGGGGCTTGGCGCTTTGCGCGACAAAACCCGCTGCATCACCGTGATGGGGGAGCAAAGCCTGGTCAATGTGGTGTCCATGCGGGTCGCGGACGGCGATCATATTGATATTGAAGGCGCTCGCCTTGATGTGTTGTACACCCCTGGCCACACGGACGATAGCTACAGCTTCTTGATGGGCGACCGTATCTTCACGGGCGATACGCTGCTGATCCGCGGCACGGGCCGCACCGACTTCCAAAATGGCGATGCGCGGTCTCAATATCATTCCATTTTTGATCGACTTTTGAAGCTGCCCGAACAAACGCTGGTCTATCCAGGCCACGATTACAAAGGCGATACCGTCAGCACGATTGGCGAGGAAAAAGCCTTTAACCCGCGCCTGCAAGTGCAATCAATCGACGAATATGTCGACCTCATGAGTAATCTCAATCTGCCCAATCCCAAATTGATGGATGTCGTTGTTCCCGAAAATATGAAAATTGGACTGGTGCAAAAAGAAAATGCCAAATGCGGCTGGTCGTTGACCGCCCAGCAGGTGGCAGAGCTCAAGGACAAACCTGATATTTTGTTTGTTGATCTGCGCGATGACAATGAACGCAAAAAAGATGGCATCATCGAGGGCTCAATCCATGTCCCCTATCCCGACTTGCAAGAATGTCTTGCTGATCATGGAAAGCTAAGAGCGCAAGCGCTCGACCATAATAAGCGTCTGGTGTTTTTATGTAGCTTTGGAGAGCGCTCCGCCATGGCAGTGCGCGCTGCCCAGGATCAGGGCCTATCAACCGCCTGCCATATCGCTGGCGGCATCAATAATTGGAAACCCGCTGATCGGTCAACGGGCTGAAGATCATCTCGCGCCAATACAACCAACATATTCACTGCACCCGTTAGCGGGTGCGGGGCGTCCATAGCGACCATCTTCAAAATACTTCAAGAGATCAATATGAAAAAGTATAATCACATAGGAATCCCGACAACCGAAAAGAAAGAAGGTGAAGTTCATCTCCCTCATCTAAAGATGTTTGTCACTGACCACGAAAAAAGCCCAAACAAAATTCAATGGATACGTTTTGAGGACGATGCCCCGTGTTTTCTAGCCACCTTGCGGTTTTCTTTTTTTTCAAAATTGCTGGGCGACCGCATCCCGCTTTTGCCAAGCTTTGGATTGTAGAAAAATTCCAATAGCGATGTCAGCTTACGAAATAGGCTAAACTGTCCAAAGCGTGGGTGGGGCCTCTGTTCGAAAACATCGCTTCCCGGGCTTGACCCGGGATCCAGGGCAAGGAACAAAAATTTCACACGAAAACAGATCCTTGTTCTGGGCCCCGGATCTGCGCTAGGGTCTTTCCGTTTTAGGTTGACAAAATGAAAACCCCTAGAGCGGTTTGCATTCACTCCCGGCCAGAAACAGCTGAACAGTTTTGCTTCGGTTTCAAGTTAAGAAATGCAGGATATATCTGGATATTTTCAAATTTCTTGACGCCGAAAACGGCGCAAAAATATCGGCTGGAATGATTGCGGGTGAACGCAAACTGCTCTAGCTCTTTGTTTTATCGTGCTTCTTATCGGAAAACCGGCACCCACTTTTCTCGGAAGCACTCTAGCGCTTGTCCGGGGAGCTGTTGATTTTATCTCACGGCGAATCCGTGCCAGCGCGGGCCTGCGATGGGGCGGCCTGTTCGGCGCTCGCCCGGTCGAGCTCTGATGGAGCCATGTTCGAGGTTTTTTCTTCGAAACGCACCGTTTTTGCTGCGTAAGTTGCAGCCTCGTCCATTTGCCTGTGCGTCACCGCCATATGCGCTAAGAGCGCAAGCGCTCGACCACAATAAGCGTCTGGTGTTTTTATGTAGCTTTGGAGAGCGCTCCGCCATGGCAGTGCGAGCCGCCCAGGATCTGGGCCTATCAACCGCCTGCCATATCGCCGGCAGCATCAATAATTGGAAACCCGCTGATCGGCCAACGGGCTGAAGAGAGGGGACTAAGTTTTCTATTAAGTACAATTAGTAAACTGTCACCGTAATTCCAAGATCGACAGGTAATGCGGATTCAAGAAATAGACAGGGGCAGGAAATCTTAGAGGGCATTTTGGCAAGTAGCAATCGGAGTACGAGAACTCGACCTACTTTTTACGATATCTTTGACAATAATACGGGTCGTGGAGTAAGATTCGACTCAGGCAACAGAATGGTTGGTTTTTTGGATGCGTCGAGATGAAAAAAGAAGATATATTAGTGCTGATATGTAGTGACTATCGTTATGAAGAAGTGATTGCGGAAATCAATATTGACGATAAATTTGTAGCCCAGCTTAACCAGGAAGCTGGTTTGGATAATTTGGTAATCGAGTTTCCTGCTGCGGATGATGATGAAGATGCGGTGCTAAGAAAGGTCGATCTTGCCGATTTTGAGAAGGGATTGGCATTGGCTAAAAAAAGAATTCGAAACGAGGAGGATGTTTCATAAACCCTACAATCTTTTCGGAACTACGCTTCAATTACGGGAATGGTATTGATGTCCCATTCGGCTTCGAAATGAGCCATATTGGAGTTACGGCAACAGTTTACTAAATGCACTTAATTCGCCTCAATCACCCTTAACCAACCTACACTCCCACGTGTTTCCCCAGCAAACCCGCCACAATCTTTGCCTCTTTCATCTTGCCAACACTCGCATAAAACTTTTCTGCCTGCTGCCAGTTACTGCAGGCTTCCGACACATTGGCTAGTTTCGACCAGGCATTGCCCATATTGGCATAATCTGCCGCAAGCTCGGCGCGATCATTTTTCGCTTCATTCAATTTGGCGCGCCTTGAAAAAATCTCGATGGCCTTTTGAAAGTCGCGCAATATAAAATGCAGCGAGCCAAGATAACCCAGCGTGTGAATGATTTCCTTTTGACGGTTATCCTTATCCCATGTGACCAATGACTTTTCAAACATAGCCTTGGCCTCACTGAATTTCTTCTGGCGGCGCAGGATCAGCCCGAGATTGCCAGTGGCTTCAGCAGCACTGATCTCATCCCCCGCTTGCTCGAACCCGGTGACGGCCTTGCTGTAAAACTCTTCCGCCTTGGCAAAATCACCCTTCATGTGATGCAGCACCCCAAGATCCTCATAGGCCACCGCCTGCCATTTCACATTCGCACCGCTTGCGCGAAGCTGCACCGCCTTTGCTGCGTAAGTTTCACTCTCGTCCATTTGCCTGTGCATCATCGCCAGATGGGCTAACAGCGCCAGCGGCTTGATATTATCCTGATCGACTTGCACCGCTTTGAGAAACGCATCTTTGGCCTTTTCGCCATTGCCTTGCAGGTACACCGCCGCAAGATTGATATAGGCCTGCGACCTTTGGGCGGGCGTCACCGCCTTCGATGCCACATAGGCATCGGCAACAGATTGAAAGACCGGGTTACGGTGACAGCTTACTAAATATACTAAACATTCGCCCATTCCAAATAGGCTGTCGCTTCCGCAACCAGCTCATCGCGGAATTTAGACGCCTACTCAATCACCAAATTCCTGGATCAACATCCCTCCAACATCTCATTTTGATCTTCGATCATGACTATACAAAGATCTGCCGAATTGTCCAAAACCTGGATGGTGTCTCAGTTTGAAAGCATTGCTTCCCGGGCTTGAACCGGGATCCAGGGAAAGTAACAAAATTTTCACACGAAAACAGATCGTTATTCTGGGCCCCGGATCTGCGCTAGCGCTTGTCCGGGGAGCCATTATTCAAGCTGGGGGCACCACCAAAGGCGGCGCCGTTTTTGCATATCTCACGGCTATTCTTCGCTGCGCAAAGGCCTGCGATGGCGCGGCCTGTTCGGCCGTCGCCCGGTCGGGCTCTGGTGGTGCGGTACTCAAAGAGTCGTAGTCGAAACACGCTCAATTAAACCCTCAACTCCCTTCTTGCTTTGCCGTGAGCGCCGCCGGTGATATGACGATTTATGAGCAACGAGCCACCAGACAATCTCGATGGAGGAACGAAACTACCATCCAGCAATCGGCTGGTGGAAGTGTTTTTCGACGAGAACAGTATTGCCCGCTGCACGCCCGATATCGAACATGAGCGCAATATCGCGATTTATGATCTGCTGGAGACCAATTTTTTTGAACTCATGAAAGAAGGAACGCGCGGCCCTTACAGCTTGCAGCTGGCACTGGAAGATAACCGGCTGGTGTTTCACATAGGTGATGAGAAACGCCAGCCCCTCAACTCTTTGATGCTCTCCCTATCCCCCTTCAAGCGCCTCGTTGGCGATTATTTTCTGCTGTGTGAAAGCTATTTCGAGGCTATTAAAACGGCGCCCCCCAGCCGTATTGAAGCCATCGATATGGGGCGACGCGGCCTGCACAATGAGGGCGCACAACTGGTGCAGGATCGCTTGAGCGGCAAAATCAATGTGGATTTTGAAACGGCTCGACGATTATTTACGCTGATTTGCGCGCTGCAATGGCCCGGGGGACCAGTGCGATGATCAATATGGACCCTGAGATTGCGCGCAATATCCCGGGTGCTGTGCTGTTTGCCTGCTCCATGAACTCTGTGCGCTCCCCCATGGCAGCGGGTATTTTGCGCCATCTGGCGGGGCGGCGGATTTATGTTGAAAGCGCCGGCGTTCGCACCGGCTCGCCCGACCCGTTTGTAACCATCGTCATGGATGAAATCGGCATTGACGTCTCCAGGCACAATCCCGTCGCCATCAGTGATCTTCATGACACCAATTTTGACCTGATCATCAGCCTGACGCCTGAAGCGCACCATCAGGCTCTGGAGCTGACCCGGACCCAGGCCGTTGATGTCGATTATTGGCCGACCCTTGATCCGACCTTTGTCACTGGCAATCGCGATCAGGTTCTGGATTCTTACCGGACCTGCCGCGATACCCTGTTCAAAAAAATAAAGGCCTTTTTCAATCTTGATCGAAGCGCAAATCTCTAGAACCACGCCTCAAAACCCCAAAATCGAAAAATAGTTGCAGAAAACTGCAACAACAGCCTTGCATTTGTCGTCAATCACTCACATGCTTCGAAAAAATGATAGGAATAGAGTTACATGGCTAAAGAAGAATTGCTGGAGTTCGAGGGCATCGTCAACGAGCTGCTGCCCAACGCGACCTTTCGCGTCGAACTTGAAAACGGTCACGAGGTGATAGCTCACACAGCTGGTCGCATGCGTAAAAACAGAATTCGCGTTCTGGCGGGAGATAAAGTGCTTGTCGAGATGACGCCTTACGATCTCTCCAAAGGACGCATCACCTATCGTTTCAAATAGGTTTGAGCCCGGTTCTTGCTGATACCGCCTCTTGCATATGGATAAGCTGCTTTGGTTGAAAAGATCACCACAGATGTCTCGGCCCAGGTCCCAAGGGGCAAAAAGTCCGGTCAGGAAAAGCGCGGCCAGCTTGTGCTTGCCTCCGCTTCGCCGCGCCGCCTTGCCCTGCTCGAACAAATAGGCGTGGTGCCCAATACATTGCGCCCCACCACCATTGACGAGACACCGGCCAAAGCCGAGATGCCGCGCACCCTTGTCAACAGGCTGGCGCTGGCCAAGGCGGAAGCTGCTCGCAATATTGTGCGCCAGGAGCCTGATCTGACCTCCGCCTATATTCTAGCTGCCGATACGGTGGTCGCGGTTGGCCGCAAAGTGTTGGCCAAACCTGAAACGGCCGAAGACGCCGCCGCTTCCCTTTATCAACTGTCAGCCCGCTCCCACCGTGTTTATACCACAGTGTGCCTCATCACCCCTGAAGACAAGGTACGTTCGCGCCTCGTTGAAACAAAAGTCAAATTCATGCGCCTGACCAGAGAAGACATCAATGCCTATCTGGCCACCGGGGAGTGGCGTGACAAAGCCGGTGGATATGCCATTCAGGGGTTCGCTGCTGCCTTTATCACCGGCATCAAAGGCTCTTACACCAATGTTGTGGGACTGCCCCTGCGCGAGACCGTTAATCTGTTGCGCGGTGAAAAATACCCGGTTTATTTCAACTGGCTGTCACGAGGTCATGTGGACGGCCAATAGAAAACCCTGGTCGATCGAGGAGGCGCGCTATGCAAATTTCTAAAAATAAAAGCAAAAAAGCAAAAATCATTTCTTGCCCAATCTGTCAGAAGCCACTGGAACAAGCCTTTCGCCCGTTCTGCTCCAAACGCTGCGCCGATATTGATCTGTCGCGCTGGCTGAACGGCCATTACGCCATCCCCGTCACCGAAGAAGATGGCAGCATCCCCCGCCCTTTTGGCAACGAAAATCTAGAAGAATAAGGCCTGCAAGTCATAAACGACCCGCGCCAGCAATACTTTCCCCTTGCCTCCCACGACATCAAGGCAATAGAACTGCCTATACCCCGTGCTCTCAATCAACCAGCCCTTCGCAGGTTTGTTCGAGCATAAACGGTCCCGTAGCTCAGTTGGATAGAGCACCAGATTCCTAATCTGGGGGTCGCGTGTTCGAATCACGCCGGGATCACCAATTAAAACAAAGAGCTAGACGCTTTGCAATAAGTCCTGAAAACTTAATAGCTAACCCATAGCTAACCTGGAACTATCTTGTGAGGAGTTGCCTAACGTTTGCTCGACACCTCTCATCTTATGATAAAGATCGAATATCCACATTGCGCAGAAAACAGAATTGGAGGATTGGAAGCCGCACACTGAACTACAGCTCGGTATAGGGTTCCGCTTTCCTACCGAAAGCGGTCAAAGGCCGGCTTTCCGAGAAGTGCCAATAGCGGACTTCGTCGTTTCACCACATTTCTGTTTTTTATTTGTCAGGTCTCTTTTGATTGACAAGAAGTTCCGCGAAGATAACAGCGGCGTAAAGCGCGAGGATGGATAGCAATGTTTCAGGCTCGTGCTGCCATAGATGGATGATCAGTAACAGTACCGTTGTGCACATCAGCGCCAAGCCGAGCCAGATGAGCCAAAGACTGGCTTTGGTCTGTCCCAGCAAACGCAGGTTGGCGACTGATACAAGAATGGAAACGACGAGGAAAGTCATGCTGGAAAAGGCGGCGATCACTTTGAGCCCGCCAAGAACAGCGAAGACAATCCCGGCCCCGGTGAGAACGCCTACCGCCACAAAGGGTACGCCACGCTCACTGTTTTTTGCCATTATGGGCGGCATGACATGATCGGCTCCCATCGATGCCATCATGCGCGAGGCACCAAAAACGGTGGCATTGATCGCCGAACTTGTGGCCATAAGGGCGGCAACGGCGACAAGTACCGCTCCCGCGTTACCAAGCACAGGTTTTGCCGCGGCCGCCAAGGCATATGCCTCCGCCTTGATAAGATCATCGAGCGGCAGATTACCGATGCCGACAATGGCCAGCAGGATATAGATGATTGAGGTGATGAGAATCGATAGATAGATGCCACGCGGAATATCACGGTCTGGATTTTTTGTTTCGCATACCGTATTGGTAATTAACTGAAAACCTTCAAAGGCAACAAAAATAAGGGCACCTGCCATAAATACAGACGGCACCCCCTTGTCGAGGACGGGTGTCAGATAGTCTGGCCTGATGGTGGAAAAACCAGCAACAGCAAACACTCCGAGCAGCAAAATCTTGGCATAGACAACAATATCCTCCGTTCGACCGCTGGCCTTTGTTCCCTGTAGATTGATGAGCAGAAAGAAAACTAGCACTGCTACGGACAAGGTCATGCGCAGCAGAGGGTTGCCTGCCTGCCCGAGCAGATCGCCCCCATATGCACCAAAGGTAAATGCATAAAGCGCCAGCGTTCCCACATAACCAAGGATCACTGTCCAGCCCGTGATACCGGCTATATGGGGCTGATCGGGAAAAGCATGAGCGAGATAAGTGTAGCTCGCTCCGTCAGAGCGGAAGGTCAGCGCCAGTTTGATGTAAGAATAGCCAGCGGCCAGCGCAATCAGCGAGCCAATGGCAAAGGCCAGCGGTGCTGCGCGTCCGGTGATGTCAACAGCCAGACCCAGCACCGAAAAAATACCGCCGCCGATCATCCCCCCGACGCCCATGGCGACAAGTTCGAGCAGGCCAAGGTCCTTTTGTGCCACTTTTTTTCCCATCGCAGGCAAGCCCTTTCAAATTCGTATTATTAAAAAAAGCGGGGCCGGATGAGTAAGGTCTAACAACTCATCCGGCCCTGTTTTGTTTTCTTGTTTTTGCGATGGCTATCTATTCCGCGGGGACAGCCGCGCCTGGTACAGGCTGGGGAACGGTGACATCGCCGATGCGGCCACCTTGTTTTTTACCTGATGTTTCCAGATCGATCTCCAGATCTTCCGTGTTTTTGTGCAGCAGGCTACCGGTTGTTGCGCCGGTATTGCGAGCTCCAAGACGAACCAGGAAGATCAGCAAGCCAACGAGGGCCAGCCACCACAGGCCGAGAATGATTTTCTGCCCGACAATCGAATTGGGAGAAATATATTCGTACCATTTATAGGTCTCGATCAGCAGCGTGCTTTTCAAGAACGCCTTGTGGGCATCGTAGAACAAGGTGAAGGGCAGATAGCCAAGGGCAAACCCCATGAAACCGACCCAGGTGTTGAGATAGCCCATGCCAATCCGCATATAGGAGCGGATTTCACAGCCAATCAACATCACGGCCCCCGAGCCAAGCAACAATCCGCCAATCAGATTGCCAACGGTTGTTTGATATTTGAGCGCCCCGGAAAAAGCGGGACCGACATCAAACAAAGCCCAGACAAACACAATGAAACCAAGCATCACAACCCAGGAGGCAACAATACCGATCAGTGGCAGATAGCCTCTCATCAGGGTGCGGGTGATGCGCGGCACGCCCATTTTGGCAAATTTACTGTCATTATTGGTCATGGGCTGGGCGACTTCCATGGCGACCAGCGAACATTCCGTACCAAAGCCACTTTTGGCCATACCAAAGCCACCGACAATCCCGGCCAGCAAGGTCGTAACGACATAGAACCAGCCCTTGGCATCAATGGATTTACTGAACGAAACCAGTTCACCCTTTTTAAGATGTTGCAGGCTTTCGGGGTTGAACAAGCCGCCATAAACGGCAACCCCGAACATGGCGACCGAGAATAACAGGGCGAGCCAGAAGATGGGCCGTCTGGTGCCATTATACCCGGCTTTATAGGTGGCTGCTTCGCCGCTATCATTGCCTTTGGCATAAGACAGCGTTTCTTGATGCTTGAAGAACGGCGCAATGCCCGTGCGGCTCATGACCCAAAAGGCACCGGCTCCGCCAATGGCCATCATGCCAGCTGTGACAAAGGAGTGGATATTGAGCAGGGGAATACCGCCGAGCAGATGGTTGAGTGTGCACCCCCCCGCCAGCCTTGTACCATAGCTGAACAACACGCCGCCCAGAAAGGAAACGAACAGCACGCGGGCAGGATAATGGGCCCAGATGCGGCTTTCCTTTTCGGCGCGCGTGACCAGCCAGCCACCGATCATCATGCCGACAATCGGCCAGCCGACACCGGGAATAAACGCCCCGCCGGTTGAGGCGATGCCGTCAATGGCTTTGCCATAGAGTTCAAAATCTGGCAGATTGAACAGATTATAAAAGGAGACCTCAAGCCCCCGGAACATCTTGCCAAGATCCGTTGTAACGGTGATGGGTTTGAGAGTTGGTGTTTTGCCGGCCTGTACTTTTGACACCCACAGGCCGATCATATAGATCACCTGCGCGAT
Organism: Alphaproteobacteria bacterium; assembly: GCA_024279115.1. Taxonomy (GTDB): domain Bacteria; phylum Pseudomonadota; class Alphaproteobacteria; order Rhizobiales; family JAKIUO01; genus JAKIUO01. The sequence goes on from JAJRRW010000068.1 coordinate 70,274, forward strand.
ACCAAAAGTGATACCGGCCCAAAAGAACGGCCATTGTTTGCTCATGGCCCTCCTCCATAAAGTTTCTTTCGCCTTTGACATGCTTAAAACCTCCAATTTTGCTGTATTGTCCCCCATGCCTTTCTGGCTCGTTCAGGGGGGTATTGATGGAGGCTAGGTTATGGGGATAGGATAAACTGCTACCTAGGTATCATCAGGAGAGGTAAAATCTGCGACATATACGACCTCGCGCCCCTCACCGGACAATAATCGCTCAACCATGTAACCAATTGTGGCTATGACCTTGGGTTCCAAGATCATCCAGCTCTAAAATAGCAAGAGAGTAGAAAGCAGATAAAACCATATGCCGGGACCAGCCGAAATGAACGATAAGTGCACGCAAGTTCTCAACAGCTCCGACTTGTTCCAATATATCGGCGAGACAACGGTGCTGGAAATGTTGCAAACCTTCAAGCGCGAGACCTGGGCCCGTCGTCGTTCGGTTGCCGCCCAGGACGTTCAGGACAGATTTCATGTCATCATGTGCGGGCGCTTGCAGATGGTGCGCATTAATGAAGACACCGGGCGCATGGTGACCCTGCTTTTGCTTGGCCCAGGGGACTGTTTCGATATTTTGCAATTGCTCAACGGGCAACCCTTTGATGGTATGCTTGAAGCCCGCGATGAACTGCAACTATTGAGCCTTCCCATGGAGGAGGCGCGCCAATGGATTTCCGCTCACCCCGATTTCAACCGCGCCTTTCTTGCCTATCTTGGCAAACAGATGCACGCTCTGGCCAGTCTTGCCGGCGATCTGGCCCTGCACGATACAGAGACACGGCTGGCCAAATTGCTGCTGCGCCATCTCGATCCACTTGACCCTGGACACAACAAGATCTCCCTTATCAATGACCTCTCCCATGAAGCCATTGCCGAAATGATCGGTTCGGTGCGCGCCGTCGTCAATCGCCAACTGCAACATTGGCGCAAAAAGGGCATTGTCAGCCTCGATCACGGCCATATTCACATCGAAAAACTGGAAAGCCTGCTGGAGCGTACTCATCAGCACCTGCTGCCCCCCCCTGGCCTCAACCAACGGGACGACTAATTTATGCATCAATCTGGAAAAACCGTTTCTTTCTGGTCGGCGGTGGCCATGGGCATCGGAGCCATGGTCGGGGCTGGCATTTTCGCGCTGCTCGGGCAGGCCGGACAGATTGCTGGAAGTGCCGTGTGGATGAGCTTTGCTGCTGGTGGTGGCATTGCGCTTTTGTCGGGCTATTCCATGGGCAAGCTGGGGGCACGTTTTCCCTCAAGCGGCGGGCTTGTTGAATATCTGGTGCAGGGCTATGGCGAGGGAGTATTTTCCGGCACCATCAGTGTGTTGATGTATATGTCGGCACTGGTCTCGGTGTCGCTGATCGCCCGCACTTTTGGCACATACGCCTATGAACTGCTGCCTGCGGGGCAGCCGCGCGTCTTTGTCGAAATCTTTGCCGCCGGGATCGTATTGCTGTTCATGTTGATCAATCTGCGTGGCCCGGGCTCCATGGCGCGGATTGAAAATCTGGTGGTGCTGGTGAAAATGCTGGCGCTTGGTATCTTTGCCATCGCAGGAATGGTCGCCATGGACCCCGCAAGACTTTCCCCGGACCACTATCCCCCGGTCAATATGGTATTTTTCTCTTTGGCCATCACGTTTTTTGCCTATGAAGGCTTTCGCATCATTACCAATGCGGCAGAAGATATGCCCGATCCGGCACGCACGCTGCCGCGCGCCATCCTGACCTCGATTGCTATTGTCATGGTGCTTTATGTCGCCGTGGCATTTGCGGTGTTTGGCAATCTGTCCGCCGATGAGGTCATCAAAGCGCAGGATTATGCCTTGGCGGAAGCAGCTCGCCCGGTGTTTGGAGCCGCCGGTTTCACAATCATGGCACTAACGGCGCTATTATCCACCTCCTCCGCCATTAATGCCAGCCTCTATGCTGTCACCAATGTCACTTATCAGTTGGCACGTCTTGGAGAATTGCCGCATGTTTTTGGCAAGCCCATTGCTCATTCCCGCGAGGGACTGATAATCAGTTCGGCAGCCATCATGACCATGGCGGTGCTCTTTGATCTGTCGTCAATCGCCGCCATCGGCGCCATATCGACGCTGATCATTCATATGATCGTCCATATCGGTCATCTGCGCCTGATCAAAAAAACCGGTGCATCGCTGTGGCTGGTGCTGGCGGCTATCGGTGTCAATTTTGGCGCCATACCCCTGTCGGCGATTTTTTTGTATGGCAAACAGCCCAGCATCCTGGTCTGGATTATTGGGTTTTTCCTGGCCGCTTTCGCACTTGAGATCATGCTGCGGGTTGTCACCGGCCGCGTCATCGTCAAACGCATCCATAATCATGCAGAGTGATACCCAGGTAGCAGAACTCCCGTTTCCCTTGGGGTAAAATGACGTTCAGGTGCAGGTCAGCAAAGACCAAACTCCGACCGGCCCCGTTGTAAATTCCGCTGGAACGAGAGGACTGACACCATGGCAGACGATATGACAATCATCGGTTTTGACAGCGATATCGCCCACCGGTTCTAGAAAGCGACGCTTGCCACGGGCATCATCATGGTTGTTCTTGGACTTGCGGGAATAATCGTGCCGCAAATCATATCGCTGATCGTCAATTTTTTTCTCGGCTGGCTGTTGATTGTGGCCGGGCTGCTTTCGCTTTATGTGATCCATCTAAGCCGCTGGCGCTCTGCGATGACATGGCTAAAGGCTATCCTTTTGCTGGTCACAGGGGGATTGCTATTGTTTGACCCAAAGGCAGGAATAGCCGCCCTGGCGCTGCTATTGACCTTCTATTTACTGCTCGATGCCGTCGCCAATTTTGGCTTTGCCTATGATTATCATCCGCTAAAGGGCTGGGGCTGGATCGTCTTCAACGGTCTTGGTTCGGCGTTACTGGCAGGGATGGTGATGATTGGCTGGCCTCAAACCTCGGCCCTGCTCCTTGGCATCTATGTCGGGGTCTCTTTGCTACTCGATGGACTGGTCCTGATTTTCATGAGCCTTGGCGCCAGACCGCCCAGTCACCCACTTTAAGTCACAACCAAATCAACAACGGGCCTATCGAGCCTATTCTGGTTTTCATTTCAAGGAGTTGATATTATGTTTGAAATACTTCCTCTAAGCACAGGAGCGCTGCTCGCCGTCAGGGCCAGCGGCAAAATCAGTGTTGAAGATTATGAAAAGACCCTGTTTCCAAAACTTGACGAGCTGTTCGCCACCCACGAAAAGCTGAACATTTTAATTCAGTTCGATGAAAATTTTGCAGGCTGGTCATCCCCGCAAGCGGCCATAGACGATGCCAAAATAGGTTTCGAGCACCCCAATGGCTTTGACAAGATTGCCCTTGTTGGGGCTCCCCAATGGTTTGAATGGGGTATGAAACTTTACAGCTTGTTCGTGAGCGGCCAATTGCGCTCATTCCCTGCCGGGGGACGTGAGGACGCTATCAACTGGGTTCAAGACACCAGCAGCAAGGAGCCTTTGTCATGAGTGAAAAAATACTGGTGGCAGTGGATGGCTCGCAGCACACAAAAAAAACACTCGCCAAGGCAATCGAGCTAGCGCATAAAGATCAGGCAGAGCTGATTATAATTCATGTCAGCACACCCCATTTTTGACCGAGGAAGAGCTGCAATATGCGAACGAGCGATGTGGCGAAAAATGCAGGCACCTTGTTGGCGGAGACTTTCTTCCAGCCTTTCCGACCGACCATGAATCCGAACGAAAATATATTGACGACTATGAAAGAGCACGGGCGATCTTTAAAAAGCTTTATGGTGAACACACGATCAGTCAGGCCAAGGAACAGGCAGAAATGGCCGGCATTACAACGGTCCGCTCCCTCATCAAAGAAGGCGATGTCGCCAAGACTGTGCTTGATATTGCTCAAAAAGAACAGGTCGATCTGATCATTGTCGGGCGGCGCGGGCATGGGCGGGTCGCGACGTTTTTTCTCGGCAGCGTCGCCCACAAAATTATTCAATATGCCGACCGCTCGGTGCTGATGGTAGACTAAGCTGCCAGTGTCTTTGATCTTCAACACAAGTAGGCGATAACGTATGGAATACAAAGACTATTATGGCGTTCTTGATGTCAAAAAGGATGCCACGCAGGCCGAGATAAAAAGTGCTTACAGGAAACTTGCGCGGCAATATCATCCTGACCTCAACAAGGACGAAGGGGCGGAAGACAAGTTCAAGGAAATCGGTGAAGCGCATGAGATTTTGAAAGACCCCGAAAAGCGGGCCGCCTATGATCAGCTTGGTAGCGGCTATCAACCTGGACAAGATTTCACGCCGCCGCCAAACTGGGATGCTGGCTTTGAATATTCGGGAGGTTCCCCGGATATGGGAGCCGCTGGCGCGCGAGACAGCACAGCCTATTCTGAATTCTTTGAAGACCTGTTTGGGCAGGCAATGCGGGAAAAACGGGCGCAGCAAGCTCAGTTCCACACAAAAGGTCAAGATCATCACGCTAAAATACTGGTTGATCTCGACGATGTTTTTACGGGTGCCAAACGAGCCATCCAGCTGCAGGTTCCCAAGGTCACAGCCGACGGCCATGTGATCACCGAGCAGCGCACCCTCAATGTCAATATTCCCAAAGGCCTGCGTGCTGGACAACATATCCGCCTCAAGGGACAAGGAACACCCGGGCTTGGCAAAGGGGAAGCGGGGGATCTGTATCTCGAAGTCAGCTTCAAACCCCATCCCCATTACCGGGCGCAAGGGCACGATTTATATCTCGACCTTCCTGTCGCCCCGTGGGAAGCGGCGCTTGGCGGCAAGGTCAAAGCCCCAACGCCTGGCGGATCGGTGGATGTGACCATCCCTGCCAACTCCTCGGGGGGTAAAAAAATGCGCCTGAAGGGGCGCGGAATTCCAGGCAAAACGCCGGGCGATCTATATATTACCTTACAAATTTCCCTGCCGCCTGCCAGCGATGACAAGGCGAAAAAACTGTACGAAAAAATGGCCGAGGAACTGGCCTTCAATCCACGCGCCAAGCTTGGTGTCTAGCTTAAACCGGAGAATTATCATGCCAGATCGGAAACAACCGGCAGCTTTGGGGGATCTCGTCACCACAAAGCCAGAGCTTACGCTGGCTGAGTTATGTCAAAGCTGTAACCTGTCCAAAGAGTTGATCACGACTTATGTCGAAGAAGGAATTGTTGAACCGCAAGGTCTGGACAAGACGCAATGGCGTTTTTCCCGTATCGCTTTGATTGAAGTGCGCCGGGCCTGCAGGCTTGAGCGTGACCTTGGCCTCAATGCGGCGGGGGTAGCGCTGGCTCTGCGTTTGATGGACGAAATTGAGGAGCTGAAGCGCCAACTCGTCCACTATGAGCGCCCCGGCATTGGTGATGATTTATAGTATGCGGGCCAAAACCGCACAAAATCAGGCCTGATAGGCGCTCTGATATTGCTCGCGCAACTGGTTTTTCTGAATTTTTCCCATTTTATTGCGGGGCAAGGCACCCACGAAACACACGCGTTTGGGCAATTTATAATTCGCCAAATCACGTTCAAGCGTCGTGCGAATATCATCGACACCAGGCGCGCTTTCCGCCTCGGTCACCACAACCGCTGTCACCCCTTCGCCAAAGTCAGGGTGCGGCACGCCGATCACCGCGCTTTCACTGATACCCTTGATGGCATCAAGGGCATTTTCCACTTCGGCAGGGTAAATATTGAAGCCGCCTGAAATGATCAAGTCCTTGTTGCGACCAACAATCGACAGATAGCCGCGCTCATCTATAAAGCCCAGATCTCCCGAAATGAAAAATCCATCCTCGCGAAATTCCTGTTGGGTTTTCTCGGGCATGCGCCAATAGCCTTTAAAAATATTGGGACCCCGGATTTCGATGACGCCAACTTCATTGGCGGCCAGAATATCGCCGCTTTCAATGTCGGCAATGCGGATGTCAATGTCTGGTAGCGCAAAGCCAACCGTGCTGGCCCGGCGCTCTCCCTCAAACGGGTTTGAGGTGTTCATGCTGGTCTCGGTCATTCCGTATCGCTCTAGAATGGCGTGACCGGTTTGTTGTTCGAACTGTTTATGCGTTTGGGGGGACAAGGGAGCTGACCCCGAGATGAAAACGCGCATATGAGACACGAGATCACGGGTTAATCTTGGCGACCCCAACAAGCGCGAATAAAAAGTCGGCACTCCCATCATGCAAGTGGCGCGCGGCAAAGCATCAAGTACATCATCAACATCAAAGCGGTTCTGGAAAATCATCGAGCCGCCCGAGTTCAAAACGGTATTTGTCGCCACAAACAGACCATGCGTATGAAATATGGGCAAGGCATGCAGCCACACATCCGCACTCGTAAACTGCCAGCAATCCACCAGCGCTTGCGCATTGGAAGACAGGTTCTTATGGGTCAGCATCGCGCCTTTTGAACGCCCGGTGGTCCCCGAGGTATAAAGGATCGCCGCCAGATCATCTTCTTCGCGGTGCAAATCTTCAAAATCCGTTGCAGCCCTATTGGCCATGGCGATAAGCGTGCCCGCCCCTTCTTGCTCGAATGTCTCAACCCTGCCCAGCCCGTTGCTTGCCACGATCTGCTCCAGGGCCGCTTGTCTGGTCGAGACGCAAACAACCAGCACAGGCTCGGCATCCGTGATAAAATAGGACAGCTCTTTATCCTTGTATCCCATATTGAGAGGCAGGAACACAGCTCCGGCGCGCAGACAGCCCAGATATAAAAACAAGGCATCGGCGGTTTTTTCGACCTGGGCCGCAACCCTGTCCCCCGGCTTTGTGCCAAGCGATACAAGCGCATTGGCAAATTGCGCCGAACGCTTCAACATACCGCCATAGCTGATCACCTGACCATCGGGCAGTTCCAGAAAAGGCGCGTCAGCGTTGCTGATTGCACGGCGAAAAATTGCGAACAGATTATGATTTTGTGAGTTCGTCACGATACTTTCTCCACGATTTGGAATGAAGAAGACCCTTTGGCCATTCGCGAAATCGAACTGGCTGCACGCACCATGCCCTCATTGGCAAACGCCTCATGATTATTTTCGATCTCGTCGAGATCGTAAAGATAATTGACCATAATCCCTGCGGATTGGCCAAAGCTTTTTGCGGAGTGATCGGCCAGCCAGTTAATGCGCTCCAGACGCGCCCCATTTCCCAGATGAAAACGGGCCACCGGATCATAGGGTTTTTGATGCCGATCCTTGGCATGAAGGAAATACCAGGCGCAAAGCGGCACAAGTATATCTTGCAGAACCTGTTGCTGGTCCTCGCTGGCAGGCCAGCCATGGGCCAATAGATCCTCGATGACAAGCAACTGCTCGTCTGGTAATTCTGGAGCGGCTTGCGGCTCCCTCCCCCGATTGTCTTGGGCCAGCTGTCGCAGCCAGCGCAAAAAACCCGGCACCGGTGAGAGCGTTACAAATTGCTCCAGTTGAGGAAGCTCGCGCAGCAGTTCTTGCGCGACTTGTTTAATCAAAAAACTGCCAAAGGAAATCCCTGACAGCCCTTGTTGGCAATTACTGATGGAATAAAAGGTCGCCAATCTGGCGTGCCTGTCTTTGGTGATTTCGCGCTTGGGGGCAATCACCGGTTCAATCGCGTCCGGAATATCTTTCCCCAGCGCAACCTCCACAAAAATCAACGGCTCTTCGGCAAGGGCTGGATGAAAAAATGCATAGCAGCGACGGTCCGTTGGCTCGATACGCTGGCGCAATTCTTCCCAACTGGCGATCTCATGCACCGCTTCATATTTGATGATTTTCTCAAGCACAGATGCGGGCGTCGACCAGGTAATACGCTTCAAAACCAGAAAGCCACGATTGAACCAGGAATGAAACAGATGGTGCAGGTCGGCATCGACCTCGCCAAGACGAGGATTTTTTCCCAGGCGCTTCAACAACTCTTCTCGCAGGCGCACCAGTTTTATAGTGCCCTGCGGGGCCTGATTGAGGCGGCGAAACAGTTCTTGTCTTTGTGGCTCGGCTTTTACGTGCAGCTCCAGGACCGCCTCCACCGTTGCTGTGTCCCCAATATCGGCAATGATTTCATTGACGCTTTTGAGGTCCGGCCCAAACTGCTTCGCAAGAATATCGAAAAAAGCATCAAGTTCTAGGGCGTCCATGTCCTCATAGACCGAAAAAAAATCACTGGCCAGGGCAATGCCAGAGGCTTCTCCTTTTTGCGACAGCAACGCCTTGGCGATTGTTTGCAGATCTTTTGGTTCTGGCGACACCTGATGCACATCGACAAAGCTGCGCCCCCGTTCAGAGATTGCCACAATAAGATCGCTGAAAAAACTGGTCATACCACCACCGGTCCCATCAGGTAATTGGGCAGCCAGGTGGCTATGCCGGGGAACAGGCAGAGCAACAAGATGCCAATCACCATACAGATCATGAAGGGCAGCGCCCCCTTGAGAATGGTTTGCAAGGAAATGTCAGGGGCAATGGAGTTGATCACGTATAAATTAAGCCCGACCGGCGGCGTGATGAGGCCAATTTCCATATTGATGGTGAACATGACAGCGAACCAATAGGGGTCGAAGCCGGCCTGAATGACGATCGGCAACAATATCGGTGCCGTCATCAAAATCACCGCCACCGGCGGCAGGAAGAAACCAGCAACCAGCAAAAAGAAATTGATGGCCAGGATCAGCACCCATTTATTGAGCCCGGCGGATGCTATCGCCTCGGCAGCGGCCTGGGTGATATAAAAAGACGACAACATCTGCGAGAAAAGCGCCGCGCAGCCAATGATCGTCAAGATCATCACGCTTTCTTTCATCGATGTCGATAAAATCGCCCACAGGTCGCGCGGTTTCCACATGCGATAAATGATGATGGCGAGCAAGATACAAAATGCGGCGCCAACGCCAGCCGCTTCAGACGGCGTCGCAACACCGCCATACAGCACCCAAAGCACCCCGACAATGATCGAAATAAAGGGCAGCACGCGGGGCAGAATGGTAAAACGGTCTTTCCATGTCACCTGCCGGTGATTGGAAAAATTATAGCCCGATTTCCAGGCCGTATAGAGCGACCATGCCATAAACAGCAAAGTCAGCATGAGCCCGGGGATCAATCCAGCAAGAAACAATCGCCCGATGGAGGTTTCGGTGGCAATGCCATAGACGATCATGGTGATGGATGGAGGAATGAGAATACCAAGCGTTCCCCCCGCCGCAATCGCGCCGGTGGCCAGCCCATCAGGATAGCCCCGCTTGCGCATCTCGGGAATACCCATTTTACCAATCGCTGCGCAGGTCGCGGGGGACGACCCCGAGAGCGCGGCAAAGATCGAGCAGGCACCAATATTGGATATGATCAACCCGCCAGGCAAGCGATTGAGCCAGCGGTCTAGCGCTTCATACAGATCCTTGCCAGCCGGAGAGGCGGCAACCGCCGCTCCCATGACGATAAACATGGGGATCGACAGCAGCGTAAATTCGGCCAGTCCGGCGAAATAATTATCCGCCAGAGTTGATATGGCGAGGGGGCCCTTGAACGCCACAAAAAAAATGACAGCCGTAACGGCCAACGTAAAGGCCACAGGAAGACCAAGAGCCAGAAGAATAAAAACAGTCAGACAAATCAGCAGGCCAATCGCACCCGTACCCATATCAATGTTCCCTTTTGTGTGTGAGGCCTTCATGGCGCGAGGCGTTGATCATGCAAGCAATGGCTTGCAAGGCTAACAGTCCAAACCCGACGGGCATGGAAAGATATGGTATCCACATGGGAAACTCATAGATGGAATCGGTGGTCCAGTTGCCCCTAAAAGCCTGCTCGGTCAGCTCAAAGCCCTTCCAGAACATCAAGGCGGCAAACAAAAAGACAATAAAATCTCCGATCATCTGCATGATACGTCTGACATTATCAGAGGCGTAGACCATCACCAGACCAACCGAGACATGACCGCGCTCTTTCAGAACATAGGCGCTGCCAAGCATTGTCGCGGCAACAAGCGAATAGGTCACAACCTCGGTTTGCCAGGCCGCAGACCCCACAAGGACGTAGCGAATGAACACCATCTGACAGACAATACCGATCGCAATGCCAATTAACGAAGCGGCGATGATACCCGCAAGGTTCGACAAGCGTTCAATAAACGCCACCATATTCTCTTCCTCCAGTTTGTTTTTTTTTGGGGGGGGGCGGCGCCAAAACGATTGTTCCAGCACCATCAATATCAACAAAGATGTCAACCAGGTGCCAGGAGCAATATCAACTGCAAAGCCGGTATTGCTCCTGGTCAGTTTCAACAGATCAAACAATGCCCGATCGACAGGCAATGCGCGATTGACAGGCTGGGCCTATTTGACGGCCAGAGCTTTTTTGATCAGTTCAGCACCGTTTTTGACCTTTTTGGTGAACACCGCATAGGAGGTTTTCTCGGCAATTTCACGCCACGCAGCGGCATCTTGTGCACTCATTTCAACGACTTTGACACCGGCTTTTTTGTAGGTATCGACCATTGTCTTATCAAGGCCGGCAGCTTCTTTGGCAAACCAGTCCTCGGCCACTTGTCCAGCCGCCATCACGGCTTTTTTCTGCGCATCGTTGAGCTTGGCAAAGGAGGCCTTTGACATCAAAATAGGCTCATACATGAACCACAAGGCATGGGCGCCGGGAGCTGTCAGACATTTCACCTGCTCATAAATACGGTATGAAACAAACGACCCGGACGACGTATTTGCGCCATCGAGCACGCCTTGTTGCAAGGCGGTGTAAATCTCGGACGACGGCATCGACTGGATCGAGGCCCCTGCCCCTTGCAACATTCTGTTGAACGCTTTACCAGCCGCGCGGAACACCTGTCCCTTTACATCAGCGGGCGCGAGTACACATTTTTTCTTGGAGGCAAAACCGCCAGCCAGCCAGGTGTCGGAGATCACCGTCACACCAGCTTTGTCGATGATCGCCTTGATGTCAGCCATAAACGGACTGTCATTCATGCGCATGGCATGGTCATGATTTTTGACAAGGCCGGGCATCAATGTGGAATCAAATTCGGGATGGCGATTTGCGGCATAGGCCAGAGGGAAAGCGGAAATATCCAGCTCGCCGGTGGTCAGTGGCGCCCATTGTTCCTTTGGCTTGTAAAGTGATTTGGTGGGAAACACCTTGACCGTGGCACCAACATTGGCCTTGGCCAGTTCATCGGCAATGATCTGCACCATTTTGTGGCGCACATCTTTGGTGTTCCATTGATGCGAGGCGCGCAATTCTATAGCATTTGCTGATGTGGCAGCAAAAATAATCGCTGTCGCACCCAGCAAAGTTTTCAAGAGACGTTTCTTCATTTTTTCCTCCCGGGAAAATCACACCTGAACTAAACCCGCGATTTTTTCTCATTATCAACAAGCGGGCTCGCTTTTTATACACACAAACTAAAGTCACCCTAGATTGTATACAAGTCAAGCTCTATTGTCTAGAATGTCAATATTGACGGTGATCAAACTTGAGAATCTGTGCCAAATGCCGGTCGTTTTCCTGTCGCAACGGCGCTCTTGGTGCTAAGATATATGTGCGAGCCGCAAGAGGATGATTATGGACACCAAACCACCAAGACATGCTGATCAGCTAAGACACGTGCTCGAAGAAGAGATTGCTTCAAGCCTGCTTGCGCCTGGTACACGCCTGGAAGAAGTGGCGCTGGCCGAGCGCTTTGGTGTCTCGCGCACCCCCATTCGCGAGGCCTTGCAAATGCTGTCGGCTTCGGGACTTGTGGATCTGCGGCCACGGCGCGGCGCGGTTGTTGCCTCGCTAAGTCTGGAGCGCCTGCTGGAAATGTTTGAAATGATGGCATTGATGGAGGCCATCTGCGGACGCCTTGCGGCGCGGCGCATGACCGAGATTGAGCGCCAGCATCTGCAAAAACAACATGATGTCTGCGGCGAAGCGGTGCGCCGCAATGATATAGATCTGTACTATACGGAAAATGTCCGGTTCCATGGGGTAATCTATCAAGGGTCCCACAACAAGTTTCTGGCCGATGAAGTCAAACGTCTGCAACGCCGTTTGCAGGCCTATCGCCGCTTGCAACTGCGATCTAGTGGACGTATGGCCGAATCTTACGCCGAACATACCAATATTACCAAAGCCATCATCGAGGGTGATGGCGAACTCACCGCCAGCCTGTTGCAAGGTCATGTCTCGGTACAGGGCGACCGCTTTGGCGACTGGCTCTCCACCTTGTCCGCCGCACAGCTGGTCAGCAATGATGCGAGCGGCTAAGCGGCTGCAGCCGCGCTCTCGTCATGTCCGGACAAGCCAAGCGCAGATACGGGAGCACGGCAATGAGAAGCTGCGTGGCGTGGCTTGCCTGACGCAAACGTTTTCTCTTTACCCGACCAGTCCGCCATCGTCGCGTTTTATGGCGATGATTGAGGAGCGCGGGACGCGATTGCCGCCATTGGGAAAATGGCTCTTGCCGCGTTCGCCGGGATGCTGGATGCCCACAAACATGGTGCGCCGGTCAGCGCTCCAGGTGAGGCCGGTGATTTCGCATTTCTTGGGCCCCACCAAAAAGCGCCGAATTTCGCCGCTGACGGCATCCGCCGCCAGCATTTGATTATTACCCATGCCTGCAAAATCTCCCTTATTGGAGGTCTTGCCATCGGTCTGGATCCATAGCGTTCCGCTTTGGTCAAATTTCAGCCCATCGGGCGAATTGAACATATTGTCCGCATTAATATTTGGTGAGCCCTTGCGCGCATCAGTGTGCACGGTTGGATTGCCCGCCAGCACAAACAGCTGCCAGTCGAACCCCGGCCTGGTGTGGTCTCCTTCATCAGAGCGCCAGCGAACGATCTGGCCATATTTGTTTTGCGCGCGCGGATTGGGACCGCCCACCGGCATGTCATCGCCGCCCCGGTTGGGTTTCTTGCCGCGATGTTTGTTATTGGTCAAAGCGCAATAGACTTCGGCGGTGGCAAGATTGGCAGCGATCGATTCCGGGCGGTCCATGGTGGTGGCGCCAACCGCAGAGGCGGCTTGCCTTGTGTGAATACAAATCAGGGCTTGTGAGGCCATGCCCGTGGTCTGAGGGGTCAGCGCCAGCCATTCGCCGCGCAGATCATCGTGGAATTTGGCGGCGTAAAGCTGGCCACTATCAAGCAGATCGCGATTGTCGCCGCCCTCGATAAATTTTCCATCGCTGACAAACCGATAGAGAAATTCGCCGCGCTCATCATCCCCCATATACACCACGACCCGCCCATCGCCGTTAATAACCAGCTCGGCATTTTCATGCTTGAAACGGCCAAGAGCGGTACGCTTCTTTGGCGTTGACTTAGGGTCAAGGGGATCAATTTCCACCACATAGCCAACCCGGTTAGGCTCAAAGGGGTGTTCTGATACATCAAAGCGCTCATCGCTTGAGGCCCAGTTATAGCCCCAGTCCCTGGCCCCGATCCCATAGCGCTGCAACACCTCTGGAATGTCCCTGGTCAAATCACTGCGCGTAAAATAACCGTTGAAATTTTCTTCACAGGTCAGATAGGTGTGCCACGGCGTCTGCCCATTGGCGCAATTGGCCCAGGTACCAAGCGAGCGGGTGCCGCTGGGATCAGCCTTGGTTTTCATCAAATCATGACCTGCTGCTGGCCCGGTGATCTGCATGGGCGTGGTGGCCGTGATGCGCCGATTGAAGGGGCTGTCTTTGACGATCGACCATTTGCCGGACTTTTTGTGCTGCGACTGGCTTATCTCGCAGATGGTGACGCCGTGCGCTGCCATGCCCTTGCGCACATCATCAAGGGTTTGCGGACGGCTGGCATCACGATTGCCAAACAGGGTCGGGCGATTGGCATATTCATTATTGAGCGCCAGGATCGAGCGGCCCTGATGCGAGAACAGATACATGCCATCATTATTGTCACCAACTGACAGTTCCTGACTGGCACCAGTGCCACCGCTTTGTTCATCAAGCGGTTGGCTTTTTGACCACAGCTCATCCCCCCACGACATCAGCACGTCCCAGCTATAGCCAGCAGGCACCGTGACACTATCGGCGCTATTGGCGGCCACGGCCTGAAAAGTCAGAGCATTGCCTGCCAGCGAACGCGCCTCAAGACCTGGTACGCCGCTGCCGACCATTGCCGCCACCCCAAAAGCGGCGCTGCCACCAATAAAGGCGCGGCGCGACAACACGCGCTCGATAATGTGATTGATTTCCACGTCCCCATCGAGGGGATCAGACGATTGCCGCTTCAAGTGCTGGCTATTTTGGTGCGAACGAGGAGTTTGGATTTTTTTCTTCATGTCATCCGTCCATGCGTTTTCGTCGAATTAGCTCCCATCAAGAAACATCTTGTTTATCCATCGCGCTTGGGCTGGCGGGGCTTTTTTTTACGTTTCTTGGTTTTTTTGCTGGGCCTCACAACGCGGCGCTTGGGACGGCAGACGGTGGGTCGCAAATTGGCGGGCTCGGCCTTTTGGTTGGCCCCACGGGGAAAATCAGCCAGAAACAGCTCTTTCTTTTGCCCCCCGAGCAGCATTTTCCACTCATAAAACTCAAAACCATAGGTCAGCAAGGCCTTGGCCCGCACGGCGCGCTGGCCGCCGTTTTTGGCTCCCAACACAACCGCGATCAGACGGCGACCATTTCTGGTGGCGCTGGCGACAATATTATAACCCGACGCGCAGACAACACCGGTCTTCATGCCATCAGCACCCTCAAAGGTGCGCAAAAGTGAATTATCAGACCGCAGCTTGCGCCGGCCTATTTTCATGGACGAACGAGAAAAACGAGCGCGATGCTCAGGAAAGTCTTTCCAAAGAGCCTGCGTCAGAAGCGCCAGGTCACGTGCCGTTGAAACATGTTTGACATCATGCAGGCCGTGAGGATTAACAAAATTGGTGCTGTTCATGCCAAGCGCTTGGGCCTTGCGGTTCATGCGGGCAGAAAAACCCTCTACCGTGCCGCCAACTTTTTCGGCCAGCATAACCGCTACATCATTGGCTGATTTGATGATCAAGGATTGCAGGGCAAGCTCCACCGACATGCCGATACCAACAGGATAGCCACTCTTGCTGGGCGGCTCCAATATGGAGCGCTCGGATTGCAGGACCGCATCTGTGAGCTTTAATTTACCATCCCTGATGGCTTCAAACACCAGATAGGCCGTCATTAATTTTGTGGTGGAGGCGGGATGCCAGGGCAAGTCCTGATCTTCCGCATAAAAAATCTTGCCGCTGTCTGCATCCATCAGCAGCGTCGGACGGGCATTGGCCGTGCCAAATACAAAAGCTGTCAAAAACACAGCCATGCTCAACAAGAGGCTAAAATACTTCAAAATAATGGCAATCCGACTGTCAATTTCAAGGGTGTTATCGAGAGTTGCCTATAGCGACCCGACACTGCTTTCAATCGTCCGCCAGACCATATGATCTGGCGCTCGAACATCGCCCGATAACCAGCATAACATATCACAGCAATCAATCCGTGACATCAACAATTCGCCCCTGGTCGCATAAATCATCAATGGTCTGTGATCACCGCGCATCAGTAATGGCAAGGAGGCAAATACCAGACACTCCACAAAGCCCGACAGGGCATTTAAACAGACAAGCCGTGAGATAAAAGAATGGTGCCCCTGGCCCGACTCGAACGGGCACGTCCTTACGAACAACAGATTTTGAATCTGTCGCGTCTACCAGTTCCGCCACAGGGGCAATGGACGAACCACGGTCGGGGTCTGCCCGCACGCATCGTCCTTGCTCCAAAGTGTCTTATCGTGCGCAGCCATGATGAGCAAGAACAGAATCAGCGATCAGGCACTTTTCCGCACAGGGGGAAAACTCCTTCACAGATTACCATCATTGCGATAGTAAAATCAGCTAACGGCAAAATGCAGATCGGTGAAACCGGATTTGGGGAATAATATGTTTCGACGCCTATATGAGTGGATGATGAAGATGGCAGAGCACCCCAAAGCGGTGTGGGCGATGTCATTGGTGTCTTTTGTCGAGAGTTCGTTTTTTCCCCTGCCCCCCGATTTAATGCTCATTCCCATGGTGCTGGCCAAACGCGCCAAAGCTTTTGTATATGCGTCCTATGCGACGATTTCATCGGTGCTTGGCGGCATCCTTGGATATGCCATTGGTTATTTTTTGTTTGATTTGGTCGGCCAGCCAGTGCTCGATTTTTATGGCTATGGCGATAAGTTCAGCTCCTTTTCTTCGCAATATAATGAGTGGGGCGCCTGGATTGTGCTAATGGCGGGGATCACGCCGTTTCCCTACAAGGTCATCACCATAGCAAGCGGCGTCACGGGTCTCGCATTCCCGGTATTCCTTATAGCCAGCATTGTCGCCCGCGCGATCCGATTTTTCGCGGTCAGCGCCCTGCTTTACTGGTTCGGCCCGCAAATTCGCTCCTTTATCGAGCGCTATTTCGGCCTTGTGACCATCGCCTTTTTTATCCTGTTATTTGGTGGTTTTGCCTTGATCAAACTGATCGCCTGACCGGCTGATCACCTAAATTTGTAGTGCCAATGGCATTTATTTTCGCACTTGAATGGCGTATCAGAGCGCAGGACATTTTTTAGCAAGCCTTTTAACAATTCAGGGAAACAGCCTCCATGCTCGCCAATCTGCAAGCCAAATTCGACGAAAACCCCCTGGCGACCAGCGCTGTTTTGCTGTTTTTGCTGTCTGGCGCGGTTACTTTGTCCGCGCTTGGCTTCGAACATATCGGTGGCTACAAGCCCTGCCCGCTTTGCCTCATTGAACGCAATGCGTGGTATTTTGCCCTGATCGCCTCGGTCCTTGTGTTCGCGGGCTCCAAATCCAAATTTGACGGCGGATATCTGGCTCTTTTGCTGATGGGCGCGATTGCCCTTGGTTTCTTGTACAATAGCTATCTTGCCGGTTTTCATGCCGGCGTTGAATGGAAATGGTGGGCTGGCCCCACCGCGTGCACTGGCGATCAGCTGGACAAGCTTGGCGGCGGCGCTGGCGGCCTGCTGGATGCCCTCACCAAGACCAAGGTGATCCGCTGTGATATCGCGGAATTCCGCCTGTTTGGCCTGTCTTTTTCCGGTTACAACTTCTTGTTGTCCCTGTTGGCCGCAGCCCTTGCCCTTGGCACCTGGCTGAAGGTTGCCTTGCGCATGAAGAACAGCTGCCCACGCTAGTTGAGGAGCGCTTGTTGATAACAAGGCGTGTACCGGGCCATCCGTGGACAGCCACAATCAAATCACAATTCGCGCCCATTTTCACCATTCCGTGCTGACTAACTCATCCAAGGCAACGAGATGTTATCGAACATATTGATAGCAAAACAGCATCTGGAATGGAGAACCGCTATGTATACAGAGAACCAGATCAACCCCGCACAATGGACGGAAGCTGTTGGTCGCGCCCACAGTTACTGCACGGCCATTGACCGCCGTGGTGGAACCCCGATCGACGCCGTGCGCTCCTATGGCCTTTTCAAACTTGATACTGACCCAGCCGATTGGGACAAGGCCGAAATGATTATCGCTCTGGCCATGTGCACCCCCACAAGGCGCCCGAACTAAAACGACCGTATGACGTGTTTGTTGCGTATTGAGTTATTGTTCTGTTGAGTTGTATTTGTTGCGTTAAATTATATTTATTGCGTTGTGCCTGTTGAGTTGGGTTCTCTTTGTCAGTTGTCGCGTTACAGAAAAATCAGCGTAATGAAAATTGCGTATATCGGCGGGTGAAGCATTGAAATCCAGTGCTTCACCCGTTTTTTTGTGTCAATTCAAACGAAAAAACCGGGCCTTGAAATACTCAAAGCCCGGCCAATTTTTGTTATCGGCCTGATCTCTAGTGGCCTACCGCACTTTATATGCAGGGTTTCGTAAGCTAGGCGAGGATTGGATATGACCTATGTGCGGCACCCACCGGCTCCCGCGACAAGTTTGGGAGCTGCAGCGAGCAAACGCCGAGCCGGGGTCCTGGAGCCATGTTTCTCGCCCTTTCGATGGGTTGCCACCCGTTGCTCTGTATCCCGGGGCAAGCCCGGGAAGCGTCAGGTTTATGGGTTAAAACAAATTACGATACCCATCAATTTAAGAGAGGCAGACCACTAGTTCAAGACACGGAACCGGCAAGGCTGCGATGTCACGGTGCAGGTATGCGTGCCATCTGCATGGTCGGTACATTTCGTCTCTTTGCTGTTGGACAGCAGCCACGTATCCATTTTGGTACCGTAGAAATCGCGCACTCTTGCGGCCCAGACTTTGCGGGCTTTATGCTTGGCCCATTCTTTGAGCTTGGCGGGCTTGCCCGTGCCAGCGATCTTGTAGAATGAACAAACTTTGCCAGGTCCACTTAAAACAGCTTTCAGTTTGCACGGCGTGGCTTTGACGGTGCAGCGGTTGCGTCCCTTTTCCTTAAAGCAGTTATAGTTGGCATTTTGAGAAAACAGCCAGGAAGCCCATTGCTTGCCGTCTGTTTTACGAACTTTTTGGCGCCAGGCGTCACGGGCTTTTTTTCGCGCAAAAATCATCGTTCTGGCGCGCCCACCGGTGCGCGAGACTTCCTGGGCTTTACATTCACGCTCCAATGGATTGGCGGTCTTCTCAGCCGTTTTTTGGGCATTTGCAGGTAGAGTGCCAAGGCTTATTGCCAAGCCTGCGGCAGCGGCCAGACCCATCATTTTGTAAAACATATAACTTTATTCCTCTATAAATAATGATCGTACCCCCCCCATACACAGGCTACGCTCTTTCATATATTCAAAGCGCTTGCTTGGTCGAGCTTAGGACTTTCACGTACAAGGTTCAAGCAACTGTTGCAAATTGACTAACAGGTCCCCAAAACTCTAATTTTCTGGAGACCAGCGCAAAATCGGCTTGCGTGCGGCCCGCGTTTCGTCCAGTCGGCGTCTTGGCGTATAGCGCGGGGCGTTTAAAAAGGGCTGAGCATCGCCCTTTTGGCCCGTTTAGCCAGGGTAATCATCACCTCGATAAATTGATCCAGTGATGCCTTGCTCTCGCTTTCCGTTGGTTCAACCAGCATCGCCCCATGCACAATCAGCGGAAAATAGACCGTCATGGGATGAAATCCCTCGTCAATCATCGCCTTGGCAAAATCAAGCGTGGTGACGCCGGTGCCTTTCAAAAAGGCATCATCAAACAACACTTCATGCATGCAGATATGATCTTCGCCAAATGCCAGCGACATATGCTCTGACAACGAGGCGCGCAGATAATTGGCGTTCAGCACCGCATCTTCAGAGGCCTGGCGCAAGCCATCGGAGCCATGGCTCATCATATAGGTAAGCGCCCGCGTATACATGCCAAACTGCCCGTGAAACGCCGTCATGCGGCCAAACGGGCTGGCCTCACCATCAGCACCACTTGGGGTCTCAACCAGCCGGGGCCCCTCCCCCTCCTTGATCAAAAACGGCAAAGGCGCTAAGGCTGCCAGACGCTTTGACAAAACCACCGGCCCTGATCCTGGCCCGCCTCCACCATGGGGCGTCGAGAAGGTCTTGTGTAAATTGAAATGCATGGCATCGACGCCCAAATCCCCCGGCTTGACCTTACCGGCAATGGCGGTAAAATTTGCACCATCACAATAAAAATAAGCCCCGGCCTGATGGATCAGCTTGGCAATCTCGACGATTTCGCGCTCGAACACGCCCCCCGTATTGGGGTTGGTGAGCATGATGGCGGCGACATCCTCATCAAGCGCTTCCTTGACCGATGCCACCGTCACCGTGCCATCCGCCTGCGCGGGCACGGAGCGAATTTTATAGCCGATCAGCGCCGCTGTTGCGGGATTGGTGCCATGGGCACTGTCTGGCACTAATACGACATTTTTTGTTGACCCCTTGGCTTGATGAGCAGCTTTTATCGCCATCATGCCGCACAGCTCGCCATGCGCGCCGGCCTTGGGAGAAAGGGCAATCGCCTTCATGCCCGTCAGCTCCATCAGCCAGTGAGCCAGTTCACTCATCAGATCAATAGCGCCCGGCACACTGGATTGCGGCTGTAGCGGATGAATGTCCATAAAGCCGGGCAACCGGGCGATTTTTTCATTGAGGCGCGGATTATGTTTCATGGTGCAAGAACCAAGCGGATAGATGCCGGTATCAATGCTGTAATTTTTTTGGCTTAGTCGCACATAATGGCGCATGGTTTCAGGCTCAGACAGACCGGCCAGCCCGAAACCATCGGTGCGCTCCATCCCGTTGAGGCGGTGCTCGAACGGCACAAGATCGGCAAAATCAACCCCCGTTGTCTGCGTATCGCCCAGATTAAACAAAACAGGCTCTTCGATTTGCAGGGCCTTGTTACCTGAATGGGTCATGACATCGCTCTGCTTGCTGGCGGATTGATCTATTGTCGTCTTGCGCCCTTGTCGGTTCATGCTCATCGCAGTTCTCCCTCTATGGCCGCTTTGAGCGCTGTTATCTGATCACCGCTATTCATTTCGGTGACAGCGACAAGCATCAGATTATCCAGATTTGCATCGTCAGGTATTAAGCGTGAAACGGGAACACCGGCCAGAATGCCTTTGGCCGCCAGTGCCTCTACGAGGTCATGGGCGCTGCCGGGAACGCGGATTGTGAACTCGTTGAAAAAGCTCTCATTGAGCACCTCGACCCCTTTGATCTTGTTCAGCTCATCGGCCAGTTGCACCGCATTGGCATGATTGATCATGGCCAGCTGGCGCAAGCCTTTTTCCCCCAGCAAGGTCAGGTGAATGGAAAAAGCCAGCGCCATCAGACCTGAATTGGTGCAGATATTGGAAGTGGCTTTTTCACGCCGGATATGTTGCTCCCTTGTCGACAGGGTGAGCACAAAACCTGGTTGCCCGTCGGCATCCACGGTTTTTCCGCAAAGACGCCCGGGCATCTGGCGGATATATTTTTGCCTTGTTGCAAACAGCCCCACATAGGGACCGCCAAAATCAAGCCCGCAGCCCAAAGACTGGCCCTCGGCGACAACAATGTCGGCTCCTTGAGAACCCGGCGACCGGATTGCCCCAAGCGAGACAATCTCGGTGACGACCATAATCAACAAGGCCTTTTTGGCATGAGCGGCCTCTGCCAGTTTGCCATAGTCGCTGATCTGACCGAAAAAATCGGGATATTGCACGACCACACAGGCCGTTTCCTCATCAATCTGGCTGATGAGATCTTCTGGCTCGCCAATCGCTGGAGCCATCTCCACCAGATCTCCACCCGAAAAGCGCTCCATATTTTCAACAACCGCGCGATATTGCGGATGCAGCCCGCCAGACAGGATAGCCTTTTTGCGCCTGGTGACGCGGCGCGCCATCAACACGGCTTCCGCTGTCGCCGTGGAGCCATCATACATGGAGGCGTTGGCGACCTCCATGTCGGTAAGCATACAGATCTGCGTCTGAAATTCGAACAGCACCTGCAAGGTACCTTGCGAAATTTCTGGCTGATAAGGCGTGTAAGCGGTCAAAAATTCGGATCGCTGGATCAGATGATCAACGCTCGCTGGTACATGGTGGCGATAGGCCCCCGCCCCCACGAAAAAGCCTTGCGCCTGACCGGCTGACAGATTGCGCGCCGCCATTTGCGACAATTGGCGCTCCACCTCGATTTCACTTTTCGCCAGTGGTAAATCAGGCAGTTTGTCCAACAGCTTGTCTTTTGGCACATCCGCAAACAAGGCATCAACATGATCAACGCCGACTTTGGCCAGCATTTCGCGCCGGTCGTCGGGCGACAAAGGCAGATAGCGCATTAGCTCTCACTCTCGACAAATTCGGCATAACCCGCTTTGTCCATCAGCTCTTCAAGTTCATCTGCATTGGACAGCTTGATCTTGATGAACCAGGCGTCAGCTTCGGCGCTTTCATTGACCAAAGCAGCATTTTCAGCAAGCGCTTCATTGGCCTCGACCACTTCGCCGCTAATGGGGGCATAAACTTCGCTGGCTGCCTTGACACTCTCGACCACACAGGCTTCATCACCCTGCTCGACGTCAAGGCCAGGTTCTGGCAATTCAACAAACACGATATCGCCGAGCTGCTCCTGGGCATGATCTGTAATGCCAATAGTGCCAATCCCGTCCTCAACCATGATCCATTCATGCTCTTTTGTGTAATAGGTTTTCGACATATCAAAATTTCCCTTTGTTCATTATTCCATTCCGTGTGTCATCCCCGCGAAGGCGGGGATCCATACTCCCAGTCCTCAAAATTTATTTGAAAGACCATCGTTGAATTGCAAGATCCGGGGTTATGGTTCCCCGCCTTCGCGGGGATGACAATAGTTGTTTAAACGCAGCTTCCTTATTTCTTTTTGCGATAAAAATTATGCGTGACAAATGGCAAGGGCTGCACATTGGCGGGCAAACGCTTGCCCCGCACCTCAAGTTCAAGCACTGTCCCCGCCGCGCTATGCTCGGCCCTCACATATCCCATGGCAACCGGCCCGCCCACCGATGGCCCATAGCCACCACTGGTAACAATTCCGATTTCATCGCCATCGACGCTGAAAATCTTTGTGCCCTCGCGGGCCGGAGCCCGGCCACCTGGCCGGATGCCCACCAGCTTCTTGCCTGGTCCCTCTTTGAGCTGTGCAAGTATTTTATCGGCGCCCGGGAACCCACCACTTTCGCGGCGGCGCTTGCCGATGGACCAGGTCAGATTGGCCTCAACAGGGGTCGTGGTTTCGTCGATGTCGTGGCCATACAGGCAAAGCCCGGCCTCCAGCCGCAAACTGTCTCTGGCCCCAAGGCCAATCGCTTCCACATCGGGATGGGCCTGCAAAGCCTGCCAGAATTGTTCCACATCTTTGGATTTGATGGCCAGTTCGAACCCATCTTCGCCGGTATATCCAGAGCGCGACACATGCATCCACATCTCGCTGCCCTCAACGCTGACCGGCAGATCGAGCGAACTCATAAAGGCCATGTCGCCGACTTTTGGTGCAAACCCCGCCAGCACGTCCACAGCTTTTGGCCCCTGCAAGGCGATAAGCGCCATATCATCGAGAATTTTCATTTCCACATTGTCGGGCATGCTTTTTTTGATCAACGCAAAGTCTCGGGTCTTGCAAGCGGCATTGACCACCACATAAATCCAGTGCTCATGCCCCTGCATGCCAAGCCGCGTGACCATCAGATCATCGAGCACACCGCCTTCATCGTTCAATAGCTGCGAATAGCGCTGACGCCCCGGTTTCAAAGCGGCAAAATTTCCAGGTGCCAATGTTTCAAGGGCGGCGGCGGCGGTTTTAAACTCTCCATCCGCTGGAATCAAAAAAGCCTGTCCCATGTGAGAAACGTCGAACAATCCCGCGCTTGAACGCACATGCAAATGTTCCTTGAGCACGCCAAGCGGATATTGCACAGGCATTTCATAGCCTGCAAACGGCACCATTTTGGCATCAAGTCTGGTGTGAACATCATAAAGCGGCGTGCGCTTTAGGGGGGTATCCCCCTGTTGATCCGACATATGCCATTCTCCTTCAATCCATGACCCAAAGCGAGCGCAACTGCGGCCAAAAATGGCCCAGACGCACACCCCCTCTGTCATGGAACCTGAGAGATTTGATTGGTTTATATCACTCACGGCCATTCCGCCTGACGGCGGGCCTCCGCGAGGGCGCGCAACATGCGGCGGGCGCTTGCCCTTGCCGGATCGAGACCCGGTTTTTCCGCATCAAACGCGCATCCAGCGACTGCTCGCTGGAAAACCAACTTACCCCTTCGGTGAGGCGTGGAGTAGCTCCGCGCCTGCTTTCCAGAGTGCCATCTTCCTGCGGTCCGTTTGCCTGAGAGTTTCCCGTCGTTTTTTTGGGGCGGTTGCTCCTTCGGCGCCATTTATGTCTTTTGCGTCAGACATAATGATCTCTCCCGCAGGGATCAACTGGCATGGCCCTTCATAGAAAAGCCTGCGGGATGAGTCAATAAAGGTGAGTGAACTCATTTTTTGTTTTTGGTTTTGGGCTTTTTGGGGACGGTCTTTGGATCGACTAAAAGCGCGCGATAAATTTCCACCCGGTCGCCGGGCGCCAGCACCTTGTCCAGCTTTGCAGGTACCCCGAATATGCCAATAGAAAGTTGTTCGAGCTCAAGGTCCTTGAAATGCTCAAGCACCCCTGATTGCAGGATCGCTTCACGCGCACTTGCCCCCGCCTCAATCGGTAATGTCTGCCAAAAGCCATCATCAGGACGCGCACAAGCTACGGAAATTTCTATTTTTTTATCCACTAAGCTACTCGCTCACTGGTTACTGGCAGCCCCTTAGCCCCGGCGCGCAGGGTGGCTCGTTTGACACGGGCTGCATCAATAACATTTTTAAGGGCGATCAAAAACCCCAGCACAATGAAGCCGCCCGGCGGCAGAATAAGCAGCAAAAAACCCTTATAATCTTCGCCAAAAACCACCATTTCCAGAAATGAAAACTGCTCCCCCAGCAATAAAGAGGCATTGGAAAACAGCGTCCCCGCCCCCAGCACTTCGCGGATGCCGCCAATCACCACCAGCACGGCGGTAAATCCAACCCCCATGAAAAACCCGTCCACCATGGAGGGGAGCACATCATTGCGCGACGCAAAGGCCTCGGCGCGCCCCAAAATGGCGCAATTGGTGACGATCAGCGGAATAAACAGGCCCAGCACCTTATAAAGCTCGTGCAGCCAGGCATTCATGCCCATTTCCACCAAAGTGACCTGCGAGGCGATGATCAGCACAAATACCGGAATACGTATTTCGGGGGTAATAAAATTGCGCCACAAGGACACCGAAAACCCGGACGCCACCAGCACAAAGGTCGTCGCCATGCCCATGCCAAGCCCGTTGGTGGCAGTCGCAGTTACCGCCATCAACGGGCACAGCGCCAGTAATTGCGCCAGCACCACATTGCGCGTCCACAGGCCATCAGCCACGATCACACCATAGTCTGGCGCCTCCTTGCTCATGAGCCTGCTCCTTTGCCATCTTTGTTTTTCGAGCTGTCCCTCGACAAGAGTTGGGCTCGCTTGAATCTGAAAAACGCCAACCCCTCGCGCACCGCTTTAACGACTGCGCGCGGGGTGATGGTGGCGCCCGAAAACTGGTCAAACATGCCGCCGTCCTTTTTCACAGCCCATCTGGAACGCGGCGTATTTTGCAGCGAGAGGCCATCAAAACGGGTGATCCAGTCGCTTTTTTCAACCTCGATCCCGTCGCCAAGCCCCGGCGTTTCTTCATGAGACAGCACCCGCACGCCAAGCACCTCGCCGCTGGCAGCAATGCCCATGATCAATTGAATACTGCGATACCCCTGGACGGTCTGCAAAAAGGCAATCGCCGTTATGTTGCCCCCCTTACGGGCTCGATAAATTTTGTGCGATTTGCCCAAAGCATCTTCCACATGCATTACCCCGGTGGTCAAATCATTGTCGTGCAGCCGCTTGGGGATAACGATTTCTAACGAACGCACCAGATCCTCATATTGGCGATCCTTGATCGATTGCTTTGTGGCCATATTGCCAAGGATCAAAAACACTGCGGCCACCAGCGCAATGCCCCCCAACAATCCCGCATGCACCAGCGGACTCTTGCGCTCCTCAATCTTCATTGAACACCTCCCCCCGGCTGCTTGCTGGCCAGCGGCTCACCGCTTTTGGAGCGCCCGAAAATACGCGGTTTGATATAGTGGTCAATGAGTGGCGTCATGGCATTCATCAAAAGAATCGCAAAACCCACCCCTTCGGGGAAGATCGAATAAGCGCGGATCAAAAAGGTCAGCAGGCCAACGCCTGCACCAAAAATCAGCCGCCCCGTATTGGAGACGGGCTGGGTGACATAATCGGTGGCAATGAAAAAAGCGCCAAGCACAAATCCACCGGGACAAAGATGGGTGAGCACGCCGGGGTGATAGGCGGGATTGAAAAAATGCGCGACGCTGGCGATCAGCGCCATGCTGGCAAACATGGCAACCGGCGTATGCCAGCTGATAATACGCATGAGCAGCAAAAACACGCCGCCGACAATAAGCAGCAGCGCCGACATCTCCCCCATACTGCCGGGCAACGCCCCGAGCATGGCGGTTTGCAGATCCCCCACCAGGCCAGTAGCTCCCTCGATTGATTGTCCATCGAACTGCAACACTTTGATCTGCGTCAGGGTCGAGGCGCTGGTCAAGGCATCAATATTGATGCCGCCCCCGAAAATCAAATTCATCGCTTGCATGAAGCTGGGGCTGTGTTCCGCAAACAAGGGCTGGGGCTGCATGAAAAAGGTCATTTCGAGAGGAAAGGAAATCAGCAGGGCAATGCGCGCCACCATGGCCGGGTTGAAAATGTTTTGCCCCAGCCCCCCGTAAATATGCTTGCCAAGCACAATCGCGATAAAGCCCCCCAGCACACCAATCCACCACGGCGCCCATGGTGGCAGCGCCATGGCCACCAGCCAGCCCGTCAGCACCGCCGAGCCATCCAGCAAAAACGGGGTCACCGGTTTTTTGGCAATCAGCAGTGACAAGGCTTCAAACAACAGGCTTGAAGCAAGGATGATAAAAAACAAAATGATGGCGGGCCAGCCATACTGATAGAGGCTGAACAGGGTGGCCGGAGCCAGCGCCAGCATGACCAGCAACATGGTCCGCGGTACACTGGTGGTGGCGTGGGTAAAGGGCGCGCTGATGATTTTTGCCCGGCTCATGCCTTGCCCTCCCCCTCTTGTGCTTCTTGCGCTTCTTGGGCTTTTTTACGAGCCGCAATGGCCTGCTTGCGCGCCTCTTGTTTGGCTTTTTTCTGACGCGCTTTTTCCTCGGCCCGCAGCAAGCGCTCATCCGCCAAACGCTTCAAGCGCTTGGCGCGCGCCACCTCTTGTCTCATCAAAAGGGCCTGCCCCTTGCCATAATGATAGAATTGCACAAGCGGGATATGGGACGGGCAGACATAGGCACAGGCCCCGCACAAAATACAATCGGCAAGACCTGCTTCAAGAGCCGGTTCGATCTTTTCATTGCTCACCAGCACAAACAAATCTTGCGGCTGCAAACCACAAGGACAGGCGGGGATACAGGCTCCGCAGCGAATACAAGGGCGATGGATACCGGGCTTGACCTCTGTTTTTGTCAACGCCAAAATACCAGTGGTTCCCTTGGTGACCGGCACCTCAAGATCGCTAAACGGCACCCCCATCATCGGCCCACCGATCAACATCTGCTCTGGTGTTTGCGAAAATCCCCCGCACAGCTCCACCAGATGGCCGATCTTTGTGCCCAGCAGGACCTCAAAATTTCCCGGATTATTGATGGCTCCCCCCGACACCGTGACAATGCGCGAGACCAGTGGCTGGCCATATCGCACCGCTTTATGGATGGCATGGGCGGTACCGACATTATTGACAATCATGCCAAGGGCCGATGGCAAGGAGCCAGCGGGCACTTCCTGGCCGGTGAGCGCTTTTATAAGGTGTTTTTCAGACCCCATGGGATAACGGGTTGGCACCAGCACCACCTTCATGCCTTCACGCAAGCCAATAGCTGCGCGCATGGCCTCAGCTGCCTGCTCGCGGCGATCTTCAATGGCGATGATGACCTCGGGCACGTTCAAAATATGCTGCAGGATGGAAATCCCGTCGACAATCTTTGGTGCCTGCTCGCGCATCAACCGATCATCATTGGTGAGATAGGGTTCACATTCCGCGCCATTGATAATCAAGCTATGCAAGTCGTAGCGCGTACGGGTCTCCAATTTGGCAGCGGTTGGAAACATCGCCCCGCCCAGCCCGACAATGCCGCTTTGCTGGATGCGCGCCACAAGTTCGGCAAAAGAACTGGTCTTGGGATCAAGCGGTGCTGGCAGCTCTCCCCAGACATCTGCCCCGTCCGGTTCAAGCATCACCATGATTTCCGACAGGCCCGAGGGGTGCGGCGCGCGCTGCATCTCAATGCCGGTAATGCGCCCCGAAGTTGAGGCATGTACCGGTGCGGTGATGGCAGTGTTGCTGCCCCCCCCCTCCAGACATCCCTTGGCGCACAGGCCAATCAACTGCCCCTTGCTGACCAGATCCCCGACCTGCACCAAGGGCTTGGCAGCCATGCCAATATGTTGATGCATGGGCAAGCACAGCTCTGCTGGCAGCGGCACGCCCAGGATAGCCCTGTAAGCGCTTAGCTCTTTATGGTCTTTGGGGTGCACGCCGCCCGCCACCTCGAACAATGCCATCACTCCGTGCTCCTCGTTGCAAGCTGCAAGGATGGGGACGCGGATTGTGGCGAGAGCGGCTTTGGCCAGTTCCAGGATTGCACGCTGGCCTGTTTGGTCGCCACTGGCACCATCTCGATACAATCGGTTGGACAGACCTCCAGACAGGCCGCCCCGCCAACGCAGGCTGAGGCGATCACCGTGTGAAGTTTTTTCGGGGCACCAATAATGCAATCGGTTGGACAAACCAAAATGCACTTCGTGCAGCCGATGCAGCGTTCCTCATGAACAAAAGCCACAAGCGGTTCATGGTCCATCGTGCTCAGATCAATCTCGATATGCAGTTTTTCAGCCAGCTTGGCGGCCAGTGCCACCCCGCCCGGGGGACATAAAGTCACCTCAACCTCGCCAGCCGACAAGGCCTCAGCGGCCGGGCGACAGCCCACAAAACCGCACTGCCCGCATTGCAGGTTTGGCAACATCTGCTCCAGCTCATCGGCCAGCGGATCTGTTTCCACTGATAAGAAACGCGCTGCCATCGACAAGACAATGCCCAGAAACAGGCCAAGGAGCGCCAGTGCGCCAGCAGCAATCAGCATTTTTCCCCCCTCTCCCTATCGCCCATTTTTACGTGCCTTGCCTGTTTTCTCACCCGGGCGATCTATTTGACCAATACCGAAAATCCCATAAAGGCCATGGACAACATGCCAGCGGTTATAAATCCGATGGGAGCCCCCTTGAAGGGAAGCGGTACATCGTTTAACTCAAGCCGCTCTCTGATGCCGGCAAACATCACCATCACCAGCGTAAATCCGATCGCCGAACCAAATCCATAGAGCAGGCTTTGCGTAAAGCTGTGGCCCTGATCCAGATTAAGCAACGCCACCCCCAGCACCGCGCAATTGGTGGTAATCAGCGGCAAATAAACCCCCAACACCTGATACAGGATCGGTGAAATGCGCCGGATGGCAATTTCCGTGAACTGCACAACGGCCGCAATCACCAGTATGAACGTTACAAGACGCAAAAAATCAAGCCCCAGCGGTCGCAGGAAATAAGCCTCCAGCAGCCAGCTCAAAGCAGCCGACAAGGTCAGCACAAAAGTCGTCGCCAACCCCATGCCAATGGCCCCGGCATAGCGGTTTGAGACCCCCATGAAGGGGCAAAGCCCGAGAAATTTAACGAGCACCACATTATTTACCAGCACCGTTGACAGCAATATAAGCAGATACTGCTCCATGTTCCCTCACTATAAATCTTACATCTATGATATATTTTTATTGCCCCCCTGACAATCAGCCAAAATTGTCGCTCATTTATCAAAAACTATCCAGCCCGTCATGACAAGCACGCAAAAAGGCCTGTTTCTTGCGTCTTCAATAAAATGAAGCATACCTACCGCCCTGATATTTGATGCTAGCGTGTCGTTTGACGTTAAATGGATGGACCTAGATCAAGAATGGGAATACAAGGCCAAAAGAATGATCGCTTTAAGCCAGAAAAGGCCGTTTGAATGCCCCGCGCAGTGAAGAAATTATTTGTCAAAACCTATGGCTGTCAAATGAACCAGTATGACAGTGATCGTCTGTTTGAAGTGATGGCTGAAATCGGCTTTGAGAGCACCGATGAAATGGCCAAGGCCGATGTGGTGGTGCTCAACACCTGCCATATCCGCGAAAAAGCCGCTGAGAAAGTCTATTCGGATCTTGGGCGCATCAAGCTGATCCGCAACAAGCGCCTGCAAAAGGGCGAAGAGACAACGATTGTTGTGGCCGGTTGCGTGGCCCAGGCCGAGGGCCGCGAAATTCTGGCCCGCGCGCCTGTGGTCAATATTGTCATCGGACCCCAGAGTTTTCACCGCCTGCCCGATTATATTTTTTCAGCCGAGCAGCACAAGCAACGCATCGTTGACACTGACTTCCCCACCGATCTCAAATTCGAGCATCTGCCCGGTCGCAGCATCAAAAAACTCAGCGCTTTTTTAACCGTGCAGGAAGGCTGCGATAAATTTTGCACATTCTGCGTGGTGCCCTATACGAGGGGGGGAGAATATTCGCGGCCGCTCAAAGAAATTGTCCGCGAAGCCAAAGAGCTTGCCCAACAAGGCAGCAAGGAGATCACCCTGCTAGGGCAAAACGTCAATGCCTATCATGGCGCCAATAAAAAAGGCCAACCGGTGTCGCTGGCCCGGCTCATCAAAAAGATTGCCAAAATAGACGGGCTGGAGCGTATTCGCTACACCACTTCACACCCAAATGATATGAGTACCGATCTCATCGAGGCCCACCGGGACATCGAAAAACTGATGCCCTATCTGCATTTGCCGTTCCAGTCAGGGTCTGACAAAATCCTCAAGGCCATGAACCGCGATCACCAGATCGACAAATATCTCGATATTCTTGGGCGCGTGCGCGATGTCCGGCCCGATATTGCCCTGTCGACCGATATCATCGTTGGCTTTCCCGGCGAAACGGACCAGGATTTCGAGGCCACCATGCAATTGGTGCGCGATGTCAAATATGCCCAGGCCTATTCCTTTACCTATAGCCCCCGCCCGGGCACCACGGCTGCAAGCATCGAAGACCAGGTCGAAAAACATGTGGCGAGCGAGCGCCTGCAACAATTGCAAGCCTTGCTGAAAGAACAGCAATTGGAGTTTAATCGCGCCCAGATTGGCAAGAAACTGCCGGTTTTGCTGGAAAAGCCTGGCCGTGAACCGGGCCAGCTGGTGGGGCGTTCTCCCTATTTGCAACTGGTGCATGTGATCGCCCCTGACGAGATGAGGGGGCAGATTGTCGAGGTGGACATTGTCGACACGACGAGAAATAGCCTTGCTGGCTCATTGAAAAGGGCTCAAAATAAAGAGCTCGCATAATGTGTCATTAAAGATGAAAGCCCATCGGCCCAGCGCACCAAGGAGATGTGATTGCCGCAAATAACCAAAAAAGGTGAAGTCAAACAGCTTGTTCTGGAATTCGAGGACAATAATCTCATTCGTGAATTGCTGGGGGAATTTGATGAAAACCTGGCCCTGATCGAAGACCGGCTGGGCATTGAAACCCACACCAACGGCAATCTGATCACCTTGTCTGGCTCCAACAATGCCATCACAACGGCCAAATCCGTGCTGGAGGGACTTTATCATCGTTTGCGTCACGGGGAACAGATTACACCCGCCGAAGTCGATGGCACCATCCGCCATCTCGACCCCATGATGCCGGTCGCAACGCGTGCCAATGCGCGCAAAAAAGCCCCTCGCAAACCACGTACCAAAACCGCGCAAAAAGTGCTTGTTAAAAAGGGCCCCGATGACGCCGCCCAGATCAGAACCAAAAAGCGCCTGATCACCGGCCGCACCAAACTGCAAAGCGACTATCTGCGCACCATCGACAAAAATGAACTGACCTTCTCGGTTGGCCCGGCTGGCACTGGCAAGACCTATCTGGCGGTTGCATACGCCTCAGCCGCTCTTGAACTTGGTCTCATCGACCGGCTGATCCTGTCGCGTCCAGCCGTCGAAGCTGGCGAGCGTCTCGGATTTTTACCCGGCGATATGCGCGAGAAAATCGACCCCTATCTGCGACCGCTTTACGATGCCCTTTACGACATGCTGCCAGCCGACAAGGTAGAACTGGGACTGGAAAGCGGCGTCATCGAGATCGCCCCGCTGGCCTTTATGCGTGGCCGCACGCTCTCTCATGCGCTGATTATTCTCGATGAAGCGCAAAACTGCACCCCCATGCAAATGAAAATGTTTCTGACCCGGCTTGGCGAGGGCTCACGCATGATCGTCACGGGGGACCCCTCGCAAATTGATCTGCCCGCCGGCACGCGCTCCGGGTTAATTGATGCGACCTCGCTGCTCCACGATATTGAAGGCATCGGCCATATCAGGTTCACGGGCAAGGATGTGGTGCGCCATGACCTCGTTACGCGTATCGTCAACGCCTATGATAATAAAGAAGAAAAGCGCCAGTCCGCGCGCAAGAAAACCACCGGGGACCCAGCATAAACGTGCCCGAACCAACCGATCTCAGCCTTGATTTGATTATCAGCCATGAACCGTGGCGCGAGCTTGTAGCGCTTGAGCCACTGATCTCGCAAGCCGCCAGCGCTGCCTGCCAGACCGCCAGTAAACTGCGCGGCGAACAAGGCCCCTTTGCCGTGGCGATCAATCTGTCAAATGATCAACAGGTGCAGCAACTGAACCATCAGTTCAGGGGCAAAGACACCCCCACCAATGTCCTGTCATTTCCCTTTGAAGACGATTTCCCCCAACTCCATCAAGGCCCCCTGGCGCTCGGGGATATTATTCTGGCGCTGGAAACCATTACGCGTGAAGCCAAAGACGACAACAAGCTTCAAAGCCATCATATCGCCCATCTTGTGGTGCATGGTGTTCTGCATCTGTTTGGCTATGATCACGAGGATTTGAGCGAGGCGAGCGAAATGGAACAGCTGGAGTGCCAAATTCTGTCCTCCCTGCAAATCCCTTCCCCCTATCAAACTATCTAAAACGGTGCTATTGTGCACTTTTGAAAATCGAGGCTCCAAAACACAATGAACGACCAAAATACGGTGACACCTGATTTGACTGACACCGATCCGTCTGCCGCTGATCTTGTTGACGAAGACAGTCCGGGCTTGTTGACACGTATCAAGCGACTATTGGGTCTTGCCCGCCCCCCCTCCACAAGACAACAGATTCAAAATCTGTTACATAAAGATGCGATGGCCACGGCGCGTGATTTCTCCCGTCAAGAGCGCTCCATGCTGCGCAATATCTTGCGCTTTGACACCTTGCGCGTCGATGATGTGATGCTGCCGCGCGCCGATATTATCGCCATTGATGAGCAGGCAACTCTCAGCGAGCTGTTCAACCTGTTCGAGACCTCCTCCCATTCGCGCATCCCGCTATATCGCGAAACCCTCGATGATCCGCGCGGCATGGTCCATATAAAAGATTTGATGTTGTGGATCGCGAATCGCCAACAAGGGGACGACCATGAAACAGAAAAAACCGGGCCCAACAAAGCCCAGGGTCAGGGACTAACGACCCTGCGTCTGGTCGAGCCCCCAAAACCAATCATCAGCCTGGCCGATATTGATCTGGAGCAAACTATTGCCTCCATCAAAATTCGCCGTTCCATGCTCTATGTGCCCCCCGGCATGCCCGTGCTCGATCTGTTGTTGCGCATGCAATCAACCCGCATACATCTGGCCCTTGTGGTCGATGAATATGGCGGCAGCGATGGCCTTGTCTCCATCGAAGATCTGGTCGAAGAAGTGGTGGGGGAAATTGAAGACGAGCACGATGTGGAAGAAGGCGCCTCGCTGATTTCTCACCCCAAGAAAGGTCTGCTCGCCAAGGCCCGTACGCCGATTGCCGAACTCGAATTGCATATTGGCTATGATCTGGTCTCCAATCAGGGTGATGATGAATTTGATACACTGGGCGGCCTGGTATTCGCCCTTGCCAAACGGGTTCCGGTACGCGGTGAAATCGTTACTCACCCCAGCGGCATCGAGTTTGAAGTTCTGGATGCCGACCCCCGGCGCATCAAACGCCTGCGCATCCATATTCCCAACAAAGAAACTGGAAAAAAAACAGATGGTCAACCCGACCAACAGCCGCCCAAAGCACTTGATGCCGGGGAATAGATGATCAGGCGCCTTCACGAACTTCGCGGCTGGCGGCAAATGGCAGCGGCCTTTGCGGCTGGCTCCCTTAGCGTCTTGTCCCAGGCCCCCTTTCATCTGTGGCCGGTGCTGTTTTTCACCCTGCCCGCGCTGATCTGGTTGATCGACGGGGCGGTTGAGCGCCACGCCCAAAACCGCAGACTGCTGGTCAAAAAAGCGGCTGCCATTGGCTGGGCCTTTGGCTTTGGCTATTTTTTGTTTGGCCTTTACTGGATCGGCAAGGCGTTTCTTGTGGAAGCGGGCTGGTTGTTGTTTCTCATGCCCGTCGCCATGACCTTGATGCCCACAGGTCTGGCGCTGTGTTACAGCCTTGCCATTGCGCTGGCGGCGCTGTTTTGGAAGCCCGGCTGGTCGCGTATTTTGGTCCTCGCGCTATTGCTGGCTATGACGGAATATTTGCGCGGCCACATCCTGACCGGCTTTCCCTGGAATGCGCTTGGCCACATCTTTGCAGGAGAGGCCGGTCTGTCGCAACTCTCCTCGCTGTTTGGCCCCTATGCCTTATCGTTTTTTTGCGTATTGGTGTTTGGCTCCCCCGCCATCCCTTTGTTTAAAAACCAACAAAAACAGACAGGGTTTGCAAATTTTCGCCCCGCTTTGGTGATGGCCTGCGGCTTGCTCATAGCCTCACTATGGGGTCATTACAGGCTGGCCAATGCCAGCGACAAACAGGTCCCCAATATCGCCTTGCGGCTCGTGCAGCCCAATATCAAACAGGTGGACAAATGGCGGCCCGACAATGCCGCCCCGATCTATCGCACCATGCTGGCGCTGTCGGCACAAAAAACCAAACGCGCTCCTCAAGGGCTAAAAACCATCACCCATCTGATCTGGCCAGAATCTGCCCTGCCGTTTTTCATGGCCCGCTCCGTTGATGCTCTAAAGGGCATTGATGCTCTGCTCCCCGAACAGACCACACTGATCACCGGTGCCATGCGCCAAAAATCACTAAAAAAAGCACAGGATGGAGCGCATAAAGCAAACGGGGGGTCAAATAAAACACAAGACGGATCGGGGCGAGCCGTCTTCAACAGCTTGTTCGTGCTCAACGACAAGGCCCGTATCACCCGCATATTCGATAAAAAACATCTCGTACCGTTTGGCGAATATCTGCCCTTTCAATCATTGCTTGAAGCCATCGGCCTGCGCCAGATCGTGCAGGTGCGCGGGCGTTTTCAGATCGGCCAACAGCCACGCTTGATCACTCTTGATAATGCGCCGCCCTTTGCTCCCTTGATCTGCTATGAAGTGGTGTTTCCCAATGAAATCATTGAGCCGGGCGTGCGTCCCCAATGGCTGCTCAATTTGACCAATGATGCGTGGTATGGCGTCTCAACCGGCCCCTATCAGCATTTCGTTCAGTCCCGTATTCGCGCCATTGAACAAGGCCTGCCAATGGTCAGGGTGGCCAATACCGGCATATCGGGGGTCATTGATCCCTATGGACGCATCAAACAATCCTTGCCGCTGGCCAGCAAAGGAGTGCTGGACGCCGCCTTGCCAAGGGCCATTGAAAAAACCATTTATGCGCGCTATGGAAGATGGCTGTTCTGGCTTGTTTTAGGGGGGGCAATTGGCGTGATTCTGCTCATTGAGAGAACCAGGAACTAGATATCCACAGAGTGTGTTTTTATTTTTTACACTATACAGTTGAGTGACTTATGGGCCATGATGAAGGATAGTTCGCCGCGAAAAACGGCTAGCGATGGTCCTTTTGGTGCTAAACCTGTCGTAAAACTGATCAAATGAGGCGCAAAAGAACTCGCAAATAAGTTGCATTTGCTGGCAACACACTGTTGATTATGAAAGACAGGGGCTAAAGGCGAACACTGCCTCACCCGATTAATCAAGTTCAGGATGATATCGTTATCTGGACTGTCGTCATAACTGCCAGACAGCAAGCTTGTAAAAACAACCGGCCAAACCGCTTTGAGGACCAACGTGACTGTAGCAAAAAAACCAAATCCGATCGATATACATGTTGGCAGCCGCGTCCGATTGCGGCGTATGCTCTTGTCCATGAGCCAGGAAAAACTTGGCGATCAGATGGGGCTGACATTCCAGCAAATCCAGAAATATGAAAAAGGCACCAATCGCATTGGCGCCTCTCGGCTCCATCATATCTCGCAAATTCTTGAAGTGCCGGTGCAGTTCTTTTTTGATGATGCCCCGTTAGCTGCCGGTCAGGCAAGTGGCATGGGCGGCATGAGCGAACCCAAGATGGAAAACTTCCTCTACGAGTTCATCAGCACCAGAGACGGCCTTGAATTGATCCGCGCTTTTGTCAGTATTCATGACCCCAAGGTACGCAAGCGCATTGTTGATCTGGTGCGCACATTGTCAAGCGAAGACATGGCCTCACGCGACACCAGCAAGGCAAAATCATAACCCCCTGTCTCGCAAGTTCTCCTGTCCAGCTGCCCTCAACGGGGTCATCTGTGCAAAATTTATTTGGCTTGCTTCTTGCTCGCGCAGATCATTTTGTTTGCTTGCAATTTCATTTCCCGCTTGACCCTCCTCCCGAGTGCTGCAACAAACGGCGTCAATTCATTCATTCCTTCATGGCCGTGCAGTTCCAGGAGATTTCAGGTGTCCCAGCAAAACTATCTGTTTACCAGTGAAAGCGTTTCGGAAGGTCACCCAGACAAGATTTGTGACCGCATCTCGGATTCTGTTGTTGATCTGTTTTTAGCTGCCGAGCCTTCTTCCAAGGTGGCGTGCGAAACCATGACCACCACCAACCGGATCATCCTGGCTGGCGAAACCTTTGGCCCGTCCTCTGTTGACAATGCCGCCATCGAAGAGGCGGCCCGGCGCTGCGTACGCGAAATCGGCTATGAACAAGATGGCTTCCATTGGAAAAATGCCGAAGTGCAGATTTATCTGCATGAGCAATCCAGCGATATTCGTCAAGGTGTTGAGCGCGGCGCAGAAAAAGATGAAGGCGCTGGCGACCAAGGTATCATGTTTGGCTATGCCTGCAATGAAACAAAGGACTTGATGCCCGCCCCCATTGCTTACGCGCATCAAATCCTGCACGAGATGGCCAAGGCCCGTCATTCGGGACAAACAGACCTGCTGGGCCCCGATGCCAAAAGCCAGGTCACTTTGCGCTATGAGAACGGCAAACCGGTCGGCACCACCTCAATTGTTGTCTCCACCCAGCACACACAAGAAGCAACCCGTGATCAGGTCGAAGAAGTGGTCGCCCGGATTGTGCGCGATGTCTTACCCGATGGCTGGATGTGTCCCGACGAAGAATTTTATATCAACCCGACAGGCAAATTCGTCATTGGCGGCCCTGATGGCGACGCGGGGCTTACGGGACGTAAAATCATCGTCGATACCTATGGCGGCGCAGCCCCCCATGGCGGCGGCGCTTTTTCAGGCAAAGACCCCTCCAAAGTAGATCGTTCGGCAGCCTATGCCGCTCGCTACCTGGCCAAAAATGTCGTAGGAGCCGGTCTAGCCGATCGTTGCACCCTGCAACTCTCTTATGCTATTGGCGTTGCCAAACCCCTGTCGCTTTATGTCGATACCTATGGCACCGGAAAAGTCAGCGAAGAACAGCTTTCGGGCATCTTGATGGAAGTCATGGACCTGACCCCCAGCGGCATCCGCAAACAACTTGATCTGCGTCGCCCGATTTATGAGCGCACCGCCTCCTATGGTCATTTTGGCCGTAAACCAGATAGTGATGGCGGCTTTTCATGGGAAAAACTGGATCTCGTCGAGGCCATCAAAAGCGCCATGAGCTAGGAAATAATCGCCTACGCGGCGAGCGGCAAAGGACTAGTCCCTTGCATCCCTATTTTAGGGTTTGCGGGGGTGCAGGGGATCATCCCCTGCCGCTGTCCGCGTAGGACGCCAGTCCGGCGAGGACATTCATAGCAGATGAACAATGACCATTAAAACCACACCCCGCAGACGCCACGTACATGGCCGCACCAAGGGCGGCAAGCTAAGCCCTCGCAAGCAAAAACTGTGCGATGAGCTGTTGCCCAAACTGCGTGTGACCATGCCAGCGCCAGAAAACGCTCTTGAACCGCGAAAATTATTCGCGCCCGAGCCCGCCAAAACCTGGCTGGAAATCGGTTTTGGCGGCGGCGAGCATCTGGCCTGGCAGGCCGCGCAAAATCCTGACATTGGTCTTATTGGCTGCGAACCTTTTGTCAATGGCGTCGCCAAACTGCTGGTGGCCATTGACGAGCAGAAATTAAGCAATGTGCGTATCCATGACGATGATGCGGTTGACATTCTGCGGGCTTTGGCCCCTGCAAGCATTGACCGCCTGTTCATCCTGCACCCGGATCCCTGGCCCAAAAAGCGCCATCACAAGCGCCGTTTTATCAATCAGCACCATCTTGATCTGATCGCCAAAGTGTTAAAACCTGGCTGCGAACTGCGCTTTGCCAGCGACATTCCTCATTATGTCGCCTGGACCTTGAAGCATATGGCGCGGCGCACGGATTTCATCTGGACCGCCCGCCAACCCAAAGACTGGCGCACCCGCCCCGATGACTGGCCCGCCACCCGCTATGGCCAAAAAGCCCTGCGCGAAGGACGGCCCCCGGCGCATTTGCGATTTATCAGAAAATAACCATTTCTCCCTTACGGCAACTTCTTCCTTGCATCCCCCCGGCCCTTGCCTATATAAAGAGCTTACACGATCATTCCTGACTAAGACGGACGTCTTTGATGGAGTGGACTTCAGGGGCGATTGCTCGGGGGGTCCGCTCTTTTTTCGTTTTCAGGGTGAGAAAAACCTAAAGGAACAGGCTTTTGACGAGTGAGCAAGCCGATCTCGAAAAAGAACAGCGTTTTGTTGTTGAAACGGGTGTCGAAGGTAAAATTGCGGCCCTTGCCGAACCGGTAATCGAAGCGCTTGGCTATCGTCTGGTGCGCGTACTGGTATCCAACAGGGATGGCGGTACGCTGCAAGTCATGGCGGAGCGCGCCGATGGACAGATCGATGTCAATCAGTTGACCAGGATCAGCCGGGATCTATCGCCCTTGCTGGATGCCCATGAGCTGATCAGCGACCGCTATTTTCTGGAGGTCTCCAGTCCCGGCATTGATCGCCCGCTGGTGCGCCCGTCCGATTTTGAGAAATGGATCGGCTATGAGGCCAAAATAAAAGTCACCCAGCCGATTGATGGACAAAAACGCTTTCGCGGCATTATTGAAGGCTATGAGGATAATGAGGTTTTGCTGCGTGCCCCGGTTGGGGAACAAAAAACCGACCAGATATTGGGGTTTGCTCCGCAATTGATTGAAGATGCCAAACTGGTGATGACCGATGAGCTGATCAAAGCGGCGATGGCCGGCAAAGCAGCGCAGAGTGCCGATACTGATTTGAAAGACCAATAGCTCAGACATTTGACCAGGCCGCCTTGGCCAAGCAGACAAAAATAGTTTTAAAACAGCCCTCGAACTGACTTTTATACGGCGAGGGCCTTTGATAACGCCCTCAAATAGCCGCTCGGCGACAGGGCATAAAAATGGAGAGCCACCATGGCGCAACCCGGTGTGAGTGCGAATAAACTTGAATTGCTGCAGATTGCCGATGCGGTGGCCCGTGAAAAGGACATCGACCGGATGATCGTCATCGAGGCGATGGAAGAGGCTGTGCAAAAAGCCGCCAAGTCACGCTATGGCAGCGAAAACGACATCCGCGCCAAAATCGACACCAAAACCGGGGAAACTGAATTGACCCGCGTCATGACTGTGGTTGAAGAGGTCGAAAACGAACATACGCAAATGACCCTCAAACAGGCTCGCGAACTGGAAAAAGACATCGAGATCGGCGGCGAGATCATTGATCTGTTGCCGCCCTTTGATTATGGCCGCGTATCCGCGCAAAACGCCAAACAGGTGATTGTGCAAAAAGTGCGCGAAGCTGAACGCGAGCGTCAGTATCACGATTATAAGGACCGCATTGGCGAGGTCATCTCTGGCGTTGTCAAACGCGCCGAATATGGCAATGTGGTTGTCGATCTTGGACGCGCCGAAGCGATTATGCGGCGCAATGAATCGATCCCGCGTGAAATGTTCCAGATCCGCGACCGCATCCGCGCCTATATTCATGATGTCCGCCAGGAAGCGCGTGGCCCGCAGATTTTCCTGTCGCGCACCAAGCCTGAATTCATGGCCAAACTGTTCGCCCAGGAAGTCCCTGAAATCTATGACGGCATTGTGGAGATCCGCTCGGTGGCCAGAGACGCTGGTTCGCGCGCCAAAATAGCCGTTATTTCCAATGACAGCTCGGTCGACCCCGTTGGCGCCTGCGTCGGCCTGCGCGGCTCGCGCGTGCAAGCGGTCGTCAATGAGCTGCACGGTGAAAAAATCGACATCATTCAATGGTCACCAGATGCCGCTGCGTTCATCGTCAATGCTCTGGCCCCCGCAGAGGTGGCCAAAGTGGTGCTCGATGAAGAAGTGTCGCGCATTGAAGTCGTGGTTCCCGACGAGCAATTGTCCCTGGCTATTGGTCGCCGCGGTCAAAATGTCCGCCTCGCCTCACAGCTGACCGGCTGGGACATCGACATCCTCACCGAAAAAGAAGAATCAGAACGTCGTCAGGTAGAATTTGAAAACCGCTCCAACAAATTCATGGAAACGCTCAATGTCGACGAAGTGATTGCCCAGCTTCTGGTCACCGAAGGCTTTACCTCCGTCGAAGAAGTAGCCTTTGTGGAGGCCACCGAAGTCATGGCCATCGAGGGCTTTGACGAAGATACAGCCGCCGAAATCCAGGGCCGCGCCAAAGACTTTTTACAACAGCAAGAAGTGGAACAGCTGGAGCGTTGCAAAGAACTGGGCGTCAACGAAGAATTACGCGAAATCGAAGGCATGACCTTGCCCATGATGATTGTACTTGGCGAAAACGAGGTCTTCAATATGAAAGACTTTGCCTATTGCGCCACAGATGATCTCACCGGCTGGTACGAAAAAGTAGATGGCGACAGAAAACATTTTGAAGGCTTTTTCAACGG
Organism: Alphaproteobacteria bacterium; assembly: GCA_024279115.1. Lineage (GTDB taxonomy): Bacteria > Pseudomonadota > Alphaproteobacteria > Rhizobiales > JAKIUO01 > JAKIUO01. The sequence continues at coordinate 111,114 of JAJRRW010000068.1, forward strand.
CTTCAAAATTGACAGAAATGGCGCAGAACTGATGGTCATGACGGCCAGATTGAAAGCTGACATCATTACGCAAGAGGACTTTGACGCCATAATCAATCCTCCTGTTGAAGAAGACGACAGCGTTGAGGCGGTGCCAACGGTCATTAAGCCAGCAGAACCAACAGAAGCCAGCGTCTTTAAAACCTGATATCCAGATCGTCATTTACGCAAGGAGCGCGCATTATAAACGCCAAGGCCAAAATACGAACGAACAGGGGGGCGAAGGACAAACCTTCGCTCCTGCGCCAGTGTGCGATCACCCAACAAAAACTGCCGGTTGAAGAGCTATTGCGATTTGCGCTGTCTGCGCAAAAAATTGTGACACCGGACCTGCGTTGCAAGCTTCCCGGGCGGGGGCTTTGGCTAAAAGCGGAGCGCTCGGTGCTCATCGAGGCGATAAAGAAAAACAGTTTTGCACGTGGATTTCGCGAAAAAGCACTCGTCAGTGACGATCTTGTTGATATGATAGAAAAGCTGACAAGAATTGACGCTCTGCATAGCCTTTCACTGGCCAACAAGGCAGGTCTTGTGATAACCGGATATGAGAAGATCAAAAGAGCACTTGCCAAAGGCGACGTAAAGTGGCTTTTGCATGCTATGGAAGCCTCGCGCAACGGATCTGACAAGCTGGACAGGTATTTTGGCCCTTCCAGAAACGAGCGACAAGACGAGGATGATCTGAAAACCGGCGACGCCCGGGAGCCAGATGATCCAATTGATCTTCAAAACATCCCTGGCATACTAAATGCTATGTTTACCGGTGATGAATTGAGTTTGGCACTCGGGCGATCTAATGTGATACACATAGGTCTTAAACGAGGCGAGATGGCGAAGCGTTTTACTTTCGCACTGCAAAAATGCAGTGCTTTTAAAGCGCATAAACAGGATGCGATCAATAATGATAACAGACTGTTATGAAACTGAAATATGAGGCTCGACGCAACAATCAGGAGCGGGTCATGAATTGATTTGATGTTTGATAAGGAGGGCCTGCGGGCCTAATAATGAATGAGCGACAATAAAGATACAGAAGGCAAGACCATTCGTGGCTCTCGCACAATGACCCTCAATTTAAAAAAGACGGTCGATGCGGGTCATGTACAGCAAAGTTTTTCGCAAGGGCGCAAAAAAACGGTCGTTGTCAAAAAGAAACGAAAACGGGTGATCACACGCCCGGGTGCCGAAGCTCCAGCAGCTCCCGAGCCAGAGGTCGCTCCCCAAAAGGTTGAGCAGCCAAAGCCGGTGATTGCCAAACCCCGGAACGCCAGAGCAAACAGTCGCCCTAAAAAATCATTCGATAACGGCTCTTCAGACAAGCTGCTGTCCAACGCAGAAGTCGACGCCAGGACGCGCGCCCTGCAGATGGCGCGAGAACGCGACGTCGTGGAAGCTGCGCAAAAAATCAAAGATGATGCTGCGCGCGCCGAACAAGAAAAACTCGACACCATTGAGCGCGAAAAACAAGCCGCAATAGAAGCTGCCAAGCCCAAGGTCGAAAAAACCGAACCTGCTGCCAAACCCGCAGCTGTCGCCAAAAAACCGGCCGCTGAAAAATCGCCCAAAGTGGACCAGGCTGGTGCCGAAGCACAGGCCCAGAAGCGCGGCGAATATAGCAGTGCAAAAACGCCTCCCCAGAGCAAAGATAATCTGCGTGACCGCCGCCCGAAACTCGAAACACCGTCCCCGTCCAGAAGCAAAGGCGACAATCGCGGACGCTCGCGCAAACTGACCATCCAGAATGCTCTTGATGAAGGCGGTCGCCAAAGATCACTGGCCTCCTTGAAACGCCGTCAGCAAAAACAACGGCGCGCCGCAGCTTCAAGCGGACCGGCCGAAAAAATTTCGCGTGAGGTAATCCTGCCGGACACCATCACCATTCAAGAGCTGGCCAACCGCATGACGGAACGCTCCGTCGATGTCATCAAATTCTTGATGAAACAAGGTCAGATGCAGCAGGCCAATGATCTCATCGACACCGATACTGCCGAGCTCATCGCCGAAGAATTTGGCCATACAGTCAAACGGGTTTCAGAATCAGATGTGGAAGAAGGCTTTATCGGTCAAGACGACAATCCCGATGACATGACCCCGCGTGCACCGGTTGTCACCATCATGGGGCATGTCGACCATGGTAAAACCTCGCTGCTTGATGCCATCAGAGAGGCCAATGTGGTGTCGGGCGAAGCCGGTGGTATTACCCAGCATATCGGGGCCTATCAGGTCGACAAGGGAGACAAAGGAAAAATCACCTTTATCGATACTCCTGGCCATGCCGCCTTTACGGAAATGCGTGCGCGCGGTGCCAAAGTCACCGATATTGTCGTGCTGGTGGTGGCTGCCAATGATGGCGTTATGCCTCAGACCATTGAGGCCATCAATCACGCCAAGGCCGCCGAAGTGCCCATCATTGTGGCCATCAATAAAATCGATTTGCCAGAAGCCGATCCCAACCGGGTGCGAACCGACCTGCTGCAACACGAGATCGTTGTGGAAAGCATGGGCGGCGATGTCCTCGAAATCGAGGTCTCGGCGATCAAACAGACCAATCTTAATGGCCTGCTTGAAGCCATTTTAAATCAGGCGGAACTGCTGGAACTCAAAGCCAACCCGACCCGCAAGGCGGAAGGGTTTGTCATTGAGGCACAGCTGGAGCGCGGTCGCGGTTCGGTTGCCACTTTGCTGGTGCAACGCGGCACCTTGAAGGTCGGTAATATTGTCGTTGCTGGTCCCAGCTGGGGCCGCGTGCGGGCGCTTGTTAATGATCATGGCGATCATATCGCCGAAGCTGGCCCCGCCCTGCCGGTGGAAGTGCTCGGTCTCAATAGCGCCCCCAATGCGGGCGACCAGTTTGCCGTTGTCGAAAATGAGCAAAAGGCCCGTGAAATTACCGAATATCGCGAGCGCAAACGCCGCGATCTGATCGGTGCCAGCTCCAGTGCCAGAACATCGCTCGAACAGATGATGAGCCAATTGCAAGAAGCCGACAAATCAGAATTCAAGCTGATTATCAAAGGCGATGTCCAAGGTTCCATTGAGGCCATTCATGGTGCCCTCGACAAATTGGGCACGGATGAGGTGACAGCCAATATCGTTCACTCTGCTGTTGGCGGCATCAATGAAAGCGACATTACCCTTGCCGCCGCTTCCAACGCCATTGTGGTGGGCTTTAATGTCCGCGCCAACAATCAGGCCAAGGAATCTGCTGGTGCCGACGGTATCGAAATTCGTTACTACTCGGTGATCTATGATCTGGTTGACGATGTGAAAGCTGCCATGTCAGGTCTGTTGTCACCCGAACGACGCGAGCACTTTATCGGCAATGCCGAAATTCTCGAAATCTTCAACATCACCAAGGTTGGCAAAATCGCTGGTTGCCGCGTCACAGATGGAAAAATGGAACGCGGAGCCGGTGTACGCCTCATTCGCGATAATGTGGTGATCCACGAAGGCGAGCTATCGACCCTCAAGCGCTTCAAGGATGAAGTCAAGGAAGTCGCGGGCGGCCAGGAATGTGGCATGGCCTTTGAAAACTATCAGGACATGCGCCCTGGTGATGTGATCGAAGCGTTCACCGTGGAAGAAATCGAGCGTTCCTTGTAGGACCTGGAGACATGACCATGTCTGACCGAAAAAAGAACTATAGGCGCGATGGCCCAAGAGCTGGTTCTGGCCCCAGCCAGCGCCAGCTGCGGGTGGGAGAAAGCCTGCGCCATGCGCTGGCCGAACTATTGCTGCGCATCGAGATCAATGATGAGGTCCTTGCCGGGGTCCCGCTGACGGTCTCCGAGGTCAGAACCTCTCCCGATTTGCGCCAGGTGACGGCCTTTATTGCGCCTCTTGGAGGAGACAATAAAGACGCGGTGGTCAAAGCCCTTAACCGGCACTGCCGCTTCATTCGCGGCGAGCTGGCCCATAAAGTGACGCTCAAATATATGCCGGAGCTGAAATTTCGCCTCGACAGCTCCTATGACGAATATGAAAAAATCACCGACCTGTTGCATACCCCCAAAGTAGCGCAGGACCTGGATTCCTAGAGCTGAGTGACGCTCAAGCCTTTAAATTATGAGTTAGACAAGAATGGCCCGACGCAAGCGTGGTCAGCCGATGAATGGCTGGCTGGTTCTCGACAAACCCCTGGAAATTACCTCGACATCTGCCGTCAATGTGCTCAAACGCGTGTTTGATGCACAAAAGGCCGGGCACGCCGGCACGCTGGATCCGTTGGCCACTGGTGTGCTGCCTGTGGCGTTTGGCGAGGCCACCAAAACCATGCCTTATATCATGGATGGCGAAAAGAGCTATCGCTTCATGGTGCGCTGGGGCGTGCAGACCAACACGGATGACGCCCAGGGAGAGGCGGTTAAAACCAGCGATCATCGCCCCTCGAAAAGCGATATTGAAGCCTTGCTCAAGGATTTTTCAGGCGAAATCGAACAAACACCTCCGGCTTTTTCGGCCATCCATATCGCCGGGGAGCGCGCCTACAAGCTGGCCCGTCGCGGCGAGCAGGTTGAGATGCCATCGCGCCTTGTGCGCATTGATCGGTTAGCGATCACCAGGCAGCCCGATAATGATCATTGTGAATTTCAGGTAGATTGCGGAAAAGGCACGTATGTACGCGCTATTGCTCGCGATTTGGGCCGCAAACTCACCTGCTATGGTCATGTGGTTGAACTGCGCCGCACCCGCGTCGGGCAGTTCGATGAAGCAATGTCGATTTCACTGGATAAACTGCGTCAGTTAAGCCATAGTGCCGCGGATCGAGAGGCTTTACTGGCAAATCTGCTTTGCGTGGAGACCGCCCTGGACGACATCCCGGAGCTGGCCATAAATGCAAATGACGCCTTTCGACTGAAACAGGGACAATCCGTGCTGCTACGCGGCGCCAACAGCCCCATCATAACCGGAGAAGTCTATGCAACCTTGCAAGGCGAACTCATTGCAATCGGCAAAGTCGAGCGCGGAGAGTTAAAGCCAACCAGGGTTTTTAATTTATAGGCCCTCCCTCGATAAATTTTAAAAGGAGTCCCGATGTCGATTACCAACGAACGAAAAGCCGAATTGATGAAAGAATATGGTATCAAGGATGGCGATACTGGTTCACCCGAAGTGCAAGTTGCTGTTCTGACCGAACGGATCGTCAATCTCACTGAACATTTCAAAGGCCACAAGAAAGACAATCACTCCCGTCGCGGCCTGCTGAAAATGGTGAGCACACGCCGCCGCCTGCTCGACTATGTTAAAGGCAAAGATACGGCCCGCTATGAAGGCTTGATCAAGCGCCTTGGCCTGCGCCGTTAGTTGCAAAGCCGTGTTCCCCATTCCGGGAAAATATCGGCGAGGCAACCAAACAAGAAATGTCATCCCCGCGTAGGCGGGGATCCATACTCACCGCACTGGCAATTCAAGTCGGTGAGTTTGAAAAGACGACCCTGACCATTTGATCAAAAATTGAAACACCTATGGTTATGGATCCCCGCCTGATAGCTCAAAAGATCTGGGCGGGGATGACAAAAAATAATCCGAATTGACCGAAAGATAAAAACCGTAAGCAAGCCGTCCAGAAATATGACGGGATGGCTAAGATGACCGAAAGAAAACGATATGTTTGAAATACACAAAGAAGAAATCGAATGGGGTGGACGCACCCTTTCCCTCGAAACCGGCCGCATTGCCCGTCAGGCTCATGGCTCCGTACTTGCCAAATATGGTGAAACCACCGTGCTGGCCTGTACTGTTTCCGAAAAATCAGTTCGCCCGGGCATGGATTTCTTCCCCCTCACCGTTCATTATCAGGAAAAAACCTTTGCAGCTGGCAAAATCCCCGGTGGCTTTTTCAAGCGCGAAGGCCGCCCTGGTGAAAAAGAAACGCTGACCTGCCGCCTGATTGACCGCCCTATCCGCCCCCTGTTCCCAGATAGCTTCAAAAACGAGACCCAGATCATCATCACCGTGCTTTCGCACGATCTCGAAAATGATCCAGATATCGTCGCCATGATTGCCACTTCAGCCGCCCTCACCCTGTCCGGCGTTCCCTTCATGGGACCTATCGCTGGGGCACGCGTTGGCTATACCGACGGCGCGTACAAATTGAACCCGCTGCTTGGCGAGGAAATGGAAGCAAGCGATCTCGATCTCGTGGTTGCGGGCACCAATGATGCCGTATTGATGGTGGAATCAGAAGCGCAAGAGCTGTCAGAAGAGATTATGCTCGGCGCGGTAATGTTTGGCCACAACGAATCCAAACCCGTCATCGACATGATCATCAAACTCGCAGAAAAAGCTGCCAAAGAGCCTTGGGATCTGGTTGAAGTCGACAATAGCGCCTATACCGACAAGGTCGCGGCAATAGCCGAAGCCGGTTTGCGTGAAGCCTATGCCATCACCGAAAAAACCAAGCGCTCGAACATGGTGTCTGATCTGAAAAAGAAAGTCTTTGACGAACTGATGCCCGAAAAGGACGACGGCACAGAGGCCGTTCTTTTGGGAGACACGTTCAAATCTCTTGAGAAAAAAGTCGTACGCGGCGATCTCATCAGGACCAAAAAACGTATTGATGGACGCGATCTCGTCACGGTTCGCCCCATTGTTTCAGAAGTCGGCGTTCTGGCGCGCACCCATGGGTCCGCTCTGTTCACTCGCGGCGAAACACAAGCGCTGGTGGTCACAACATTAGGCACCGGCGAAGACGAACAGATCATCGACGCGCTGGAAGGCAGCTATCGCAATAATTTCATGCTGCATTACAACTTCCCGCCCTATTCTGTCGGTGAAGCCCGCCGCTTTGGCACACCTGGCCGTCGTGAAATCGGCCATGGCAAGCTTGCTTGGCGTGCTATTCATCCGCTTTTGCCAAAGAAAGAAGACTTCCCCTACACCTTGCGGGTTGTTTCCGAAATCACCGAAAGTAACGGTTCTTCTTCCATGGCCACTGTTTGTGGTGCCTCACTGGCCCTGATGGATGCAGGTGTTCCCCTGGAGCGCCCGGTTGCCGGGATCGCCATGGGTCTGATCATGGAAGGTGACGACTATGTTGTTCTGTCCGATATCCTTGGGGATGAAGATCATCTCGGCGATATGGACTTCAAGGTGGCCGGGACCGAACGTGGTATCACCTCCTTGCAGATGGACATCAAGATCGCCGGCATTAACGAAGAGATCATGAAAGTGGCTCTGGCTCAGGCCAAGGGTGGCCGCGAGCATAGTCTTGGTGAAATGGACAAAGCGCTGCATGGATCTCGTGATCATGTTGGTGAGCACGCCCCACGCATCGAAGTGATGACTATTCCTGTCGCCAAAATCCGCGATCTTATCGGCCCTGGTGGCAATGTTATTCGTGGTATTTGCGAAGAAACCGGCGCCAAGATCAATGTCACAGATGACGGCACAGTCAAGGTTGCCTCTTCCGACAGCAAGAGCATTGAAGCGGCGATTGCTGCCATCAATGGCATTTGCGCCGAAGCAGAAGTTGGCAAAGTCTACAAAGGCAAGGTCGTCAAAGTTGTCGACTTTGGTGCCTTCGTAAACTTCTTTGGTCCAAAGGATGGCCTTGTGCACATCTCGCAAATGGCCGATCACCGCGTCAACAAGGTCACCGATGTGGTCAATGAAGGCGATGAGATCTATGTCAAGCTGATGGGCTTTGATGACCGTGGCAAGGTCCGCCTCTCCATGAAAGTCGTTGACCAGGAAACCGGCAACGAACTCGAACAAGAGAGCGATGACTAATTCATAGTCTGGTTTTTGAACAACAAACGGCCACCTCACTTGCTGAGGTGGCCGTTTTTGTTGCAATTATCGCGAGATATAACGGCCTGACAAAGCAGATTATTGCAAATATTTGGCATAATTCGCGCAAATAAGCTCGCACATTGCGTTGGTTTTCGCATAATATTGCAATAATGGATAGAAAAACCGCGATGCGGCTTGTCCTCGCCGGACGGGCAGCTTATGCAGCTTGCAGCAGGGGCTGGCCCCTGCACCCCGTTCGTTTAAAGGGGTTTGGGGACTGGCCCCCAACGCAATCCGCGAGGATGCCCGTCCGGCGAGGACAAGCTGCGATAGCAGCTTTTGATGCGCGTAATAGTTCAGGCTGGAAAACATGCTCACCTAAATCGTACTTTTATTTGTCGCTGGTTTTTTCGGCGGAGCATTGAATTCCATTGCCGGAGGTGGCAGCTTCATCACCTTTCCCGCCCTGCTGGCCGCCGGAGTTCCAGCCATCAGCGCCAACGCCACCAATACATTTTCCTCCCTGCCTGGCTATATGGTCGGGGCATGGGTGATGCGCAAAGACATGCTAAAAGTGCGCAAGCAACTGCCGCGCTATGTCCTTATCAGCTTTATCGGCGGCTGCCTTGGCGCGTGGCTGCTATTGCGCACCCCAGAAGCCAAATTCGTTGAGATCGTGCCCTGGCTTTTGCTGTTCGCGACGGTCTTGTTCATTTTTGGCGGGCAGCTCAATCAATTCATCACCCGGCATACAGCACATCATCGCCATGCCTCCATCGCCGGGGTGGTTTCCCTCACCGCTTTGCTGTTGATCATCTGTATATATGGCGGATTTTTCAATGCAGGACTTGGCATTATCAGCCTGTCTTTTCTGGCGCTTGCCGGCATGAGCGATATCCGCACCATGACGGGCCTGAAACTTCTGATCTCCAGCTGCGTGTCGATTATTGCGGTGATATTGTTCATTTTTGAAGGCACGATCGCCTGGCAACCAGGGCTTGCCGTGCTTGCTGGCACGGTCACCGGTGGCGCCATCGCCGCCAACATCTCGCGCCATCTGCCGCAAAATATTGTCCGCAATTTCGTAATTCTCGCCAGCATCTGTATCACCGGCTGGTTCTTTTATGATGTCTATTTCCGGGGCTGAGACTTGCTCTGCACAAAAGCAGGTATTTGAGCCAGCCCCTTAACCAATGGCGGCCGAAGATTCCCGAAGTTCGTGCGAGGCCGCCTCAATCTGTCCGGTACTG
>JAJRRW010000069.1 GCA_024279115.1 Alphaproteobacteria bacterium
CGGCGCTTCAGGCTTTGGCGCGGCAGATCCATCAATTGACCCAGCGTCATCAGACCAAGGCGATACAGCAGGGAAACGGTGTTTTCGTGCAGGCGCAGGGCTGTGATCGGCAGGGCGGCAAGATGGTGACGTAATTGCGCAAGCGAGCTTTTAGCGAGGATGATGGGGGCCTTGTTGCGCCCATCAGATGCAAAATGAGAGAGCGCAAAAGCGGCCGCAAAATTGCCAGCAAGCGCGAGTTTTACGGTGTAGCCCTGCTGATTGAAATCATCACTTATTTTTGCCAGCAGACCTTGTTCATCGCCGAACAGGTGGGCGGCGCCGGTGACATCAATCCACAGGCTATTGCTGTCATAGAGATTGCCCAAGGGACTGTAACGCTCGCACCAACTGGCCAGTTGCAAAAGCCTGCGGGCGTCCTTTTGTGGGGTTGCGCGCGCGGTGGCCAGCGAGGGGCAAAGCGCCAAAGCATCACTTAAGGCCATATCGGGAGCAAGACCCTGGCTTTGGGCGCTCGCATCAACAGCCCGGAGCCTTTGACCTGTTGATGTGTCGTCAATAAGGGCAAAAGGAACCTGTTGATTTTTATGTTCCTCAGGCTGCCGCTTGTGATTTTCGATTGCGAAATGGGGAAGGAACAGCGAAACGAAACGCTTGTTTGGAAGATTGGTGGAGAGGTTGTTCATAGGATGGAAACTCCAGATGCCACTTTTTATCTGCGGGTCCCTGGCGGTTGCGGGTCAGGGCGACCTGCCAGGCTAGTTGAGGAAGCGCTAATTGGGGACAAGAGGGGCTGCTGAAAAGTGATTGATCGGCGCGCAGGCTTGCCACCTGCCAGCGGGTCGTGGCATTTTTGATGCCGGCCTCTCCTGGCTTGGTGATCAGCAACGCAGGAGTCTGGCCCTTGCTGGCCATCAAGGACAAGCGGCGTGAGGAGGTGAAATCTGGCGCTCCCATCAAGCCAATGACCGCGCAGAGCCTGGCTGATTTGAGGGCCTCCTCCAGTACAAAGGCGCTCTCATTGTCATTTTTTGTTTCAATCAGAATAAAACGCGCGGGATCAAGATTAAAGCGCTGCAAGCCTTGCCCGTAAAGCCCGCCAAACTCGGAGTTTTTGGACCGGGAAGAGCACCATAATAGAGGACGCGGGTCGAAGCGGGCTCGCTTCGAGGCCAGAGCCAGGGCAAATGACAGGGCCGCCCAGCTGTCCTTATAATCAAGCGGGTTGATTTCATGCAGGGCATGAGGGGCGAGGCCGTTCAAAAAAAACTGATCAATTTCCATTGTCCCAAAAGACCAGACAGGTGGGGCAGGCAGGCCTTTTTGAGAGCTGTTCTGCCCCGCAGGGCTGTCTTCCCCTTCGTCTTCAAGGGTGCTGCTATATTTTTCAATACGCTTTATTTGTGCACGCAACTTATCAAGATGATCAACTGGCATTGGCGAAATTTCCCTTGCATATGTTCTTTGTTTGTTCTAATTAAGGGAGGGGGCAGAGTCAAGAGCGAAAATAAACAAGGGGAAGGGATCACGAATTGTTCATTCGTATATGGGGAGGGGAGCTTTTAGATTGGTCGAAACTGGAGACAGAACCAAAGGCCGGGAGTGTTATGAGGAAAATTACTGTAGCGATCAGCATGATACTGGCTTTATTTGTGTCAAACATTCAGGCCACAGGAAAAGAAAGCCAAGGAATGTCCAACAGGCTTGCTGGCGTAGCATCGCCCTATTTACGTCAACACGCCAATAATCCCGTTGACTGGTATCCATGGGGGGAGGAAGCTTTTGTCAAAGCGCGCAAGGAAAACCAGCCAATTTTCTTGTCAGTGGGATATTCGACATGTCATTGGTGTCATGTGATGAAGCGCGAAAGCTTTGAGAACGAGGGGATCGCCAAGATCCTCAATAAATATTTCGTGTCCATCAAGGTGGACCGCGAACGTCGCCCCGATGTCGATGAAACCTATATGCTGGCAACGCAGATTATCACCCGCAGCGGCGGCTGGCCAAATTCTGTGTTTCTGACGCCAGACCTCAAGCCTTTTTTTGCCGGTACCTATTTTCCACGCGAGGCCTTTGGGCAATTGTTGACCCAGATTGGCGATCAGTGGAAAACAAATGAGAAAGAGCTGATTGCGGATGGGGAAAAAGTCTCAAATCTTATCAAGAAAATCCTCAATCGGCGGGTTGCGGCACGCAGTCTGACGCCAGAGGTTCTGGCCAAAGCGGGGCGCGAAATTCTCGCCAGCGCCGATACGTTCAATGGCGGTTTTGATACCGCTCCCAAATTTCCCAATGAACCAGTCTTGATGTTTTTGCTGCAACTGGCGGCCGGGCACAATGATGCGCAAGCTCTTGAGGCCGTGACCAGAACGCTTGATTTCATGCTGGATGGCGGTATCCATGATCATATTGGAGGGGGGTTTCATCGCTATGCTGTCGACAATTTGTGGCGCATCCCGCATTTTGAAAAAATGCTCTATAATCAGGCGCAGATGGTGCGGGTCCTGTTGCAGGCCTATCGATTAACCGGCTTTGATCGTTATGCACGAGCGGCAGAGCGCACGATCGCTTATGTTGAACGCAAAATGACCTCAAAAAACGGTGGTTTCTATTCGGCCTGGGACGCCGACAGTGAAGGCCAGGAGGGGGGGTTTTATGTTTGGACTCCCGAGCAGATGAACAAGGTTCTGGGAAAAGTGGATGGCGCGTTGGCAGCAAGGATTTTTGGCGTTACCCGTGATGGAAATTTTGAGGGCAAGACGATTTTACACTTTCCCGAAAATCCGCAAGAGCTGGCCGCCACATTAAAAATGAGCGACGAGCAGTTTACAAAAACCGTGACAGACTTTCGCGCCAGACTTGATGGAGCGCGCGAAAAACGAATTGCTCCCCATCTTGATGAAAAAACGGTGCTCTCGTGGAACGGCATGATGATTGCCGCCATTGCAGAGGCGTCGATCATTTTGGACAAGCCTCGCTATCTAGAGCTGGCGACACGGGCGCTCTCATTTATTGAAAATAATATGAAAGCGGCAGATGGCAGCTATCTGCGTTCCTATTTTGGAGGCAGGGCGGAGCTTACCGCCCAGCAAGAAGATTATGCCTATCTGGCGCTGGCTTATGTTCACATGTTTGATGCCACTCAAAAATCCCAATATTTGCAAAAAGCCCAAAAACTGACAGCGGAAATGGTCAAGAAATTCGTGGATAGCAATGCAGGTGATTTTTACATGGTTGCGCAATCAAATACGTTCACCCGTGGCAAAACGCGTTCTGACGGGGCTGTTGCCTCTGGAAACTCAATAGCGCTTGAGGTTTTTGCCATGCTGACCCGTCGTAGCGAGGACCTGGAATATCGCAATCGCGGTGATGCTTTACTGGCGGCCCTGTCCGGGCTTGCGGTTGAGGCTCCGCGATCGGTTGCCTATGTTTTGCGGGGGGCCGATATGATGCGCCGTGGAGAAACTGGTCCCATACAATATTTCGCCAATGGTAATATTCGCGCCAGGGCAAGGATTGATAAAGCATCGGCCAAGGCGATTGTCTCTTTGAAGATTGTCCCGGGGTGGCATATCAATTCTCACCAACCCCTCAATGAAGATTTTATTCCAACCAAGTTGCTGGCAATATCCCCAAATAGCCAGGGAGGAGCCGTTCAGTATCCAGTGGCCGTCAACAGAAAGTTGAAATTCAACGACGACGACATGGCGCTGTACGAAGGCAATGTCGAGATTAGCGTGCCGATATCAAACAATGCCGGGCATAGCGTAAAGCTCAAGCTGACCCTGCAGGCCTGTTCGGATAAAATTTGTCTTGCCCCGGTTGAAGCACAGTTGTTGGCGAGATGATGCAAAGAGCTGCGCTGTTCAGCTAGCGGATTTTTGAGCCGCGCATTTCAATTGCGGTCATTTTGTGGCAGGAAACCCACAGCCGCTTTAAAAGCGTCATGGATCAGGGGGGGCGGGCTGGTTTGGCAGGGTTTAGTTCTTGAATTGCACCGGTAGCTGTGTCCAAATCGGGTGAGAAGTTAGTTGAAACTATCTTGTCCATTCACAGTGATTATTGGCTTGTGAGTCCTCTTTGTTTGTTCGTTGTCAGGTTGCCGAAATGTTTGCAAGTCAGCTGGTTCGCATAAAGAACACGCTTTGTTGGTCGCTGGTGCTGGTCGGGCTGATGTCAAGCTCTTCGATGGCCGCAATGATCGTTGACCTTCCCACAAAACAATCACTTGGTACGATAAGCAAAAATGCTGCGGGGGGCCATGTCACTTTCAGCCTTGGCAACGGGCGGGGTCTTTTGATCCCTGTTGTTGTCAAGAAGCAGACTGCTCCGCACATGGTACAAGAAATTTCATCGAGACAATCAGCTGTAAGCGAGCCGGCACGAGCGGTTGCCACAAGGCGATTGAAGCGAAACCTGAAGTGGTGAATAGCATTCTCTCTCCCGCAGCTTTGATTGTGAAGGAGTGTGCACGGGAGATATGAGGACGGAGACGAGTTAATAGTACTGAGTTGTATGCGTTCGTGAGGGTGATTGGTCGGGGGCTATTGGCGCAGGGAAAATTGAGCAAAGTAAGAAAATGGTAACCTTAATGAGGTATCAAAAGCTTGGCTCTAGTGTTTATGTAAGCCCTGTAATGTGTAAAAAGGTTAGTGATATGAAGTTAGTTAGTATGAAGTCGTTGATTGTTGGTGTTTGCGCTATGTCCTTTGCTGCTGTTCTTCCAGCAGATAAAGCATCGGCCCAAAGCTGGGGATGGGGTTCTTCCTCCAAAGCTGAAAGCAAACATATTGTTTCCTTCAAAGCAAAACACGCTCCTGGCACAATTGTTGTCAGCTTTAGTGATCGTCGTTTGTACTATGTCCTCAAAGGCAAACGTGCAATCAGCTATCCCATTGCTGTGCCAAAAGAAAAAGCGGAATGGTCGGGCAATTTCAAAGTGACGTCCAAGCGGGTTGATCCCACATGGACACCCACAGCTGATATGCGCCGTGAAAATCCCAAATTGCCATTGGTAGTGCAGGGGGGAGATCCCAAAAATCCTCTGGGTGTGCGTGCTTTGTATATTGGTAGCACACTGTATCGGGTGCACGGCACCGATGCTCCTTGGCTGATCGGTGAAAAGGTTTCCCGGGGTTGTATTCGGATGTTCAATAAAGATGTTATTGATCTCTATAATCGCGTTCCCGTGGGAAGCAAAATTATCGTCACCTATAACAAATATAAGAGCAGCAAACCCAGTTACGCTTCTTATGGCAGCAACAAGAAGCGCAGTGCGAACTTCTCGCGCTCGGTCTTTAACTTTGGTATGTAAAGGTTCTCGAACCTTGACTATCGCGCAAAACGGCTTCCCGCGAGGGAGGCCGTTTTTTTTGTGGTCTACAGAGCGCTGATCCAGCGCCCTACCGCCCCCTATTTTGCGTAAAAATGCTTGGAAAGCTTCAGGCCCTGCGCTTGATAATGGGAGCCGATATCGGTTCCATAGAGCTGCCTTGGTGCCTCGCTCAAATGCTCATAGATAAGATGGCCAATGATTTGCCCATCTTCAAGGATGAAGGGAACTTTGTGGCTGCGCACTTCAAGCACGCCTTTCGAGCCGCTTCCCCCAGAAGAGCTATGTCCAAAACCTGGATCAAAAAAACCGGCATAGTGCACGCGGAACTCTCCGACCAGCGGATTGAACGGTACCATCTCGGCGGCATATTCGGGTGGTACATGCACCGATTCCTTGGAGGCCAGAATATAAAACTCATCGGGATCAAGGATCAGATGCCGTTTGCCTCGCGATGTGATCGGCTCCCAATAGTCAAGCACTTCGCAAGAGTTCGGGGCATCCATATCAACGACGCCCGTATGTTTTTTGGCCCGATAACCGATCAGATCATCTTGGCCTTTGCCAAGCAGCTCCACGGATAATGGGATGCCGCTCATATGCATTAAAGTATCATTGGCTTTGGTTTGTTCGAGCAGTTCTGGATAGTCGGCCAGCACCTGTTTTTGGCCAGACTTATCGCCTTCAAGTCGAAAGCGGATTTGCGATAATCTTGAACCTGTGCGCACCAGTACGGGAAATGTCTGCGGGCAGATTTCCGCGTAAAGAGCCCCTTTATAACCCGCACCAATCTGATCAAAGGCGCGCGATCCATTGCAGATCACCCGCGTAAACACATCGAGGCGACCGGTGGAGCTTTTGGGATTGGTGAAGGCGCACAAGCTGTCATCCAGATCGAGGCTTTCTTGCAAGGGAACAATATAAACGCAGTCACGCTCCAGCACGGCGCCACCATTTGAGAGATCAATCTCATGCATTTTAAGATCATTGATGCGCTCGCTGACCAAGGTGTCGGGGCCTGGCAGGAAGCTGGCGCGCACCCGGTAGGCGACATCACCAAGCCGCAAATCGAGGGAGGCGGGCTGGATTTGTCCCTGTGTGGCGGGGCTGGCCAGGGAGATGATTTTTGTTCAATCAAACGCTCAATGGCGTGGGCTGGCAAAATGCCTGTCATGGTTTGTGCCTGTCAGGTTGCTGCTGGATTTCCGGGTTTTATTATCGGTCCGGCCATGGTGGAAATTTGGGGCAGCCTAGCGGTTTTCCCCCATGACGCCAAGCTGGAACTGGTTCTTAATCCCCAGCACTGATATTGTATCGTGTGGTGATTTGGCCGGTCGGCTTGCAGCCACGTTAAAAAATTTGCTAAAAGGCCGAGCTGCAAGCAGATTTGGAGGGCGTTTCCCCCAGCTTGACCTCGGTCCGGTTGGGGCTTTTTTATGCCCTTTTGACAAAAACACGGCTTGGCTGAAGGAGCTTTGGAACATGACAGATGATAAATCAGATAGCATCAATTGGCGCTTTGACACGCGCTCTATTCATGGTGCGGGGGAGATGCGTTCTCAATATGGGGAAACATCTGAAGCGCTTTATCTGACGTCGAGCTATGTTTATCCCTCGGCGCAAGAAGCTGAAAAGCGTTTCAATGGAGAATCGGACGGCTATATTTATTCGCGCTATGGCAATCCCACCGTTTCGATGTTTGAAGAGCGCATGCGCCTGCTGGAGGGGGCGCAGGCTGCCATGGCGACAAGTTCGGGCATGGCGGCGGTCAATGCGGTGTTTATGAGCCAGTTGTCATCAGGGGATCATGTGCTGGCCGCCAAGGCCCTGTTTGGTGCCTCGCTCTATTTGCTCAACGAGCTGTTGCCGCGCCTGGGGATCGAAACCACGCTGGTCGATGGCGGCGATCTTGATGCCTGGCAGGCTGGTATACGCCCCAACACCAAGCTGGTGTTTTTGGAGACGCCGACCAATCCGACACTCGATCTGATTGACCTTGAAAAGGTCGCACAAGTGGCTCATTCGGTCGGTGCCAAGCTGGTGGTTGATAATGTGTTCGCAACGCCCATATTGCAACAGCCCCTAAAATTTGGTGTCGATATTGTGCTCTATTCGGCGACCAAACATATTGACGGGCAAGGGCGCTGCCTTGGCGGTATTGTGCTTGGCTCGGATGAATATATAAATGGCGATTTTCGCGAATATGTGCGCCAGACCGGCCCTTCTCTTAGTCCGTTCAATGCCTGGGTGATGCTAAAGGGGCTGGAGACCTTATCGATCCGCGTACGTCAGCATGGCGAAAATGCCGCCAAAATCGCTGATTTTCTGGCCGAACATACAGCCATTTCGCGGGTCATGTATCCAGGGCGTCCCGATCATCCTCATTTTGACTTGCATAAAAAACAGATGGGAGGAGGAGGGCCGATGGTGGCGTTTGAGGTCAAGGGAGGCAAATCGGAAGCCTTTGCGTTCATGAACAGATTGTCGATTATCAAAATTTGTAACAATCTTGGGGACGCCAAAAGTCTGATCACTCACCCCACCACTACCACCCATCAGCGTCTGTCTGATGAGGAACGGGCCGAACTTGGCATTACTTCCGCCCTGATGCGTCTGTCGGTTGGCCTTGAAGATGCGCAAGACCTGATCGAAGATCTGGCGCAGGCGCTTGAGGGGGGATCGGGATAGCTAAGACTGTGTCCTTGCCAGGCGCGGGGTAAATATGACGAGCAGTGCAGTCGCGACAAGGGCGATAGCGATGGCAATGAGGATGCTTGTCCAATTATCAGGGCGCACAATGCCGCAATAGACAATGACTAATATTATCGGAATGTCGAGAAAATGGACAATCCGGTTGACCAGGCCTCGCGCTTCCTCGCGGACCTTGATTGTGAGGGGTTTCCCTTCGCCAAGGGATTTTGTGGAGTGGCGCAGGGTTTTGCGAAATTGACTGCGGGTAATGGTGTTGCCCTCAATGAACTCAAACAGGAACAATCCCCACATGGTAATCAGCCATGGTTCGTCAAAAAAACCGATGCCAAGATTTTGCACAAGAAAACACCGGATATGGCAACCGTGATAGCGCCGGGAATGACCAGGAAATCATAGAATATCGCCGTATAGCGCGCACTTTCCGCAAACACGGCAATTTCATTGGTGCGGTAGGCCTGAAATTCAGATATCCAGACGGCCAGCAGGCCGCCTCCAAGTAGAATGACGCCAACAATATGCGCGAATCTCGATAGCAGATAGAGGTCCATAAGCCGATCCCTTCTGCACCTGATATTGGCATAAAAAACGGCGACGCCACCTGCAAAAGAACAAACTCGAACGGCTAGTGGTTCTTGATATTGACAATATTGTTGACGCGGTTTGTCGTTTGCCGGGCTTTTTTGAGGAGTTCGTCATTCAGGGATCGCAATAATCCTGCGAACGGAATATTGATGAAGCCAATGCCTTTACGGTCATTTTTCCAGCTTGTGTAGTGGTCTTTGAAGTCTTTTGGCAAGGGGGCGGAGCCATCAATGTTCAAAACGGTCTGATCAAAGGCTATTTTGGAGAACGGTAAAAAGGGGATGGTTATGGCTTGAACTCTGCCTCGCAGATCGCTCATGGGAGCCTTTGTGACAGCGGCGCAAATGATCGGTTCGTGACTTGTGAACGTCAATATCGCCCCGATAATGAGACGTGATTCCTTGAACACTTGGGGGGCCTTAAAGATCCAGGCCTGTCCGACCACATAGCTTTGCTCCATATCGAGATCTCCGTTGGCATTTATTCATTCACGCAGGCTTGATACTCAGGAAAAAGGCTGCATTAGGGCTGTAATGGCGCGAGTGTGTTCTCGCCAATGTGGCAAAACGGCGGCGTAAAAGAACTGGGATGAGAGAAATAAATGAGGTGCTGAAGGCAGGTACCACACGAAGAAAAAACTTGCGGGATGTGAGATAATATGGCCCGATATATGAAATGACTTGTGCTGAAAGAGAGATCGTAGAGGAAATGAATATGGCGCTTGGTTGCAAATCTGGACCCGGTTTTTTGAGTTTGTTGATCGCGGTATTTTTCACAATGGGGAGCGCTGTTGGCTACGCTCAAACGGCCAGCAAAGCCCCTGTGGCGGGTGAAACAGGCGAGGCGATTGTGGCCGCTATCAAGAGTAAAATTCCTGAAATCAAGATTTATACTCTTGAAAAAATGCTCAAAGGCGGCGGCGATGTGGCATTGATCGATGTGCGCACCCGGCGCGAAATTTCCCTGGTTGGCGGTACGATTGGTGCCTACCAGAATCAAAATATTCCACGAGGCTGGCTGGAATTTCGCATCAACGATGCGGTTAAATCAAAAGATACGCCGATCATTGTCTATTGCGGCACCAATCAGCGTTCGCCGCTGGCCGCCCGCACGCTGATGGAGATGGGCTATACCAATGTCTCGAATTATGCGGGTGGGTTTTTTGAATGGCGCAAGGCTGGTTTGCCGGTCGAGAGTTACGACAAGGCCCCCGATACGGCGCTGTTCGCCAAGCCCGTCAAGGTAGGGGAAAATGTGTGGTCGGCGATTGGCGCCACGGCTCCAGGCACCTATGAAAATGGCGGTCACAATAATAATCTGTCGTTCATTGTGACAACGCAAGGGGTCGTCGTGATCAATGCCAGCGACAATTATCTGCTGGCCAGCGCCCTGCACGAGGAAATCCGCAAGATCACCGATCAGCCGGTGAAATATGTGATTTTGGAAAATGGGCAAGGACACGCAGCGCTTGGTTCCAACTACTGGAAAGAGCAGGGGGCGAAAATCATTGCCCACAAGGATGCCGCCAAGGAGCTGGAGACGAACGGCCTTGAGCTGCTTGATCGCATGAAGCGGCGGATGCGCGAAAAAGCCGCCAAAACGCGGTTTGTGATGCCCGACATTGTGTTCGACAAGGAGCATATTCTGGAACTGGGCGGCGTGCGTATCGAAGCGCGCTATCTGGGGCCCGCGCACAGCCCGGGGGATATTGTCGTCTGGCTGCCGCAGACAAAGCTGATGATTTCGGGCGATATGGCTTTTCACCAGCGCCTTTTGCCTTTGTTCGAATATACAGATACGGCAGGCTGGATCGAAAGCTGGGAGATCTTTGAGGCCATGAAGCCAGAAATGATCATACCGGGCCATGGCGAGGCGACCACCAGCATGGCGACCTTGCGCAAATATACCCGCGATTATCTGGTGCATCTGCGCACCAAGGTAAGCGAGCTGCTCGACAATGGCGGCGATTTACAGGCCGCCTATCTGATTGATCAATCGGCCTATCGCCATTTGCCCACCTTCAATATTCTCGCAAGGCGCAATGCCGGGCAGGTGTTTCGCTCGCTGGAATTTGAATAGGCCGGTACGGAGCAGGCAGGCGGGGAGCGGGCTGCGCTGTGGGCTTTTGTGTTTTGGGCTGTGGCGGGGTTCAGCAAACTTTTGGTGGATTGATGTGGTTCCTCAAGGGCTTTGACTTGTTGTCGGGGGACGGTTCATGTTAGGCCGTAGGCGATGAGTTCACAAACCGCCTGAAGCGCAGGCGAAACAATCATTTGATCGCCGGGCGGCAACCCGAATTCTACCCGCCATGGTCCATTACAAAACAGGGGAACACGCCATGTCCACACAAGATCTCACGCAGTTTTTCGGTGACGGACTGGCCGCACGCGACCCCGAAATCACCAAGGCGCTGAATGACGAATTGCGCCGCCAGCGCGAAGAAATTGAACTGATTGCCTCTGAAAACATTGTTTCAAAAGCCGTGCTGGAGGCGGCAGGCTCGGTGCTTACCAATAAATATGCCGAGGGCTATCCCGGGAGGCGCTATTATGGTGGCTGTGAACATGTTGATGTGGCCGAGCAACTGGCCATTGACCGCGCCAAACAGCTGTTTGGCTGCTCCTATGTCAATGTGCAGCCCAATTCGGGGTCGCAGGCCAATCAAGGGGCCATGATGGCGATGATCAAGCCCGGCGATACCATTCTTGGCATGAGCCTTGATGCGGGCGGCCATCTCACCCACGGGGCGCGCCCCAATCAGTCGGGAAAATGGTTCAACGCCGTGCAATATGGCGTCGACAAGACCAATAATCTGATTGATTTCGACGAGGTGGAGCGCTGGGCCCGCGAGCACAAACCACAGCTTATAATCGCGGGAGGCTCGGCCTATCCCCGCGAGATTGATTTCGCGCGTTTTCGCAAGATTGCCGATTTGGTCGGGGCGTTTTACATGGTGGACATGGCGCACTTCGCGGGATTGGTGGCAGCGGGCGTTCATCCCAGCCCCTTGCCCCACGCCGATGTGGTCACCACCACCACCCACAAAACCCTGCGCGGGTCGCGCGGCGGCATGATCTTGTCCAATGATGAGGCGCTCGGCAAAAAGATCAATTCAGCCATTTTCCCCGGCCTGCAAGGCGGGCCGTTGATGCACGTGATTGCCGCCAAGGCGGTGGCCTTTGGCGAGGCGCTGACCCCGCAGTTCCGGCAATATGCGCAGGACGTTAAAGACAATGCCCGCGTGCTGGGCGAGGTGCTGGTAGCTGGCGGGCTGGATCTGGTGTCGGGGGGCACAGATACTCATCTGGTGCTGGTGGACATGCGCCCCAAGGGGCTGACCGGCAAAGCGGCAGAGCAGGCGCTTGGTCGAGCCAATATCACCTGCAACAAGAACGGCGTACCCTTTGACCCCGAAAAACCCACCATCACCTCGGGCATTCGCCTTGGCTCACCAGCCGCAACAACACGCGGCTTTGGCACGGATGAGTTCAAACAGGTCGGCGAGCTTATTCTAGAGGTGCTGGACGGGCTGAAGGCAAATGGCAAGGACGGCAATGGCGAGGTGGAAGAGGCGGTAAGGTGAAGGCCAAAGCGCTGTGCGCCCGTTTTCCCCTCTATGGTGATCTCAACTATTCCTGATGGCGTTGAGCGGGGGGATATTTTGCGAGTGTTTGAATGAGGGGCTCTGCCCCTTGACCCCGCCAAAGGACTGGTCCTTTGGAAACCTGGATGTGTTGAATTTATTATTGTGGTAATGGGAGGCAGGGGCTTGCTCATATTCATCGCTTCGCGGACAAGTGATGCGCCGATCCGGGACCCAGGGCAAAGCGCTGTGACCCCTCGATAAATCTGCATTCCGCCGCTCTGGACCCCGGATTAAATCCGGCGCGCATGGGATGAGAAACTCATCCCCACTCCTCCTGTTTCAAAATGGGTTTGCAAAGGGCTGGCCCTTTGGTGGGGTCGCAGGGGCAAAGCCCCTCATTGCATCCCCCCGCCATGCCATGGAATGGACAAATATTTTGCGGCTGCGATCACTCATCCAGCCGGTAGTCGATGCTGACGCGATTGCCAGCCACGGGGCGGAACAGCTCGTCGGCAAATTTTACATGCTCGCGGTGCTCGCGATAGCTGTCAATGACGGCCTCGTGGCAAAAGCGCACCAGCCATGTGAAGCGATACCCTGCCGCCTCTTGTATGGCGGCCCCGGTTAGTGCCCGGCGCACACCGGGAATGGCTCCCAATATGTCCCGTCCCTGGCGGGCCATGTCCTCGACGCCTGCATCATCCAGCCCCTCGACATTGTAAATGATCAGATGTTCGACTTCGCGCCACGGGCTGGCAGCAGCCAGAACCTCATCTGCCCGACCTGCCGCACCCCACAGGCGCATGCAGCGCTCTGTTTCAGTTGCAATGGCCTCGCGGCAACCAGCGACCAGCGCCGTATAGCCCTTATTGCCGGGTGAACCGGCATTGGCGGCAATGGTGGTTCCCGCTGCGTCCGAGAGGGCGGTGTAATAATTGATCTTGGCGACGCCGTTTTCAATCAGGCGTTTGAACTGGTCGCTCGAAAGGCCGGTGCCGCCATGAATGACGAGCGGAATGTCGAGACGCTCATTGATGGCTTGCAGCAGCTCAAAATCGAGCTTTGGCTGGCCTTTTATGCGGCCATGCACGGTGCCGATGGAAACGGCGAGAAAATCAACGCCGGTGCGAGCGACATAATCTTGCGCCTGTTCCGGGGTGGTGTAGGCGATATCGCCGGGATGGCGTTCGGCATCTTCGCCCTCGACCCCTGGCACATAGCCCAGCTCCCCCTCCACCGGAATACCGCAACTGCGCGCCATATGGACGACTTGTTTGGTGAGACGGACATTTTCCTCAAAGGGGTTGGTGGAGGCGTCCACCATGATGCCGTTGCAGCCAAGGCGGATGCCCTCAACGGCGGAGGCGAGACTTTCGCCATGGTCAAGGTGAATGGCGACGGGAACGCTGGCGCGCCGGGCGGCGGCTTCGACAGAGGGCATGATGAGATCAAAGTCGAAATAATCGAAATGCGATTCGGCAAGACTAAGGATGACCGGTGCTTTACAGCGCTCGGCGGCAAGCATGATGCCGTTGAGAAAATCAAGGCTCACCAGGTCAAAAGCCCCCACGGCATAGCCGTTGGCGCGGGCGTGGTGCAGCATCTCTTTCATGTTGACGAGTGGCATGGTTTGTCTCTTCCCTCAATATTTTGCGTCTGTGTGTGTCTTTGAAGCCGGAATTGGTTTTATGAGCTTTTCGTTATCGGGCATATTTGATATGCCGGGTCATGTCCAGATCATTCCCGGCTGGATATGGCCCTTGCGGGGCCGTTCCTCAAGAGGCGGGAAGACAGGAGTCTCGTTTTATGCGCTGTCCCCAATGCGGCAAAGCCAATACACAGGTCAAGGATTCGCGCCCGAGCGAAGACAATAAGGTGGTGCGCCGCCGCCGCGAATGTACAAGCTGTGAAGCGCGCTTCACCACCTTTGAGCGTATTCAGTTGCGCGAACTGGTGGTGGTCAAGCGCTCGGGCAAACGCTTCCCCTTTGATCGCGAAAAACTGGTGCGTTCCATCTCCATTGCGACCAGAAAACGTGATGTTGACCTTGCTACCATCGAAAAGCTGGTGGACGATATTACCAGGCGATTGGAGAAACGGGCCGAGGAGGAAATTCCCACCGAACAGATTGGTCTGCTGGTCATGGAAACTCTCAAAGACGTTGATGATGTGTCCTTTGTGCGCTTTGCCTCCGTCTATCACGATTTCAGAGGGGTCAATGATTTCAGTCAGTTTCTCGCCTCTCTTGGCGCAAGGGACGAGCAATAATGAGCCGGGAGCTGACCGATCAGCACTATATGGAAGTGGCGCTCACTATGGCGCGGCGCGGACTTGGCACAACGGCACCAAATCCAAGCGTTGGGGCGGTGATTGTTGATGATCGCGGCGTCATTCTTGGGCGCGGCTGGACGCAACCGGGCGGGCGGCCCCATGCAGAAGCTGAAGCGCTGGTCCGCGCCGGGGACAAGGCGCGAGGGGCAACGCTTTATGTGACGCTGGAGCCGTGCTCCCATACCGGCAAATCGCCTCCTTGCGCTGACGCGGTGATCAAGGCGGGGATCGCGCGCGTTGTGGTGGGTCTGTTTGATCCCGATGAACGGGTGGCGGGACGTGGCATCAAGCGGCTGCAAGCGGCGGGGATCGAAGTGGTTGAGAATGTGCTTGCCGCGAAGGCTCATTGGCTAACCCTTGGCCATATATTGAAGGTCACCAAGAACAGACCATTTGTGCAGCTCAAACTTGCGACGGGACGTGATGGCCTGATTGCTCCAGGGGACGGAGAGCCTGTCTGGGTGACGGGGCCGCAAGCGCGCGCTCTGGGGCATCTTGTGCGGGCTCGAGCGGATGCCATAATTGTAGGTATCGGCACGGTGCTGGCGGATGATCCTTCTCTGGATTGCCGTCTTGCAGGGCTGGAGGCGCAAAGCCCGCAGATCATTGTGCTTGACCATCAAAAGCGCTTGCCGGAACGATCAAAGGTGGCCAATAGCGGCAGAAAACTCGAAATCGCGCCAGGCAATGATTTGGGGAACGATCAAAGGAGCGATCTGGCCGAGCTGCTGGCCGGTGCCGCCGACCATGGCCTCACCCGGTTACTGGTCGAGGGCGGGCCCCATGTCTGGCGCAGTTTTCTTTTGAGCGGGCTTGTCGATGAAATCGTGCATTTTCAAGGCCCTGACAAGGTAGGGCCACAAGGTCTGTTGGCCTTTGTTGATGAAGGGCTGGAATGCATTGATCAAAACAGTGTTTTCGAAATGGTTGACCGCAGAACGGTGGGCAGCGATAAGATGATGGTTTACCGCAACAGACAAAGCATGAAGGCGAATTGAGTGTTTACCGGAATTATTACTGATATTGGCGAGCTGGTGTCTTTTGACAAGGGCCATATGCGGGTGCGCTCCAGCTATGACCCCGCGACCATCGATATTGGCGCTGCGATTGCCCATGATGGTTGTTGCTTGACCGTCACCGATCTGGAGCCAATGAGCACGGGGGGCTGTATTTACGGTGTTGATATTGGACCAGAAACGCTCGATGTGACGACCCTTGGGTCGTGGGCGGTTGGCAAGCGCATTAATCTGGAGCGCGCCCTTGGGCTTGGGGCGGAGCTGGGCGGTCATATGATGACGGGCCATGTGGACGGGCTTGGCACCTTGAGCGAGCGCGGACCAGACGGGGATGCGGAGCGGTTTACCATTGCGATCCCGCGCAAGTTGGCACGCTTTATCGCCGCCAAAGGCTGCGTTGCGTTGAATGGCACCTCGCTGACTGTCAACGAAGTCAGCGACACCTCATTTGGTATTTGCCTCATCCCCCATACCTTGCAGGTTACCAACTGGAACGAGCTGAAGGCTGGCGACAAGATAAATCTGGAAATTGACCTGCTGGCACGCTATGTTGCTCGGCTTAACGAGATGGACCAAGTGGATTGAACATGAACCTTACTGAAAGCCCCGCGATGACCAAAAGCGCCATATCACCTATTGAGGACATTATCGAGGATGCCCGCAACGGCAAGATGTTTATTCTCGTTGATGCCGAAGACCGCGAAAATGAGGGCGATTTGATCATTCCCTCGCAAATGGCCACCCCCGAGGCTATCAATTATATGGTCATGCACGGGCGCGGCCTGGTCTGCATGTCACTGACCAGCGAACGCGCCGAGCAGCTGGGTCTTGAAATGATGGTGCGGCATAATCAAGAACGCTTGCAAACGGCCTTTACGGTCAGCATTGAAGCAAGAGAAGGCGTCACCACCGGCATTTCGGCCCATGATCGCTCCCACACCATTGCCGTGGCCATTGACCCCACCAAGGATCATCAAGACATCGTCAAGCCGGGGCATGTGTTCCCGCTGGTGGCCAGAGAGGGCGGCGTGCTGGTGCGCGCCGGTCATACAGAGGCCGCTGTCGATATTTCACGTCTCGCAGGGCTTTATCCCTCTGGTGTGATCTGCGAAATCATGAATGATGATGGCTCCATGTCGCGCCTTGATGATCTCATTCCGTTTGCCAAGCGCCATGGTCTCAAAATCGGCACCATTGCCGATTTGATCGAATATCGCCGCAAGCATGACAGTATCGTCAAGGTGATAGAGGAAACCACCATCAACAGCGCTTTTGGGGGGGAGTTTTTGATGAAGGTCTATTCCAATACGGTGGAGCCTGCGGAACATATTGCGCTTGTCAAAGGCAAGATTGATCCTTCCAAGCCCGTACCGGTGCGCATGCATCACCATAATATTGCCAGGGATCTGCTTGGAGATGATGGCACGTCGCGCTCTGATGTGCAGCGCGCCATGGAAATTCTTGGCGATGAAGAATGTGGTGTTGTGGTGGTGATCCGCGAAGTTGAAACGGACGCCATTTCTGCCAAGTTGCGCGAGAGAAAATCTGACAAACCGGGCAAGCGCTTGATCGAGTATGGGGTCGGGGCGCAGATACTGCTTGATCTTGGTGTTAAGGAAATCGAGCTGCTCACCAATAGCCCCTTGCCCAAAGTTGTCGGCCTTGAGGGCTATGGCCTGTCGATCAAGGGCACCAGAGCTCTCACCTCCTCCTAAGTCCAAAAGAATTGAAAGATCCCCATATGACTAGCAAACCAAGCGTCCTGCTTATCGTGTCTCCCTATTATAGCGAGATCGTCGAAGAACTGGTCAAGGGCGCCATCAATGAACTTGAAAGCCGCAATTGCGCCTATGAGCGCATTGATGTGCCCGGCGCTCTTGAAATACCCATCGCGCTAGCATTGGCGGTAAAAGCCAAGCAAATTGGCGCGCGTCAAAAACATCAAGGATGCGTGGCTGTTGGTTGTGTCATTCGCGGCGAAACTTCCCATTATGATATTGTGGCGGGAGAATCAGCCCGTGGTCTCATAAAAATCGGCATGGAATCAGGCATCCCCATTGGCAATGCGATCTTGACCGTCGATACCGGGGAGCAGGCACGGGTCAGGGCCGAGACCAAAGGCAAGAACAAAGGCGGTGACGCGGTGCGCGCCTGTCTGTCATTGCTGGCGCATCGCGACAATTTCATTAATCGTGACCGGGTGACGATCCTGACGAGCATACAAAAATGAGCAAAGCCAAAGGTAAGCCCAAAGGCAAACAGCGGGGCAAGAAAGATCCAACCCCGCGCAGCACGGCAAGACTTGGAGCCGTACAAGCGCTGTATCAAATGGATATTGCGGGAACCGACCTCAATGAGGTGGTGAAAGAATTTTCCGAGCATCGGCTGGGAGTGGAGGTCGAGGGCGCACATTACAAAGACGCTGACGGCGAATTTTTCGAAGCCATCATTCGGGGCGTCGTCGAGCATCAAAGGGAGATCGACCCCTTGCTGGATGAACGCCTGGCCGTGGGCTGGCGGTTGACGCGGATTGATAGCATTATGCGCGCTATTTTACGCAGTGCCGCCTTTGAATTGCGCGAGCGCCATGATGTGCCCGCCCGCGTTGTGCTCAACGAATATATTGATATTGCCCGTGCCTTTTTTGAGCAGGACGAGCCAAAAGTAGTGAATGGCGTGCTCGACAGCCTGGCCAAACATTTGCGGCCCAAAGAGTTGGGGCACTAGGGGCTAAAGCAGGCTGATGACCAAAGAGCATGATCTTATAAACCGCTATTTTGCGCCGCTTTGTTCTGGACCTAGCGTCGCGCCGGCGTTTGGATTGCTTGACGACACAGCCCTGTTAGCGCCCGCAATAGATCAACAATTACTGATCACCACTGATGCGCTGGTGGCAGAGGTACATTTTTTTGCTGATGATGCCGCAGATACGATCGCCCATAAAGCATTGGCGGTCAATGTCTCTGATATTGTTGCCAAGGGCGGGCAACCCACCAGCTATTTATTGACGATAGCTCTTCCCAAAAATATCGACGCGGACTGGCTGGCGCAATTTGCCGATGGCCTTGGCGCGGCGCAGCAAGCGTTTGGTTGCGAGCTGGTGGGAGGGGATACGGTTTCAACCAGTGGCCCCTTGATGATCTCCATTACCATGCTTGGCAATATTGACCGCGGCAAAATGGTCAAGCGCAACGGCGCTGCGCCGGGGGATGTGGTGTTTGTCAGCGGCTCGATTGGCGATGCGGCGCTTGGCTTGCTGGTGCGACGTAAAACGCCGTGGGCGGCCAATGCGGGCGTCGACAAGAGGTGGCTCGACTATTTGCGCGAGCGTTATTTGCGGCCTTTGCCAAGGGTTGAAATTGCCTCTCAAATCGCCGCCTATGCCAGCGCCGCCATGGATGTCTCGGATGGCCTGCTGGGGGATTTTGACAAATTGTGCGCGGCCTCTGATGTGGGCGGGGTGATCGAGATTGCCAGGGTTCCCTTGTCTGATGCGGCGACAAGTGTTGTTGCCAACAATCCAGAACTGATGGAAACTGTCCTGACGGGTGGTGATGATTATGAAGTGCTGGCAACCGTGCCAGCCGATCTGGCTGACAGGTTCGAGCAAGAGGCGCTAAATGTGACCCGCATCGGATTGATTGTCGAGCGTCAAAACGGCCTCAAGGTTCTTGATGCTGATGGGCAACTGCTTGAGCTAGCTCAAAGCGCTTATGATCATTTTGGTGATATTGAACGTTAAATGTAGGGCGCAATAAATTGCGCCGATTGGTATATCGGCCAATGAAGGTGTTTGTGTTTTGGCCCAAGGTGCAATCCATTGCACCTTACAGGCTGTCACCACAATTGGAGTTCAAAATGTTCTGTAACGGCGCTTGTGGGGATGCTTTACAAAGCTCGCTTGAAAATGGCGAGGTGATCTTCGAGCTGGATGATGCGCGGGCGCGCCGCAACGCCGTGATCCTGGCCATTGCCAATGGGCTGAACGGGCTTGGCGCTGTTGTGTTGATGACCCTTGGCGGTATTGTTGGTCAGATTTTGTCGGGGCGCGATGAACTGGCCACACTGCCGATTGCCGCCTATTCCATCGGCTCACTCTTGATGTTGTTTCCAGCCTCGATGGTGATGCAACGCTTTGGGCGCCGGGCGGGCTTTTTGGTGGGGGCCGAGCTTGGCTTCATTGGCGGGGTGATCGGTGTTTACGCGATCTATCAGCAAGATTTCACGCTGTTTTGTGTGTCGGCAGTCTTCACCGGCTTTTATCAGGCCTTCGCCAATTTTTACCGCTTTGCCGCAGCCGATACCGGGCGGCCCAGTATACGCCCCAAGGCGGTGTCCTGGGTGATGCTGGGAGGGCTGGCGTCGGCCCTGCTTGGCGCTCAATTTGTGCTAGAGACCAAGGACCTGCTGGCCCCGGCCTTTTATGCAGGGGCGTTCCTGGCGGCTTCTGTACTGGCGATTATTTCCATGATGGTGCTGTATTTTGTCGATGTGCCTCATTCGCCGGTGCACCGTTATGATAGCCGGGGAGACGAGGCACCAAGGCCTTTGCGGCAGATATTGCGCAGCAGCAAAATACGGATCGCCATTTTGAGCGGCACCATATCGCATGGCGTCATGATGTTTGGCATGACCGCCGTGCCTATCGCCATGATCGCTTGCAATCATTCGGTTGGTGACGCCGCCACGGTGATCCAGATCCATTTGCTGGCCATGTATTTGCCGAGCTTTTTTACGGGCCATTTGATCACCCGATTTGGGGTTGAACGTGTCATGCTCACCGGCTTGGCGTTGCTTGGCATCGCTGGTTCAGTTGCGCTTGGCGGACTGGAGCTATCGCGCTTTGCGGTTGCCATGGGCTTGGTGGGGTTGGGGTGGAACCTGTCATTTGTTGGCGCGACGACCTTATTGACCCAGTGTTATCGTCCCTCTGAACGTGGGCTGGTACAAGGGTTTAACGAGCTTGTGGTGTTTGGTTTTGTGGCTGTGGCGGCATTGATGGCGGGCCCCATTTTGAAATGGGGCGGCTGGAGCGGTATCAATATCACGCTTATACCGTTTGTTGTCGCCAGTTTTGCCCTGGTGGTCTGGCTCTATCTTCGAGATAAAAACACCCTTGCAAGCTCCGCTTCGTAAGAGCTGATTTTCGAGCGATAATGCGAGCGGTTGCCTGCTTCCTTGGATTGTTGAATATTATCATATTTGAGTTTACCGCCAAGCCTGTTATAAAGCGCAGGCTTGATATACATCACGGCGAGTCGTCTTGATGTGTCGTAAAAGTTTTTTGCACACAGTCCGCGCGGAGGGCAACGGCTGGTGTGTTTTTAAGAAAATCCTATTTAAGAAAAATCCGAGGGGGCATTGAATGACTGACAATGTGATGTATTTAATTATCGCGGGGGGCATTTTGTCCGTCCTTTATGGGGTCTGGGCCAGTCGCTCTGTTCTCGCTGCCGATCCTGGCAACGAGCGCATGCAGGAAATCGCCAGCGCTATTCAAGAAGGCGCTACCGCTTATCTGACACGGCAATATACCACCATTGCCATTGTTGGAGCCGTGATCTTTGTCATCCTTGTATTTTTGCTTGGCATGTTGCAGGGCATTGGCTTTCTCATTGGCGCATTTTTGTCTGGGCTTGCTGGCTTTGTCGGCATGCTGGTTTCGGTTCGCGCCAATGTGCGCACCTGTCAGGCGGCCAGTCGTTCCCTGGGAGCCGGTCTTGAAATCGCCTTTCGCTCGGGCGCTGTAACCGGCATGCTGGTGGCTGGCCTGGCTTTGCTTGGTGTCGCCGTTTATTACTATATCTTGACCTCTGTTCTGGGCCATGCGCCAACCTCTCGTACGGTTATTGATGCGCTGGTGTCTCTGGGATTTGGGGCCTCGCTTATTTCCATTTTCGCGCGTCTTGGCGGCGGTATTTTCACCAAGGGCGCCGATGTTGGTGGTGACCTCGTTGGTAAAATCGAAGCTGGCATCCCCGAAGACGATCCCCGCAACCCCGCAACCATCGCCGATAATGTGGGCGATAATGTTGGTGATTGCGCCGGTATGGCTGCTGATTTGTTCGAAACCTATGTCGTGACCATCGTCGCTACCATGGTTCTGGCGGCGATATTTTTTGCCAATGCCAGCAATATTGAAGCTTTGATGCTTTATCCAATGGCCATTGGTGCCGCTTGTGTCGTGACCTCGATCATCGGCACTTTCTTTGTACGTCTTGGCGCTAACCAGTCGATCATGGGGGCCTTGTATAAAGGCTTCATCGCGGCAGGCGTCTTGTCTATTCCAGCCGTATATTTTGTCACGGACCAGCTGATCGGCATGGACACGGTGCTGATAGCGCAAGGGCTGTCCTTTACCGGTATGAGCCTGTTTATCTGTGGTGTGATCGGTCTGTTGGTGACAACGCTGATCATTGTCATCACCGAATATTATACCGGCACTAATTATCGCCCGGTCCGCTCCATCGCAGAGGCTTCCAAAACCGGTCACGGTACCAATGTCATTCAGGGGCTGGCGGTTTCCATGGAAGCCACAACCATCCCAGCGATCATCATCATCGCTGGCATCATCTCGACCTATATGGTGGCCGGACTGTTTGGAACTGCCATCACCACCACAACCATGCTGGCGCTGGCTGGTTTCGTTGTGGCGCTGGATGCGTTTGGTCCCGTCACTGATAATGCGGGCGGCATTGCCGAAATGGCGAAATTGCCAGAAGGCGTGCGCAAGACCACCGACGCGCTGGACGCCGTTGGCAACACCACCAAGGCCGTTACCAAAGGCTATGCCATCGGTTCAGCTGGTTTGGGTGCTCTGGTTCTGTTCGCGGCCTTTACGCAAGATATCGACTATTTTGCTGCCAATCCTACCCTCTATCCGTACTTCGCCGGTATCGGTGAAATCGACTTCTCGTTGAAAAACCCTTATGTGGTAGCGGGACTGTTCTTTGGTGGCTTGCTGCCGTTCCAGTTCGCGGCTATGGGCATGATGGCTGTGGGCCGGGCTGCTGGTGCGATTGTCGAAGAAGTGCGCCGCCAGTTCAAGGAAAAACCTGGTATCCTCAAAGGCGAGGAAAAACCGGATTATGCGGCAGCGGTTGATATGCTGACCGTCGCTGCGATCAAGGAAATGATCCTTCCCTCGATCCTGCCGGTTCTGGCCCCGATTGCGCTTTACTTTGGTATGCTGGGAATTTCAGGCTCCAAGGCACAGGCCTTCGCGTCCGTTGGTGCCATGCTGCTGGGTGTAATCATAACCGGGCTGTTCGTGGCAATCTCCATGACCTCTGGTGGTGGTGCCTGGGACAATGCCAAGAAATATATCGAAGACGGTAATTTTGGTGGCAAAGGCTCAGACGCCCACGCGGCAGCAATCACTGGCGATACCGTCGGAGACCCCTACAAGGACACAGCTGGTCCAGCGATCAATCCTATGATCAAAATCACCAATATTGTTGCCTTGCTGTTGTTGGCCGTCCTGGCTCAATAGCTCCAGGTGAAATGTTGTGAATATTGGAGCGGGGGAGCGGTATGCTTCCCCGCTCTTTTTTTGTTTGCAGCGACGTAATGACCTTGCCGGTCGGGCTGCTTGTTCAGCAGGAACCAAGGGCTGGCCCTTGGAACCCGGTTTGGGGAAGGGGGTGTAGGGGGCCAATGCCTTTACATCCCTTTTTTGTAATGGGGTTGAAAGGGGCTTGCCCTTTTGCGCTGTCCGCGCAGGACATTCTGTTTTTAGCGAGCTGGCGGCAAAACCTGAATAGAAGGGAATGACCTTGCCGGTCGGGCTGCTTGTTCAGCAGGAACCAAGGGCTGGCCCTTGGAACCTGGTTTGGGGACAGGATGTAGGGGGGCAATGCCTTTACATCCCTTTTTTGTAATGGGGTTGAAAGGGGCTTGCCCTTTTGCGCTGTCCGCGCAGGACATTCTGTTTATAGCGAGCTGGCGGCAAAATCTGAATAGAAGGGAATGACCTTGCCGGTCGGGCTGCTTGTTCAGCAGGAACCAAGGGCTGGCCCTTGGAACCCGTTTTGGGGACAGGATGTAGGGGGGCAATGCCTTTACATCCCTTTTTTGTAATGGGGTTGAAAGGGGTTCGCCCTTGCATGTTGCAGATGAGCCGGATCATTGCAAGATTTGGTTTGATTGCGGGGAAGCACGCAAGCTTCCCCGCAATCGGGTTGATGGGATCGTTTCGCCCTTGGTGGCAAGCACCGTGGAAAAGCTCGATCCATCAGC
>JAJRRW010000070.1 GCA_024279115.1 Alphaproteobacteria bacterium
CGCATTGAAGCTGACTTCCAGAAACAATTGGGTGGTGCGCGCATCCAGTTCCCGCAAATTATCATATAGCACGCTCAATGAATAAGCGCTCTCATCGGCACGACCGCTAACCGCATCAACCGGCAGAAGATGATTGCTCAAACCAAGGCCCGTTGAGCTTGCATGGCCACTAAAATAGACCATCAGCTGGGCGTCAGGATTGGATTTTAGTCGGCGTTGCAACTCCCCGCTGACATCGCCGCGTCGCCCAAACAACCGCACCATATCTTTCAGTCTGGCATCCTTGAGAACCAACACATTATCGGCGGAATAGCCAAGCTGATCAATCAACAACGCCTTCATGGCAGAGATATTTATATGCCCAGCATCATAAGCACCCAGATTGTTCGTGTAATTCTTATTGCCGATCAGCACGGCGATATTGTCGCTATTGCCATACCCACCTGGCAGGCGCGCATACAAGTCACGTATCGAACGACTAATACCGGCGCTGTCCAGGCCCTTTTGAGCCGCGGAAGCCAGCCGTAGTTGCGGCTTCATGCAAACATGCACGCGCGCTTCACGTTCGATTTTCAAAAGCTCCGACAGTGGCAACGGGTCAGCAATGCCAAGGCATCCGGTCCCGCACCAGTTGATGTCATACTGCTCGCTGAACAGCTCTTTTTGTCCCTGTGAGAAAGACCCGGGAGCTGGAAGACAGTCGCGTTTGCAGATCGAAATGTCGGTTTTTCGACCATGGGTGGTGGCCAGCATATTATAAAGATCCTGCGGCAGGCAGGCTTTTTCCGGGGCATCCAATTGCACCAGTCGCGCGCGCTTTTTAAAGCTCCTGACGATGGGATTGCTATAAGAAGATGACACCGATGATTTTGATCGCGCGGGGGCAATCGATCCGGTGATCAGCGGACCATCATCATTCATATAAGGAGCACTGATGCTTGCCGTACGCACCGGATAGGCCTGCTTTGGCGCGGAAGAAAAGCTCGGCACCTTGCTCATGGCCATTACCGGGGCCTTTTTTTGCGGGGAACAGGTATTGGATTTGGCGGGTTGCGCCATGGCCAGATCTGCAATGCTCAGCTTGCTTGAAAAGGCCGCCTGGCTCGACCTACCCGCACTGGCGAGCCTTGCTCCAAGAGCCGGCAATGCACGACCAACCGTGGAGCTTGCCGGGCTGTTAACAGCAAAAGACGACGATGCGGCGCTTCTTGCAGGCTTGTCAAGACGCGCCAGTTTCAGGGCTTGCCCCCCGCTCAAAGAGGAAATCCCCTTGTTACTGGTTGCCGCCAAAACATCATTTGCAAATGTCTTTTCACCGACCACATCCTCGCTGACCAAACTGGCTTTGACAACAGATTTGGCTTTGGCCGCGCGTTTGCTTTTGCGGGCAGACTTGGCTTTGGGAGCAGGCTGGCTTTTAGCGACAATGGTCAAGCGGGCCTGTTTCCTCGTGGTGCCAATACTGGCGGTGGTAAGAGGTCCTTGCGATCTGTCAAAATCGTGGCCGATCCTGTTCGTGTGCGTCTTTGTCTGGGTCGATTTACGGAGCGATTTCGATGTTTTGGCAGATATTGAGGCTGTTTGTCCGGCCTCCCCCATGGTTGGCTTGTCGGCCATGGCGGTGACAATCACCGGATTGATATTGGCACATTTGTCAAAAAGCGCTTTTTGTATCACCGGATCATAGAGATTGTTGGGGCGATGTTTCAGATTGTTCTTATCGCGAAAGGTCAGATAGGCCTGCAAGGTCGGCTCATCGAACAGCCCGGTAATTTTACCATCAAAATACCCAGCCGCTTGCAGACATTGTTGCAGCCTGACCGGCTCGCGGACAATTTTGACATTGCCAAAGCTACCAGCGACCACCGTGTGCTGATCCGTTTTGCTTTTGACTGTCGCCTTCACGGTGTTTTTTGATTTTGATTTTGATTTTCTTTTCGCCTTGGCTTTTCTCACCTTTGGGCGAGCAATCGTTTTGCGCTTCTTGTTGGTCCTTTGTTTTTTCACGCCACGTGGAGCATCTTTTGTCTGTTGGCGAGAGAGCTGATCCAGGCGCTTTTGCCGGTCATAGGCGATAAAGACGCTATTATTCCAATCTTCCAGGGAACTGGAAGCCTGCGCCACTCGGTAGCTTTGCACCTGTACCAGATCAGCTTTGCTGTTCGCCTTGGCAACTGACTTTATTGCCGATGCGGCCGCCACTGGCCCGACAAAAAACACAAGCGCCAGCAACATAAAAAAGGACATCACCGTATTACGAACGACCCTTGGTGCTCTCATACTATGCCAGCAAGTGCTGTATATTGCCGAAGTTTGTTGTTTGTTTTTGCGACCAACCAGCTTGCTCATAGACAAGGTCCCTGCTTTGTTTGCGTGGCATATCACATCCCGTAAGATAGGATTTGAGACGCAAAACAAAGATTACGGGGCCCTGGCCAAGTTTGGCTGGCTTCAGGCAGCGATCATTCCGTCTAGCTGTAGGCTTGTAAGGTTAAGGTTTTCTAAAGACCTTGCGCAAGCTATTGCTGTTTTTTGGCTTTGTATTTTTGATGACAGCCCTTGCAGGTCTTGCCAACCTCATCAAAAACCGCCGCCAGACCGGCCTTGTCACCTGCCGCTTTGCCAGCCTTGGTGCTGGCATCCAGCAATGCCACCGCCTTCACTTCGAAATCTTTCCGATTGGTCCAGATCTCGGGCTTGGCGTCTGATTCCTGGTCAAAATCCATGATGGAGTTTTCCATATCGGAGCCTTCGGGAAACAATTTGGCATATCTCCCCGCCACATCGCTCATGGTCGCCATGGCAGCAGTGGCCGCAGCGGCATCATAGGCGAGATCGCCGCGCAACATTTTACCGGTGGTCTTCATGGCTTTGCCCACCGCGCGCATTAGTTTTTGGCGCTCTTTGACAGGATTGGCATTTTCCGCCGCAACGGCCTCACCGCGCCCGCCTGCAAGTGGCATAAAGGAGAGCGCTACAAGGAGCACCACAAAGGTTCGTATAACCAGTTTCATCATTACTTCCCTTCTTGATCAAATGGCAAACATGGCCTGATCGCAAGTCTGCCATTGCGCAAGTTTGACATTGAACAAGGGGCAGCGCAACACACAAAGGTGTGAGAAAGGGACAAAAAATGCGGACAGATCAGCCTTTGAACTTGCCAATGCGCAGGCGGTCAGCCTCCATTTTTTCGATTTCCCGGGCTCCTGAAACCACCACCTTTGGATCGGGAACAAAATCAAGCGTGGTGTCCTTGCCCTCATAATCGACGGCATTCAGCATGACACGAAGAGCGTTCAGCCTGGCCGCCTGCTTGTTGTTGGATCTGATAATGGTCCACGGGGCGGCCGAGGTGTGGGTGCGTTTCAACATCGCATATTTGACGGTTGTGAACTCATCCCAGCGATCCTGGGCCTGCACATCAACCTCGCTAAGCTTCCATTGCCGCAACGGGTCGCTTTTGCGCCGCTCAAAGCGCCGGGCCTGCTCATCCTTGGTGACCGAAAAATACAGTTTGAGTAACCGGGTGCCCTGACGTACCAGGTCTTTTTCAAAACCGGTGACGCCTTTCATGAAGTTTTTATATTCCTCATCCGTACAAAAGCCAAACACCGGCTCTACCATGGCGCGATTATACCAGCTGCGATCAAACAGAACCATCTCGCCTCCGCGCGGGAACTGCTCGATATAGCGCTGGAAAAACCATTGTGACCGCTGGGTTTCGGTCGGCTTGCCAAGCGCCACGACCCGATAATGTTTCTCGTTCATATAGCGCGTTGAGCGGCGAATAGTGCCGCCCTTGCCCGAGGCATCACGACCTTCAAACAAAATCATGAATTTGGTTTTTTCGCGCTCCATATGAGACTGTAGCTTCAAAAGCTCGGCCTGATAGGGCTTGAGCGCCAACTCGTCATTGCGCCGCGACACAGCCTTGGAGTTTTTGGCCCGGCAGGTTTTGAGCTGTTGTTTCAGTTGCGCACACTGCTTTTGCAATTGCCGCACCGAATCCGCGCCTTTTTCACTTGCTGCGGATTTATTTTTTTTGCCCGTTTTTAACGTCATAAAATTACTCATATTATGAAATATTTGAGGAGTTATAGTAACATAGCATATTGAAGATGTTCCTGCCAAACATAGTAAAGCCAAGGTTATCAAAACTGTCCCCTTGGAGGGTTGAAATTCATCGACTATACCGTGACAGATCAATTTTTTCTTGTCTGGAGGGAAGATGGCGCGCATATTCATCAGCTATTCAAGCCGGGACGAACGGGCAGCTGCAGGCTTGCAATCCTGGCTGCGCGAACACGGCTTTGAGCCTGTGCTCGTTCCGCGTACAAAAAAGCAGGAACAAGGCAATTTTGACGATCTGCAAGCCGAGCTGCAAACAAGCATCAAAGAGGCTGACCTTGCCTTGTTGCTTGTCACCCCGTTCTGGCTGGCCTCCAATCTGTGCCAATGGGAAAAGCGAGAGGCCGTGTCGCGCCACAAGCCCCTTGTGGCCATTCTTGAAGCCCCCTCAAATGCCACTATGACTGATTGCGACTATATCGTTGATCTGACAAAAAACCGCGATGCAGGCCTTGCCGATTTAAGGGACAAGCTACAACTGGCGAGCAGCATTGCCGCCAAGCCAACCGCTCCTGTCACCGACATCGACACCGCAATCACCGAAGATCAGCCGGCAGACATGGGCCTGCAAGGCACGGTCATCGCTGATCACGATCGCCAAAAACCGGCCGCCCCCGAGCGCCGCGAAGCGCCCCAACGCCCGGCCATGCGCCGCGCTGCAAATGCCGACCGCACCCTTAAAGTCCTGCGCCAGGGTATCCACTGGAGCGCCTTTCCCGCCTGGCTGACCAAAACATTCAAACTGCCCGTGGCGGGAACGAAATTCAAACCAAAACTGCCAATGTTCAAGAGTTTGAAAAAACGCATTTTCAAAAGGCCGGACGTCAAACCGCTATTGAAGCGCGGCGGCAAATGGATCTCCGCCGATAAAGCACGCGTGATCGGGGCCGCCTTCTTGCTGTTTGTGTTTGCAACGGCGCTGATCGGTCTGGTGTTTGATCAATCATGGGGCGGCAAGGATGCCATGCGCAAAGAGCTGGCCAATGTCAAAAAGCGCCAGTCCTTGTTCTTGTCGCGCGTCGCCAATCACCTGCAAAAAACCGGCGACCCGCAAACCGCCATGCTGCTGGCCCTTGAGGCGCTGAACGAAGCGCAACAACCCGACGATCGACAACAAGCCCGTGATGCCCTTTATTCCGCCTATATCGTGGGGCAGAAAAATCTGACCTTCAAGGGCCATAAAAATCATGTCAGCGGCGCTATTTTCAGCCCCGATGGCAAATTGATCCTTTCCTCCTCCTGGGACCGCACCGTGCGCGTCTGGTCCCTTGCCACAAGAAAAGTAATTCTCACCCTTGACCAGCATGACGGCTTCGTCAATGGCGCCGTTTACAGCCCGGATCAAAGCATGATCCTGACCGCCGCCCTCGATAAAAAGGCGCGCTTGTTCAATGCGCGCACGGGCAAACTTATTCGTGTTCTCAAAGGGCACAGCGATGACCTCACCAGCGCCGCCTTTTCCAGCAATGGCCAGCGTATTGTCACCGCTTCTGGAGACCAGACAGCAAGGATCTGGGAGGTGGCCGGGGGACAATTGCTGAAAACCCTGCTGGGGCATAAAGCGGGGCTGGAATCTGCCACGTTAGCCCGGATGGCAACCGCATCGCCACCGCTTCGAGCGACAAAATCGTGCGTCTTCTTAATGTCTCTAGCGGTGAGCGCCTGGCCTTGCTGGAAGGCCATACCGATTCTGTTCGCAGTGTGCGCTATGGCGCCCAAGGAACACTCATTGCCACCGCCTCGGAAGACAAAACCGTGCGTCTGTGGCAAGCGCGTAGCGGGGTTTTTGTGCGAGCCCTCAAGGGCCATCAATGGGCCGTCCTGCACGCTTCGTTCAGCCCCGATGGCAAACAGTTGGTGAGCGCTTCAAAAGACAATACTGCCAGGCTGTGGGACGTTGAAACCGGCAAATTATTACAAGTTCTCAAGGGCCATAGCGGCATCGTCAGCCATGCCAGCTTTTCGCCCAATGGCCGCACCATCGTCACCGCATCTGGCGATGGCACCATCCGCCTGTGGCCCCAATTTGCGACTGACAAGGATCTCATCAACAAAGCAAGGCGCATCGCCAAACAATGCCTGAGCCTTGATCAACGGCAAAAATACTTCCTTAGCAAGGACCCGCCCAAATGGTGCCGGACGCTCAAAAAACCGCCCTTTTCATAAGTAACCTGAATAATGGATAAGGAACACTCCGGCTTTAAAAAACACATGTGGTTTTATCGTTATACATCAGTGTCATCCCGGCCTGCGCGGGGATGACAGAAAATTATTGATGTAAAAACAAGGACAAATTTTTCTGCTTATTCATTCATCGGGTTAAGTAGATAGTCAGCGCTGCCCGACAAATATCGCGGATCACTCAACCATTTGATAAGTGGCATCAAACGTGTCTTTGTGATTGCCGTAAATGTCATCGCCGTTGCGCAAGATATAGCCACACTCAGCGCGTTGCACTTCGCCCCACGGGGCCATGATCTCAAAGCCGCCAGGCAGATGCAGGCAGTCCACTTGTGAGATGGCGCGATAAATGGCGCCAAATTGAGTTTCGCCCCCATGATACTTGTATAGTGTCCCGAATTTATCGGCACGGATGGCGTAGATATTGGCTCCGCCACTGTCATCTCGAAGAATAGTCAGATCAGGAGTAAGGTTGACAACGATCCAGTCACCGACTTGCGCGGTGATCTGGCTTTCCTTGCCGTTCCACATGGTCTCAATGAGCTGCTCTTTTTGTGTGCGTCGCGCCGCTACAAAGCCGATCTTGCGCGCTTTTGCTATGGGGGTTTTGAGCCTTAAAGCCAGCTCGTCAAAATCGGCCGGGGTCAGTGCCTGGCTGGCAATCAGTCTCTGGCGCTGGTCGCTCTCGCTCGTGCCTAGTTCAAACATAGCCCTTTCCCTGACAGACCACAGGTCACAGCCCCCAGACCCCTGCCCC
>JAJRRW010000071.1 GCA_024279115.1 Alphaproteobacteria bacterium
CCGATGCACAAATGCTTGAGGAGGAGGTCAGCGCATGGCTGCAAGACCGGAACACAAACAATGTAAAGGCAGACTGGCAATTCACCACACAAAATGCCCGGGCAAAGCTGAAATCACTATACCCGGTCATTTAAGTGATTCGGACCACTAGCTCCCCCCAGAACTACTGCTCTTTAAACGCCCGCTGGATCTGCGCCATCAAGGGTTTGAGGAAATAGTTTAGCGGTGTGCGCTGACCGGTGGTGATGAATATTTCCGCAGGCATGCCGGGGAGCAGTTTTTGACCTTCGTTGAGGCGCTGGCGCTGGTCTTTGGGGATCAGGATTTCGACGGTGAAATACGAACGCTGTGTGGCGGCATCGATCATTTGAGCGGCGGAAATATTTTTCACCAGGCCATCCAGGATCGGGGTCGTGCGGCTGTCAAAGGCCGTGAGATGTATGGCGGCGGGCTGGCCGATTTTCACCTGATCCAGATCGGTTGGTTCGATGCGGGCTTCGACGATCAGGTGGGCATTGCCGGGGATAATCTGCAATATGGATTCGGCCGGGGAGATAACGCCGCCGACGGTGAAAATCGACATATTGTGAACGCGCCCGGCTTGGGGGGCGCGGATATCGGTGCGGCGCAACTGTTCTTGGAGTGCTGTTTGTTTTTCGCGTAGCTCACTTGTTCTGGTCTGGTTTTCGCGAATATCTTCAAGCACTTTCTCGCGAAATTCCTTATCGATCTGTAGAATTTTTTGTTCGATTTCTTCAATAGAACCACGCGCCTGGGCAATCCGCGCCTGCAGATCACCAATATCGCCGGTTAGCTGGGCTTTTTGTCGTCTTATATTGTCCATGGTGTCACCGCTGACCACGCCGCGCTGAGCAGCAAGGCTTTTTTCGTAGAAGCTTCCCGCGATGATATTGGCTTGTTCGTGTTTGGCTTTTCGCTGTGTCTGCAAGCCCTTGATTTGTTCGTTAAGCTGGACAATCCGTTGGCGAAAAATTCTCTCCTGCCCCAGTTTTCCTTTCTTGCGGACCTCGAACAGGGCGGTTTGATCCTTGATCATCGCATTGATTTCGCGATTGTCCTGTTGCGCCAAAAGGCTTTTGCCAAAAGGGATGACTTTGGCGCCGTCTCGCTCGGCTTTCAAACGCGCCATGCTGGCATTTAGTTCGTTCAGGTGCCCCGTGACAATGGTATAGCTGGCTTTTTTGGCACTATCATCAAGGCGTATGAGTAATTGGCCTGCCTTTACGAGATCACCGTCATGAACGAGAATCTGGCCGACGATACCGCCTTCAAGATGCTGGATGGTCTTGACCTTGGATTCAACGCCAAGTGTACCCTGGGCGATAATCGCCCCCGATATTTTCGAGACCGCCGCAAAGGTTCCAAGGCCGCCAAACAGCAGTAAGATGCCGATTGCTCCGGCCAAAACCCAAGGCCAGGGATTGAGATTGAGTTTTGGCATTTTTTGGATGGGATCATTCATGATGCGGGCTCTTTGTCCGGCTGTTCTGGCGCCAGAGGGACGGCAACGGGCTTTTTGAAGCTTGGTGCGGTATTGCCATGAACTGCTTTTTTATTGCGTTCCATAATGCGGGCAATGACCTCGTGGCGCGGGCCAAAATCCACTTGCTGCCCCTCGATTAATTCGAGAAGCACGTCACTAATATTCAAAATATTCATGCGGTGGGTGATGATGATGACGGTCTGGCCGTTTTTACGCATGGCCAGGAGTGCCTCTTGCAAAGCGGCGTTGCCAATTTCATCGAGGTTGGAATTGGGTTCATCGAGCACAATAACGGGGGGATCTTGGTACATGGCGCGGGCCAGTGCGATGCGCTGTCTTTGTCCGGCTGACAGGCTGGAGCCCATGGGGCCAATATCGGCATCATAGCCTCCCAGATGTTTGATCAGCTTGTCAACGCCGGCCAGTTTTGCCGCCTTAATGACATCTTCCTCGCGGAAGTTATGTTCAAAGCGCGCGATATTTTCATTTATTCTACCACCGAACAGTTCCACATCCTGGGACAGATAGCCCAGATAACGGCCCAGCTCATCGCGGTTCCATTGATCATGGGTGGCATCATCAATGCGCACATCGCCGTTGGCTGGCGCCCATACTCCCATCAAAGCGCGGGCCAGTGTTGATTTTCCGGCACCGCTCTGTCCAACGATTCCCAGTATTTGACCGGGTTGCAGGCTGAAATTGATGTTTTTCAAAATGACTTTTTTGCTATTGGGAGCGGCCATATGCAAGGCGCGTACATCGATGCGGCCAAGCGGCCGGGGCAGGGACATCTTGTCTTTGTCAGGAGCGATTTTCGTCAATAGCTCACCCAGCCCGTCATAGGCCTGGCGGGCCTGTACGAAGCCGCGCCAATGAGCGATGGCCTGCTCGACGGGTTGCAGGGCGCGCCCCAAAATGATGGACGCGGCAATCATGGTGCCCGCAGAAATTTCTTGTTGAATGGTCAACAGCGCTCCTGCGGCCAGCATCGCGGATTGGAAAAACAGCCGTAATGATTTCGAGATTGAGGTCAAGGTTCCCGCCCGGTCTCTGGCGCTGGTTTGATGAAGCAGCGCCTCAAGCTGACTTTGTTGCCAGCGATAGCGGATAGATCCGAGCATGCCCATGGCGCTCAACACTTCTGCGTTGCGGCGTCCTGCATCGGCAAGCTGCTGGCTAGCCGCACTGGCCTGGTTGGCTTTTTGCAACGGGGTGCGAGACCTCAAATCATTGAGCAGGGCAATGATGAACAAAATGATCGCGGCGATCACCGCCAGCACCCCCAGCCACCAGTGAAACAAAAAGATCACCAATATATAAATCGGCACCCACGGGCTGTCGAACAAGGAACTTGGCCCTGGACCAGAGATATATTGTTGCAGGGTATTTAAATCGTTGAGCGGGCGGGTCGAGCTATTGCTGCCCCCGGTGCGCAACGCCAGATGCATTACCGCATCGAACACTCTTTGATGAATACGCTGGAAAATATTAGCGCCGATCCTCGTCAATATGCGAGCCCGGATAAATTCCAGAAATCCCAAAAAGGCAAATAGTCCCGCCACGAGCAAAAACAGCACAAACAAGGTGGGCAGGCTGCGCGACGCGAGGACCCGGTCATAAATCTGCAGCATGAACAAGGGGCCGGTCAGCATAAGCAGGTTAATGAAAAAACTGAATACGCCGACAGATGCAAAGGCCCCGATACTGGCGCGCATCGCTCCGCGCAATGTCGAGTGCTGGCGTAGCATTCCCTTTGGAGCCTCGATCGCACGATTGGGCGAATATTGGTCGGTCATTGCTGCTTATTGGCCCCGTTATTAACGCGCGTAGACATTCCTTTAAATATGTTCAGTGAACCGATTTAGTTAAATGCCCGAACTGTGTTGATTTGAAGATAATTGATTTCCTCCCCCCTCGCCATGTTTTATTGCCGCCAGGCTGCGAGGGGAGAAAAGCGCTGGCTTGGACAGCGCGCGGTTTTGCTTGACGCTGGCGTGCAAACATCTCAAAAATACGCGATCATGTCAGTCGGCTGGATGGCTGCTGCACGCTTTGGCGTGTAGAGGAAAGTCCGGGCTCCATGGAAACAAGGTGCCGGATAACGTCCGGCGGGGGCGACCCCAGGGAAAGTGCCACAGAAAGCAAACCGCTTTTTCGTCTCGGTTCGCCGATGATGAAAAAGTAAGGGTGAAAGGGTGCGGTAAGAGCGCACCGCGTGTTTGGCAACAAACACGGCAAGGTAAACCCCACCTGGAGCAAGACCAAATAGGGGCAGTGTTTCTTGCGCAAGCAAGCAGGCGCGTTTTCACGCTAGCTGCCCGGGTTGGTTGCACGAGGCGGTTGGTAACAATCGTCCCAGATGAATAGTCGTCACGGGGGCAACCCCGTACAGAACCCGGCTTACAGGCCGACTGACATGGTTTTTAGTGCCCGGGACAGAAGTTTCCGGGTTTCTCACGCATTGGAAAACAGCACGTCGAGAATGGGACAGCTTGTTGAATTGTCGCCGGGGCAAGGGGCGAGCGTGGCTTGCAGCATTTGCTCCATGGCCTGCAGGTCGGTGATATTGCGGCGCACTTCATTTAAATGCTGTTCGGCAATATTGCGCACCGAGCGGCAGGTCATGTCTTTGTCGTCCGCAAGGCTTAACAGCGAGCGCACCTGATCGAGGGAAAAACCCAATTCGCGTGATCGCTTGATGAAACGCAATCGCTTCAAATGATCATCATCATAAAGGCGGTAGCCATTTTGGGCCCGCCCTGGCGCGTGTAAAACACCGATCTGCTCATAATAGCGCACGGTCTCGGTGGCCATGCCAACCTGTGAGGCGGTTTCGCCAATTTTATACATTTTCCAACGCTCCAGCTCGTTCCAGAAAAAAGGCCTTGACCCTATAGTAACTACAAGGTGCAGGATGGAGCAAGTCATGAAACAGGAGGGCAGCTATTGTGGGAACCCAGACAATCAACATCACGTGGAAAAAACCGGTTTTAACAGGGATTGCTGTTCTCTTGACCGGGTTTTTTGCAGGGCAGGTTGTGGTTTCAAAGGGAGCTCTGGCGGCCCCCATCACCTCCAATACGGCGCTGGCCATCAGCGAAGACGAATGGCTGTTACGCGAACAATTGATCACTATGCGCGCCAGCGATGACCCCGCCGGACTGGGTCGCGAATTTACCGCAACGACCAGCGTCAGTGTCGCGGGGTACGGACTGACCCCCAAACTGGCTTTGTTCGGTGTTGTGCCTCTTGCGCACAAGCAATTGAAAACACCCGCTGGCAAGCGCAAGGCTTCGGGCCTTGGTGATATGGCGCTGTTTGCCCGCTATACCCTGTTGCAAAGTGATGGGGTAGGGCAGACCTTTCGCATGGCGCCATTTGCCGGAGTGGAACTGCCGACCGGCAAACATAATGAGCGCGATGCCCTGGGCCTGTTGCCAACGCCGGTGCAACTGGGATCTGGCTCATGGGACCCGTTTGCCGGGTTTATCATGACCTATGCAACGACCGGCTGGCAGATAGATACCAGTGTGAGCTATCAGGATAATCGCCGGGCAG
This sequence comes from Alphaproteobacteria bacterium, assembly GCA_024279115.1. Taxonomy (GTDB): domain Bacteria; phylum Pseudomonadota; class Alphaproteobacteria; order Rhizobiales; family JAKIUO01; genus JAKIUO01. The sequence continues at coordinate 5,063 of JAJRRW010000071.1, forward strand.
GCAGCGTTGAGCGTGGCAATGTGTTCAAGGCAGATGCGTCGCTGCAAGTGCGTTTATGGCCGGATGAACTGACCGCCAATACGGACAGTTTTTTGTTCGGCGTGCTGGAGGCCAATCTGGTACAGGAAGGCAAAAACGAGTTGAACGGCATCAAGGATCCAAATTCGGGAGGTACAACGCTGTTTGTCGCGCCGGGGCTGCAATATGCCGCCAAAAGCTGGATCGCCGAAGCTTCAGTGCAATTCCCCATTGTTCAAAATCTGGGGGGAACACGTCTGCAAAAAGACTATATTGCCCGCGCCTCGGTGCGCTTCAATTTTTAACCAGCTCCATTTTTACCCAGCCCCGTTGCTGATTGGCAAAGCTGGTGCCGCGAAATTATAAACCAGGAGAAAGACACATGACAAAATATACCCCCATCGCATTGGCGGCTGTAGCGGCTATTCTGGTCGGTTTGCCAAGTACGCTCCCCTCCAATTGGTCGCCTTTAACGCTGACCAAAAACCTGATTGTCAGCCCCGCTTATGCTGCTGGTAGCAATGTCTATAAGATGCGCGTTGATGGCATGACCTGCCCGTTTTGCGCCGCGACATCGGAAAAAGCCCTGAAAGCCATACCCGGTGTCACATCGGTCTCGACCAATCTTGAAAAAGGGGTCATTTCAGTTTGTGCGGTGCCGTCTGCTAATCTGACATCGTCAAAAATGAAGGATATGTTTGCCAAAAAAGGCTTTTCGTTTCGCTCAATGAGCACTGGCCGGGCCTGTTAACAAGCGCTGCAAGGACATGAAATGGCAAAGACTGTTGAACGAAGCTCGCGGCTCACATGCCCTTCGTGCGGATACGAGGACACCATGGACATGCCGACAAATGCCTGTCTGTTTTTCCATCACTGCAAGAGTTGTGCAGTGCGCCTGAAACCGCTTGCCGGGGATTGCTGCGTTTTTTGTTCCTATGGCAGCGTGCCTTGTCCCCCGGTTCAGGTGAGCGGTGCCAAGGAGAGACGCGATAAAAACTGTTGCCAATAAAAAGGAGGGTGCAACTTATGGCGTTTGAACAAGAGGCCCGATCGCAACCCAGATTTGGCTGGCTGGTGCTGTTTGCGACTATTCCAACGCTGTTTTGCTGTGCCTTGCCAATCTTGTTCGTCACCCTTGGTTTTGGAGCCAGCTGGGCGGCGCTCTATAGCAGCGTGCCGATGATCGGTCTGGTGGTTGCCAACAAGATCTGGTTTTTCGCGATCAGCGGCCTCATGATGGCCATTGCGGGCTGGATGGTTTTTCGTCCCGGCCAAAGCTGTCCAAGCGATCCAAAACTTGCGGCGCTTTGCAGTAAGGCCCGCAACTGGAACAAGCGCTTGATCGCCCTGTCGCTGGCCGTGTGGTTGACGGGGTTTATCGCCGCCTATCTGGCGGTACCGATTCTTGAACTGCTTGGTTAGCAAGCCGCTTTAAACCGAGCACGCTCAATCCTCAAATGATTTTCGGTTTGGCTGTTTTTCATGTATAAAGCTTCGACCAGAAAGATTTGGCCCAAAGACTTGGCCCAGGGAAGTCTGGCACAAAGATTTGGTCGGGAGTTTTGCCGTGATGTTGTTTCGTTTTTTTACCGTGGCGTTGTTATCTGTACTGGTCCTGCCGTTTAGTGCAGATGCGCGCGCCCAAAAGCCGGCCAAGCAATTATTTGGTCATGCCGATGGTCCCGCCAAGATGAAACCGCGCCCCATCGGCTCCTACGCCAAAGGCTGTCTGGCTGGCGGCAAGCAATTGGCCAAAACCGGTCCCGCCTGGCAGGCCATGCGCCTGTCGCGCAATCGTAACTGGGGACACCCGGTGCTCATTGATTTTCTTGAGAAATTAGCCGTGAATACCAAAGAGAAAGATGGTTGGCCGGGCTTGCTGGTCGGCGATCTGTCGCAACCGCGCGGTGGGCCCATGTTGACGGGGCATCGCTCGCACCAGATCGGACTTGATGCAGATATCTGGCTGACCCCGATGCCTGACAACGTGCAGACGTACAAGCAGCGGGAAAGCCGCTCGGCCATTTCGATGCTGGCCCAAGGGGGGCTGAAGGTGGATGCCGAGAAATGGTCCATGGAGCGCGCCAAGCTGATCAAGCGGGCGGCCATGTCTCCTGGAGTGGCGCGTATATTTGTGCATCCGGCCATCAAGAAAGCCTTGTGTGAAGCCTCCGACAAGATCGGCACGGATCGCAGCTGGCTGCGCCGCGTGCGCCCCTGGTGGGGTCATCACTATCATTTCCATGTGCGCCTTAGCTGTCCCAAAGGCCTGGCAGGATGCAAAAACCAGCCCGCGCCGCCGGTTGGCGATGGCTGCGCCAAGCAGCTTGATCACTGGTTCGCGATGATGCGCCCCAAAAAGATCAAAAAACCGGTCAATCCAGTCAAAAAAGTAAAGCCTAAAAAACGCAAAAAACGCCGTGTCCTGACGCTGGCTTCGCTGCCGGTGGCCTGCACCACCGTCATCACCAATGGCAATGAAACCCTCGTGAAACAGCTTCGGGCTGGCAAAATTGTTGGCAAGGTGCCGGTCCCGGCGCGCAATCCGCGCCGCGTCGTCAAGGCCCCGCAAAGCATATTGCAAAAATTGATCTCTGGAATAAAAATTCAATCTGATGCCTCTGCAAAGCCAGTGGCGGTGAAGAATAGCAATTAATGGTGTGCGGTCGGTCGTCGGTCGCGATCGCCCAGCAGCGCAGGCGGCCAAAGCTCACACCAGGATCTTTTGTTCTATTCCAGCAAGGTCAATCGCAACAAATGCCTGTGCCACCAAGCCCGCAATAGCCATTGGGGTTTTTGGCCAGATATTGCTGGTGATAGTCCTCGGCGAAATAAAAGGTCGGGGCCTTGATGATCTCTGTGGTGATGGCCTCAAATCCCGCATTGGCAAGGCTGATTTGATAGGTTTCGCGCAGGGCGCTGGCCTGTTGCTGCTGCTCATCGCTATAGGTATAAATTCCTGATCTGTATTGCGTGCCGCGATCATTGCCCTGGCGCATGCCCTGGGTTGGATTATGAGCCTCGAAAAAAGCTTTGAGCAAGGTCTGATACTCGATGATGGCGGGATCGAACACCACCTGCACCACTTCATTGTGACCGCTCTGACCACTGCACACTTCTTGATAGGTGGGGTTGTTGGTCGCGCCAGCGGCATATCCAACAGCGGAGTTGAGCACGCCAGGCAATTGCCAGAATGTTTTTTCGGCGCCCCAGAAACAGCCAAGCCCGAACATGGCGAAGGCCGCGCCTTGCGGATGTGGACCTTTGAGCGGTACGTTGAGCACGAAATGTTTCTCGGCGGTCGAGATGGCTTCCTTGCGCCCAGGCAAAGCCTCGCTTGAAGGGGGTGTTTCAGGGTTTTTTGACTTGAAAAACATGGCTTTGGGCCTCTCTTTATGGCTTGTTAGTCTGTGTCTCGCCTGCGCCTAAGTGGCTCACCCCTTCATTTAAGGGCACGCGGCCCTTTTATAAAGGGGATAATTAGGGTAGAGAGATGCGTTTTAGGACTTCTTGCTTGGCACCTTGCCTGATCCTTGATGATCGGGTGGGTTGCACTTGTGCTAACTATCGAAAGACAACAGACAAATGAAACTGCGCAATATCGCCATTATCGCCCATGTTGACCATGGCAAGACCTCGTTGATTGATGAGCTTTTGAAACAAACCGGCACGTTTCGTGAAAATGAGCGCGTCGATGAGCGGGCCATGGACAGCAATGACCTGGAGCGCGAGCGTGGCATTACCATTCTTGCCAAAGTGACCAGCCTGGAGTGGAACGATACGCGCATCAATATTGTCGATACGCCAGGTCATGCTGACTTTGGCGGCGAGGTCGAACGTATCTTGCATATGGTCGATGGGGTGATTGTGCTGGTGGATGCCGCTGAAGGCCCCATGCCGCAAACCAAATTTGTGGTCGCCAAGGCGTTCAAGCTTGGTCTCAAACCGATCGTTGCCATCAACAAGATCGACAAGTCTGACGAGCGCCACGCTGCCGTGGTCGATGAGGTGTTTGATCTGTTCGCGGCGCTGGATGCCGACGAGGATCAGCTCGATTTTCCCATTCTTTATGGCTCCGCCAAAGAAGGCTGGATGGCCAATGAGCCAGAGGGGCCCAAAGATGACATGGCCCCGTTGTTTGATCTGGTACTCAAGCATGTCCCCGCCCCAACGATTGAAGAGGGGCCGTTTCGGTTTCTTGCCACCACCATTCAGGCCGATCCCTATCTTGGCCGCTTGTTGACCGGGCGCATCAATAGTGGCGAAATCACCTCCAAAATGTCGATCAAGGCGCTGGATATGGATGGCAATCTGGTGGAAACCGGACGCATCTCAAAAGTACTGGCGTTCAGAGGGCTGGAGCGCGTGCCGGTTGATAAGGCGCAAGCCGGCGATATTGTCTCGATTGCCGGGCTGACCAAGGCCAATGTTGCCGATACCTTGTGCGATCCGCAGATCGATGAGCCATTGCAGGCCCAGCCGATTGATCCTCCCACCCTGTCGATGACCTTTCGCGTCAATGATGGCCCCTATGCGGGTCAAGAGGGCAGCAAGGTGCAGAGCCGGGTCATTCGCGACCGTCTCTATAAGGAGGCCGAGGGCAATGTCGCGCTGAAGATTGCCGATACAGAGGAAGCTGACAGTTTTGAAGTCTCTGGTCGCGGTGAATTGCAACTGGCGATCCTGATCGAAACCATGCGCCGTGAAGGTTTTGAGCTGACCGTGTCGCGCCCTCGCGTGGTGTTCCGCAAGGATGATCAGGGCAAGCTTACAGAACCCGTGGAAGAAGTGACCATTGATGTGGACGAGGAGTTTTCTGGTGCTGTTGTGCAGGCTATTGCCGAGCGCAAAGGCGAAATGCTGGAGATGAAACCATCGGGTGTTGGCCAGCAACGACTGGTGTTCCATGTTCCAACCAGAGGCCTGATTGGTTATAATGGTGAGCTTATGACCGATACCAAGGGCACCGCTATCATGAACCGCGTGTTCCATGACTATGCCCCTCACAAGGGTCCCATCCGTGGACGCCATCCCGGCGTGCTGATTTCCAATGGCCAAGGGGTTGCCGTGGCCTTCGCCCTGTTCAACCTGGAAGACCGTGGTCCCATGATGATCAAGCCGCAGGACAAGGTCTATGTGGGCATGATTATTGGCGAGCACACCAGAGGCAATGATCTTGTTGTCAATGTCATGAAAGGCAAGCAGCTCACCAATATGCGAGCGTCGGGCAAGGATGATGCGATCAAGCTGACCACGCCACTGGCCATGACGCTGGAAAAATCCCTCGCCTATATCAATGATGACGAGCTGGTGGAGATTACCCCGGACAATATCCGTATCCGTAAGCGTTTCCTCGATCCCAACGATCGCAAACGCGCCGAACGCGCCTCGGTAAAAGAGGCGTAGGGGCTCACACCTGTACACGCTCTCACTAACGTATTCCCGGCCCCGGCCCCGGCAACGTCATCCCGGCGAAGGCCGGGACCCAGTCGTGTTGCCACGCAACTCCCCATTCAGATAGAACGAGGAGCAAGCAGCGCAGTTTGTTTTCAAATGGCCAAACCGTTATTGTCGATACTCAACTGGATCCCGGCCTGCGCCGGGATGACGTAATTGGGTGGGGCTGACGTACCTATGAAAACAATCACCGTCAATGATTTGAGCGTCGCGTACCTTGATGAAGGGCGGCGCGACGGCGAGACCGTTATCCTGGCGCATTGTTCGCACGCCTCCAGCCGCCAATGGGCCTCGCTTGTACCGTTGCTCGTTGCGCGAGGCTACCGCGTATTGGCGGCCGATTTTTGCGGTTATGGGCGCTCTGACCCGTGGCCGGAAAATCGCCCATTTGATGCGGACGCCGACGTCAATATCCTCAAGGCGCTGGTTGATCTTGCGACAAGCGGGGTACATTTTGTCGGTCATTCTCATGGGGGCGCTGTGTCTTTGGAGGTGGCGCGCCAATTGCCAACCATACTTCATAGCATGACCCTTATTGAGCCAACCGTTTTCCAGCTATTGCACGAAATGGGACACGCGCAATGGTCGGTGGTGACAAAAATGGCGCGGCGCGTTCAAGAAGACGTTGAGTGCGGCGAACAGCGGCGGGCGGCCTATATTTTCACAAGCTTCTGGATCGGCAGGTGGAAATGGTTTTTATTACCCGCCCGTCACAAGCAAGCGATCGCCAGCACCATGAACAAAACCGTGCTCGATTTCGAGATTGTCGACTTGGTGCGCCGTACGCCGGAGCATTATGCGAGCATAAAAGCCCCCGTTCAGCTGATCATTGGCACCCGCACAAGAGCGCCGGCCATTGCGGTTGGAAAATTGTTGGCGGATGTTTTGCCCAATGTGCATTTGACGTCGATCAAGGCCGGTCATATGAGCCCCTTTACCCACAAGAAGCAGATCAATGATCTGGTTCTTTTGCACCTGCAAGCCGCTTCATCGGTGCCAATATAAATACCCACAAAAAAAGATGCTGAATTAGGACTTGTATCTGGTGTTGCGAGTGCTAACTTGTTAAGCAATGCGAGACAAATTGCCGCTGGATGCTTAACCAACAAGGCCAGATCCAATGACGCGAAGCAAGCAGAACGAAACCTTTGCACGCACTGCCTTTCTCCATGGTGCCAACGCGCCCTATATCGAAGACCTCCACGCGAAATACAAGCTCAATCCCAGTTCTGTCGATGAGGGCTGGCAGCGCTTTTTTTCAGAGCTTCGCGATCAGCCAAATGATGTACACAAGGAAGCCAGTGGGGCCTCCTGGCAACGCGAGAACTGGCCCATCCACACCAATGGCGATCTGACAGCCGCGTTTGATGGCAATTGGCAGGGGCTTGAAAAGCGTATTGGAAATGGCATCGCGGAAAAAGCCCAGACCTATGGGGCGCAGCTTAGCGACACGGTGATTGTCCAGCATCGCCGACAGACCGTGCGCGCGCTGGAGCTTATCCGCTCCTATCGTATCCTGGGGCATCTGATAGCAGATCTGGACCCGCTGGGCCTGATGGACCGCATGGAGCACCCCGAGTTGCAGCCCGAATATCACGGCTTCACCGAAGCTGATCAGGGCACTATGATTTTTCTTGATGGCGAACTTGGTCTGGAGACGGCGACGCTTGGTGAGATCATTGCGCTATTGCGCCATACCTATTGTCGTCATGTGGGCTTTGAATTTACCCATGTCACCAATCCCGGGCAGCGCCGCTGGTTGCGTCAACGTATTGAGGGATATGAAAACGAGATTTCCTTCACCAAGCAAGGCAAGGTGGCGATCTTGAAAAAGATCCTGGAGGCGGAAACCTTTGAGCGCTTTCTCGATCTTAAATATACCGGCACCAAGCGCTTTGGCCTGGATGGTGGCGAGAGTCTGGTGCCCGCCATGGAGCAGGTCATCAAGCGCGGTGGCCAGCTGGGGATCAAAGAGATGGTCATTGGCATGCCCCATCGTGGCCGGTTGAACGTGCTGGCCAATGTCATGCATAAACCCCATAAAATCATTTTCCACGAATTTATGGGCGGCTCGTCCTTGCCGGAACAATATGCAGGTTCGGGAGATGTGAAATATCATCTTGGCGCCTCCAGTGATCGCCAGTTTGACGACAATAAAGTGCATTTGTCCCTGTCAGCCAATCCCTCCCATCTGGAGGCTGTTGATCCCGTGGTGCTGGGCAAGGTGCGCGCCAAGCAGGACCAGATCGGCGATGACCGGCGCGTCGAGGTGCTGCCGCTCTTGTTGCACGGGGACGCCGCATTTGCCGGGCAGGGAGTGGTGTCAGAATGTTTTGCCATGTCAAAATTGCGCGGACACCAGACCGGCGGCTCCTTGCATTTCATTGTCAATAATCAGATCGGTTTTACCACCACGCCAGATTTCGCGCGCTCAAGCTCTTATCCCTCTTCTGTGGCCAAAATGGTTGGCGCGCCGATTTTTCACGTCAATGGCGATGATCCTGAAGCCGTTGTTCATATGGCGCGGGTGGCCACCGAGTTCCGGCAATTGTTCCACAAGCCGGTGGTGCTGGATATTTTTTGCTATCGCCGCCATGGTCACAACGAAGCCGACGAGCCCTTTTTCACCCAGCCCAAAATGTACAGCACCATTCGCCATCACCCCATGGTCGGGGAGATTTACTCAAGAAAACTGGTCGACGAGGGATCTGTCAGCCCCGATGAAGTAGAAGGTCTCAAACGTTCGATCCGCAAAGATCTGGATCAGGCGTTCGAGGAAGGCAAGAGCTACAAGCCCAGATCTGTCGACTGGCTGGCGGGCAAATGGGACGGCATGTCCCTGAACCGCTCGGATGCCGCGTGTCGTGGTCAAACCGGTGTCAGCATGAAGCGTTTGCGCCGCATTGGCAGCTCGCTGACCCGCATGCCTGACGATCTCAATGTTCATAAAACCCTGTCGCGCATTATCAAACGCCGCGCCCAGATGATTGATAGCGGCGAGGGGATTGACTGGGCGATGGCCGAGGGATTGGCTTTTGGCACGCTGCTTGATGAAGGCTTTCCTGTGCGTCTTTCGGGGCAAGATGTGGAGCGCGGCACGTTTTCTCATCGCCATGCGGTGATTAATGATCAGGAAAATGAACGCAAATATATCCCGCTCAATCATATCGGTGCCAATGAAGGAGGTGTTGAACCCGCCAGCATCGAGATCGTCAATTCCTTGTTGTCGGAATATGCGGTGCTGGGCTTTGAATATGGCTATTCCGTCACCGATCCAAATGTTCTGACCTTGTGGGAAGCCCAGTTTGGCGATTTTGCCAATGGCGCACAGATCATGTTTGATCAGTTTTTGTCGAGCGGTGAGCGCAAATGGATGCGTATGTCGGGGCTTATCTGCCTGTTGCCCCATGGCTATGAAGGGCAGGGACCAGAACATAGTTCAGCGCGCCTTGAGCGCTATCTGCAAATGAGCGCCGAAGAAAACTGGCAGGTCGCCAATTGCACAACGCCGGCCAATTATTTCCATATCTTGCGGCGTCAGATCCATCGTAAATTCCGCAAGCCCTTGATCTTGATGACCCCTAAAAGCCTGCTGCGGCACAAGCTGGCGGTCTCCAAGCTCAAAGAGATGGGACCCAAATCGACCTTTCATCGGATTTTGTGGGATGATGCGCAACATGACCCCCAAAATAATATCAAGCTGCTCGCCGATGATAAAATTCGCCGCGTCGTGCTTTGTTCCGGCAAGGTTTATTTTGACCTTCTTGAAGAGCGCAACGAGCGCCAGCTAAACGATATTTTGCTGCTGCGTCTTGAGCAGCTTTATCCCTTCCCCGCCAAGGCCCTGATCAAGGAAATGGAGCCTTTTTCCAATGCCGAGATTGTCTGGTGCCAGGAAGAGCCGCAAAATATGGGGGGCTGGTCCTATATACAGCCAGGAATTGAGTGGGTGCTGGACCATCTCGATGCCAAATTCAAGCGCCCGCGTTATGTGGGGCGTGCGGCCTCGGCGGCAACGGCAACAGGGCTGATGAAGCGCCATCTTGAAGAGCGCAAGAATTTTATCGATGAGGCGTTGACGATTGACTGATGATGTTCTGGAATTTGTTGAGAGACGGTAGATCAAATTTGGCGTGTGATACTAAAGGAAATGCAGATGGCGGTTTAAATTCGGGTGCCGGCCCTGGGCGAGTCAGTGACAGAGGCAACGGTGGGTCAATGGTTTAAAAAAGAGGGCGAAGCGATCAACGCGGATGAGCCTCTTGTGGAGCTTGAAACCGATAAGGTGACGATAGAGGTGCCAGCACCGGCAGCTGGAACCTTGTCGGAAATTTCTGTCAATGAAGGCGATACGGTGGAAATCGGTGCCGTGCTGGGAGCCATTATCGAGGGGCGCGGGGCTGTAGCTGTTGCCGCCAGCAAGGCGCCCCAACCGATCGCTGCGGTGTCTGCAAGTCAGATGCCTCCAAGTCCATCGGCTGGAAAACTGATGGCCGAGAGCGGTGTGTCCGCTGAGGCGGTCGAAGGATCGGGTCGCCGTGGTCAGGTTTTGAAGGAAGATGTGTTGCGGGTCATCGAAGGAGGGGTCGCAGCCAGCGCTGCTGCTCCCACTCCCGCTGCTGCTCCCACTCCCACTCCCACTCCC
>JAJRRW010000072.1 GCA_024279115.1 Alphaproteobacteria bacterium
AATCATTCTGACCGGCCTTTTTGCGCCATCTGAAAGAAAATAATCTCGTCCGTATGGCCAATATGCACTGCGATTTTTCCCATTCACCTGACACAAAACGACTCTGACATAATGACCGCGTATGAACGCACGATGCTCTAGGCAAATTAGCAAAAAACAGTCTGCAAATTCAGTTTTACATAAATTGGCCTTTTATTTTTTTCAGCTTAGCTTATCCTTGAAAGATAGATTGCAGAGTAGGACGCCCACAGCATGACTGACCAAAGCAGTTTTTTTCCAGACTTCCATGTCACCATGGCCCACCCCTGCCCCTATCTGCCGGGCAAGCTGGAACGCAAGCTGTTTACACATCTGACCCCTGACAAACCCGACCATTTCATCGACAAACTGTTACGCAACGGTGTCCGGCGCTCCCAGAACGTCGCCTATCTGCCCTATTGCAATGATTGCCATGCCTGTGTGTCGGTGCGCATCATTGTCGATCAGTTCGAACCTGGCAAAAATTTCAGGCGGCTGAAAAAACGCAATATGGATCTGGTGGCCGAACGCGTGAAGCGCAAAGCCACCAGCGAGCAATATGATCTGTTTAACAAATATATCAATGCCAGACATGGCGATGGCGGCATGGCCGACATGGATCATTTCGATTTTTCAATGATGATTGAGGAAAGCGAAGCCGATACGTTTTTGACCGAATATCGTTTACGTCCCCCCCTTGATGAACCAGATAATGACGATGGAGAAGACAACTTCACCTGCGAAAACCCGCTGATTGCCGTGACCCTTTGCGATCGCCTGAGTGACGGCATCTCCATGGTCTACAGCTTCTTTGATCCCCAATACAAGCCGCGCAGCCTTGGCAGCTATATGATCCTCGAACATGTCGATTATACCCGCAAACAGGGCCTGCCCTTTGTCTATCTTGGCTACTGGATCGATGGCTGTCAGAAAATGTCCTACAAGGCCCGCTTTTCCCCCCAGCAAAGACTAACCCCCAATGGCTGGCAAGATGCCAAGGATGACTAGGGTCTTTCCGTTTTAGGTTGACAAAATGAAAGCCCCTAGCTCTTTGTTTTATCGTGCTTCTTATCGGAAAACCGGTACCCACTTTTCTCGGAAGCACTCTAGAGCGGCTTAAGGGGAAGAGTGTTAAGCATCTAATTGTCTTAGTAACTCGGCGCGCCCAGATGCAAAATCACTTTCAATCCAGGCTTGCTCCAGTTTTCGCAGTTTTTTACCCACCAGCGGGCCGGGCGACATACCAGCATCCAGCAGATCTTGCCCGCTTAACGGAAACAAAGGGCGCTGCCAGCGCGTTGGCAAATCATAAAGTTTGCACCATGCAGGATCTTCTGGACCATCGCGCGACAACAGCCAATTGATGGCCAGGCTCAATGGATAGTCCCCTGCCAGCTGATAAAACAGGACACGCGCCTGTTTCTCTTTCAGGCTTTTCGAGATTTCAGGGTTTGGCACCCACAGCTTGAGGCGGCTCTTTTGCTGATTGGACAAACGCAGCTTGTGCGCCAGCATGGCGGCGTCCGTATCGGTCAGCATGAACAACGCCCCCAGCCGATCAAGGGCGCTTGGCATTTGTTTGAGCTGGCGTTCAAGAGCCAGCCATTTTCGCAATCTGGAGGGGTGAGCAACGCGGTTGGCAAGCGGTAATAACAGACCATGTGCGAACATGGTATCAAGCACCTCCATAGCGCGCGGCATCAGCAATAAGCGCATCAGTTCAGCACTGATACGCTCCGCTGAGAGTGTTTTGAGCCCTTGTTGCAACAACACGCAGGCCGCAAGACCTGCCTGATCGACGGAACCGTCACCATATTGGGCACTGAAGCGAAAAAAACGCAGGATACGCAGATGATCTTCCTTGATACGCTCATCAGGATCGCCAATAAAGCGCCCCCTGCGGGCCAGCAGATCTTCATAGCCCGCCAGCGGATCAAACACCACGCCATCGGCCCCCACATAGAGCGCATTGATGGTAAAGTCGCGCCGGGCCGCATCTGTCAGCCAATCCTTGGTAAAAGCGACGCGCGCATGGCGGCCATCGGTTTCCACATCGACCCGCAATGTGGTGATTTCATAGACCTTATCGCCGATCACCACCGTCACAGTGCCATGTTCAAGCCCCGTGCCAATGGCCTTGAACCCAGCCTTTTGCGCGAGTTCCATGACCGTTTGCGGCAGGGCATCTGTGGCCATGTCAAGATCATGAACCGGCTCTCCCAGCAAGGCATTGCGCACCACGCCGCCGACAAAGCGGGCCGTATAACCATTTTTAGTAAACAGCTCCATGAGAGCCGTGCTTTGCTCACATTGTAACCAAGCGGCCTCGATCCTTGGGAGGGGGGTGTTCATGCCTGGTCAATTCGGCAACTTGCCGGACTGGGTGAAATGGCCAGGCACAATGACACCATCCTTGATCACCGGGGGATTATAGCGCCCGCCAACACCGGTCTGTTCTTTGGAAGCCAGAAAAAACAATCCGACCCCCACCAGCAGTATCCCCAGCAGCAGCAGCATTAATATGGGCGCATCATTCATGATTTCTTTGTGGCCGCGCGCGCCCTTGGCGATCCACCGCCAGCCTCCAAAAATGATGAACGGCAGTAGCAGCAATATTGTATAAACCAGCATCACTCTTGTCATTTCAACCTTTCAGCCTTTCTTGCAGCATTTTTAAAATGGCGGCCGTGGCCCCCCAAATGCGATAGGCGCCGTAATCGATCACATAAAAATCCCGATTCCGACCACGCCAACATATTTTTTCTACCCGATAATGTTCCGCCATCATAAGAAAAGAAAGAGGTACCTCGAATATTTCTGCGACTTCGCGCGCACAGGGCTTGAGATCAAAGCCTGGTTGCACAAGCCCCACCACCGGATAAATGGTAAAACCGGTGCCAGTGGAATGGGCATCCAATTGTCCCAAAACCTCTATATGGCGGGCCTCAACTCCGGTTTCTTCATAGGTTTCACGCAGGGCCGCCGCTTCTATACCTTCATCCTGTGCGGCTATTTTCCCACCGGGAAAAGAAATCTGCCCCGCATGATGGGGGTGATCATCGGCGCGTCTTGTCAACAAGACATGAGCATTACCGGCCCGATTGACGATCGGCACCAGCACGGCAGCCGGACACAAAGGCTCGCTCAAAGCGCATTGGCGTACCGGCGCGACAGCCAACGGCTGTGAATTCACGGCGCTCCCCAGCTTTTTCAGCAATTCTTTTGCGTAAAAGTCGTTTTCTTGCCTGTTTTGTTGGTTCATTCTAACAGTATATATGATTATGCGCCGCCAATAACAGGGCAATCACCGAGCAAGCAAATGGAATGATCAAATGATTTCAGCTTTTTTTAAACCTAAAGGTTCCAGTGGACCCTTTGCCGTCCTATATTCAACGCTATGACAAATCTCAAACATACCAACGATGACCCGGCAAAAACGGACGATGACCTGATTGTGCAAATCGAAGCGGCAGGCGAAGAACTCTCGCAAGTGAGACAAGCAGCAGCTTCGGTGATTTTTGGACAAGAAAACGTCATTGACCTGGCACTCATCACGGTGCTTGCCGGGGGCCATGCCCTGTTGATCGGTGTGCCAGGACTTGCCAAGACCTTGCTGGTGGAGACCCTTGGCACCGTGCTGGGGCTTGATGAGCGGCGCATCCAGTTCACCCCCGATTTGATGCCCTCCGATATTCTGGGTTCCGAGGTGCTGGAAGAAAGTGAAGGTGGCAAGCGCCATTTCCGCTTTATCAAGGGACCGGTGTTTGCGCAGCTGTTGATGGCCGATGAAATCAACCGCGCCTCGCCCAAAACCCAGTCGGCCCTGTTGCAGGCCATGCAGGAGCATCATGTAACAATCGCTGGCGAGCGTCACGATCTGCCCGCTCCGTTTCATGTATTGGCGACGCAAAACCCGCTGGAGCAAGAAGGTACCTATCCCCTGCCCGAAGCGCAGCTTGACCGCTTCTTGCTACAAATCGACGTGGATTATCCCGATGAAAATTCCGAGCGGCGCATGCTGCTGGAGACCACCGGCACCAATGAAAATATCGCCAAAGCCGTCTGGTCGGCGCAAAGCTTGATGAAAACCCAGCGACTTGTCCGCCAGATCCCGGTCGGCGAAAGCGTTGTCGAGGCTATTTTGAAACTGGTGCGCTCCGCCCGGCCTTCTTTCGAGGACGGCGATCCCGGCCTGCGCGACATGATCTCGTGGGGACCAGGGCCTCGCGCCTCGCAAGCCTTGATGATGGGAGCCCGCGCCAAGGCCTTGATGGAAGGGCGCCTGTCTCCCTCCATTGATGACGTCATCACGCTGGCCGAACCGGTGTTGCAACATCGCATGGCCTTGAGCTTTGCGGCCCGCGCTGAAGGCGTCACGCTGCCGCACATCATCCGCCAGCTCACCGTAAAACTTGATTAAACCAGACCCAAAAGGTGCATGAGTGGACACACCGGCCAATGATTATGACCTTTTTGAACATGAAGCGCATGGGCTGGCCAGCGCCATGCCGGCTCTGCTTGTGGAAGCGGCCCGCATAGCCAGCGCCCTGTCCCACGGTATTCATGGCCGCAAACGTCACGGCCCTGGCGAAACCTTCTGGCAATTTCGCACCTATGAAAATTCCGACGCCGCTCACAATATTGACTGGCGGCGCTCGGCCACCACGGACCGACTATATATCCGCGAGCGCGAATGGGAGGCCTCCCATACCTTGTGGCTGTGGCCCGATCTGTCTCCCTCCATGAGTTTCATTTCTCATCAGGCCAAGTCGCGCAAGGCGGAACGTGCGCTGGTGCTGACCCTGGCTATCGGCGAATTGCTGGTCCGGGCCGGGGAGCGCATCGGCCTTGTCGATCTGATGCCCCCCAGCAATCAGCATACCGCCCCGCAAATGCTGGCGCAAAACATCGCCACCCATCAAAATCATGAGAGCTTTCGCCGCTTTCCTGTCAGCCGCCAGATGAAGCGTTACAGCGAATGTCTGCTGTTCAGCGACTTTTTGATGCCGGTGGACGAAATCACCGATATGATCAAGAGCTTGTCGGCGCGCGGCATCAAGGGCCATCTGGTGCAAATTCTTGACCCGGCAGAAGAAACGCTGCCCTATAAGGGGCGGGTTCTGTTCGAAAGCATGGATGGCAATCTTTCGGTGCTGGCCGGACGGGCGCAAGAGCTGCGCGCCGAATATCAACGGCGTTTGCACCTGCACCGCGAAACCATCCGCCAGACCGCTCAAAACTACCAGTGCAGCTTCATGGTCCATCATACAGACCGCCCGGCCAGCGAGGCTCTGCTGGCCCTGTACGCCCGACTTGGCCCGTCCCTGCCAGGGGCTGGTGGTGCCAGGTTAACACGTGAGAAAGGAGCCTCATCATGATGTCACTGGGCCCCCTTGGCTTCTTGTCTCCCTGGCTTTTGACCGCCGCAATTGTCCTGCCGTTGATCTGGTGGCTGCTGCGCATCACCCCGCCCAGCCCGCATCATGTGTTTTTTCCTGCCACCCGCTTGCTGGCGGGCATCAACAAGGACGAACAGGACAAGGCCCACAGCCCCTGGTGGCTGACCTTGTTGCGGTTGCTTGCCGCCGCCGCGCTCATTCTGGCGCTGGCCCGCCCCGTGCTTAATCCACAAACGGCGACGCTGGAAAAATCCGGCCTGCTGGTGGCGCTGATTGATAATGGCTGGGCATCGGCCGGCGATTGGCAACAACGAGCCTCCTCCATGCGGCAATTGCTGGAGCGGGCCGAACAACACAATAATTCTGTGCTGCTGCTCCCCACCGCCGATATAGACGAGCGCCACTCCCTCAAACCGCTCAGCGCCTTCAAGGCCCGTGAGCAGTTCGCAAGTTTTACCCCGCACCCCTTCGCCCCTGATCGCCTCAAGGCCCTGGCCGTTCTCAACAAAGCAGCCCTTGGCAACCAGCAAGTGACATTTTTCTGGTTAAGCGACGGGCTTGATTATGGTCATGCAAAAGAGTTCACAACCGGCCTCACAGCGCTGGCTGGAAACGCCAAAAACCTCACCATTATGAAAAATGGCGCCAAGGCAATCACCCCCTTGACGCTGCATGCCCTCGTCAATCAAAAGGGCGATCTGCAAGCCACCATCACCAGCCCGGGCGGTATTTCCTATGAGGGCCATGTGCGCGCTCTTGATAACAAGGGGCGCTCGGTTTTTCTCAAACCGTTCAAGCTGGCTGCCAACACGACGACCACTGAAGTGGCGTTCGAGTTGCCGCTTGAATTGCGCAACCAGATTGCCCGTGTGGAGATCAAAGGCAGGCGCTCAGCAAGCACCAGTTTTCTGGTGGATGGGCGCGCCAACTGGCAGCGCGTCGGGCTGATAAGCGGCGAAGCCTCTGAACAGGCCCAGCCCTTGTTGTCGCCGCTCTATTACATCAAAAAAGCCCTCAAGCCGTTTAGCGAACTTACCGAACCGGACGACAAGAATACGGCCCAGGCCACCGATACCTTATTGTCGCGTGATATCACCACCTTGATTTTAGCGGGCATTGGCCGCCTGCAATCAAAAACCAGCGAGCAATTGCAAGACTGGTTGCAACGGGGCGGCGTATTGGTGCGCTTTGCCGGTCCGCGTCTTGAACAGGGCGGCGACGATCTTTTGCCGGTTCCCTTGCGCCAGGGCGGACGGGCGCTGGGCGGGGCCCTGTCGTGGAGCAAACCCCAAAAACTGGCTCCCTTTGAAGAAAACAGCCCGTTTTTCGGGCTTGAACTTCCCGCTGATGTGAGCGTCAAAAGACAGGTTCTGGCCGACCCTTCACAGCTCAATGATGGGGTTTTGATCTGGGCACGCCTTGAGGATGGAACACCCCTGGTCACCGCTCGCAAGACCGGGCGTGGCCTGCTGGTTCTGTTTCATATCACCGCCAATTCAACCTGGTCCGACTTGCCTCATTCGGGCCTGTTTGTCGATATGTTGCGCCGCCTTGTCGCCCTGTCCTCTGGCGTCACCCCCAAGACAGACACAAACACCGCCTCCAACAATCCAGCTTCCTCCCCTCAACCAGGCGACAGTTTGCGCAAACAAGCGGAACTGCCCGCGCTGCCGCCGATCCGTATTCTTGATGGCTTTGGTAATTTCACAGCTCCGACCATTTACACAAAAGCCGTGAGGATTGCGGATCTTGACCGGTTTACACCAAGCAAAATACATCCGCCGGGACTGTATGGGACAACAGGGCGCAGCCGGGCGCTCAATATCGCATCACCAAGCCTGACATTGACCCCACTGCCCGCGCCTCCCGCAAATGTCGTGCAAGAGAACTACAAGGCCAATGGTTCTTACCCGCTTGCGCCCCTCTTGTTCACACTGGCGCTCATATTGTTCCTGATTGACAGCCTCATCGTCTCGTTGATGCAGGGGCTGCTGGCCCCCACCGGCAAACGCTCGCGTCTCAGGAAAGCGGTGCAGGCAAGCGCCATATTACTGATGGCCGGAGCGGCGCTAATCGGTACAGAACCGGCGCTGGCCGCCCCTGGCGAGAAACAACGCTCTGCTGCCGAAGATGCCTTTGCCCTCAATATGTCCCTTGAGACCCATCTGGCCTATGTCAGGACGGGCCGCCCCGACATCGACCGCATCAGCCGCCTTGGCCTCACCGCCCTGTCGAAAAAAATCGCCAGCCGCACTGCTTTTGAACCCGTCGAGCCGGTCGGCGTCAATATCGCCAAGGACGAGCTGGCCTTTTTCCCGCTGCTCTATTGGCCCGTGCCAGCACAACCAGCCGATCTCGATAGCGCCACCGTGGCACGCATCAATGCCTATATGAAACAAGGCGGCGTCATCTTGTTTGATACCCAGGACCAGATCAACAGCTTCTTGCCCGGCCAGCCCGCTGGCGAACCAACGCCGCTGGCGCGCTTGCTGGCCCGGATGGATATTCCACCGCTCGAACCCGTGCCCAGCAATCACGTGCTGACCCGCAGCTTTTATCTGCTCAACAGTTTTCCAGGTCGCTGGCAAGGCGGCACCTTATGGGTCGAGGCATCGCGTAAAAACACCTCTTCGTCGGTGCGCAATTCCGATGATGTCAGCGCCATCATTATCACCTCCAACAATCTGGCGGCGGCCTGGGCTACCGATGAGCGTGGCCGCACCTTGTTTGCCGTCACCCCCAATGGCGAGCGCCAGCGCGAAATGTCCTATCGCACCGGCATCAATATTGTCATGTATGCCCTGACCGGCAACTATAAGGCTGATCAGGTTCACCTGCCCGCCTTGATGCGCAGATTGGGGCAATGAGATGAATTATACTCTGGATTTCGCCCCCCTCATCTCCAGCCCGCTGCTTTGGGTGTTGGGCATATTATGCCTGCTGGTCGCTCTGTTGAGCATATGGCGCCGACCAGTGGTTGGCTCCTTGCGGGCTCTGGTGCTTGGCCTGTTGTTCGCAACCTTTATGAACCCGCAACTTAAAAGCGAGCAAACAGACCCGTTGAGCAATATCGCTCTGATCGTTGTTGATCACTCCGATAGCCAAAAAATCACCAATCGCTTCAAACAGACATTATTGCTCGAAAAACAGCTGACCAAAAAGCTCAAAAATCTTGGCAATATCGATGTGCGGGTGATCGAAAGCCGCAATGAGGGCGATGGCGCAAATGGCACGCAGCTTATTCAATCCATGAATAACGGCCTTGCCGACATTCCCCGTGACCGCCTTGCCGGGATCTTCTTGATCACCGATGGACAGGTGCACGACCTTCCCAAACAGCCCAAAAGCCTTGGCCTTGATGTACCGGTGCATGCGCTTATCACCGGCCTTGCCGATGAGTTTGATCGGCGGATCAAACTGCTTGAGGCGCCGCGTTTTGATATTGTCGAGAGCAGCCGCCAGATCCGCCTGCAAATCGTCCAGGCCGGCAAAAGCAAACCAGGGGCCGCCCTCGCCCAGATTACCATCAGGCGCGAAAACAAACCCGACGAAATACGAAATGTGCGCATTGGCGCGGATGTGCTGATTGATTTCGAATTCCCCCATGCCGGACAAAATATTGTCGAGGTGGAACTCAAATCTGTGCCGGGGGAGCTGACCCTGGCCAATAATCGCCTTGTCCTGTCCGCCCAGGGTGTACGTGAAAATCTGCGTGTCCTGCTGGTCTCTGGAGAACCCCATCCCGGCGAGCGCACCTGGCGCAATCTTTTGCGCTCTGACGCCGCCGTTGATCTCGTGCATTTCACCATTTTGCGGCCCCCTGACAAGCAGGACGGCACGCCAATCCACGAGCTATCGTTGATCTCTTTCCCGACCAGAGAATTGTTTTCGCAGCGCCTTCATGATTTTGATCTGATCATCTTTGATCGCTATCGCCGCCGCGGTGTGCTGCCATTGATCTATCTTGATAATGTGGCGCGCTATGTGGAAGAAGGGGGGGCCGTGCTGCTGGCTGCGGGATCGCAATTTGCCAAACGACGCTCACTGGCCCGCACCCCGCTGGCGCAAATTTTGCCCGCCGATCCCACTGGCACCATCACCAAGCAGCCGTTCAAAGCAAGGATCAGCAAACAGGGCCGCCGCCATCCCGTCACAAGGGATTTGCCCGGCGCGGCCCTATCAGCAGACCAATCTCCCGCATGGGGGCGCTGGTTCCGGCTCATTGATGCCAA
The DNA here is from genome assembly GCA_024279115.1 of Alphaproteobacteria bacterium. GTDB lineage: Bacteria > Pseudomonadota > Alphaproteobacteria > Rhizobiales > JAKIUO01 > JAKIUO01. Next base: position 9,650 of record JAJRRW010000072.1, read on the forward strand.
AGCCAGTTCTGGGGATGTGTTGATGAGCGGACCTGATGACAAGCCCTTATTGCTGCTTGACCGACGCGCCAAAGGCCGGGTTGCCATGCTGTTGTCCGACCATGCCTGGCTATGGGCCCGTGGCTATGATGGCGGGGGGCCTTACAATGCCCTGTTTCGCCGTTTGTCGCATTGGCTGATGAAAGAGCCTGACCTTGAAGAAGAGTTTTTGACCGCCAACGCCAAGGGCCGCAAGCTGACCATTGAGCGCCGCTCCATGCTCGACAAGATTGAACCCGTGCAACTGGTTTCGCCAACCGGTGAAATCACCAAGCATGAACTAAAGCAGACCAGCCCCGGCATCTGGCGCAAGGTCATCAAGGCGCAAACAGGGGGCCTGTTTCGTTTGTCATCTGGGGAATTAGAGGCGGCAATCCATGTCGGACGGATCAATTCGCGCGAGCTTGAAAGCGTCACCGCCAGCCGCGAGCTGCTGGCTCCCTTGATGAAAATCACCGGCGGCACCGCTCTTTGGCAAGGTCGTGCGCAACGGGGGCAAGGCAGTGCACCACGAAGACAAGGCAGCGTGCAACGGGCCGACAGCGATCTGCCGCGCCTGCTTTTGAATAGCAAAGGACGCCAGATGTATGGCCCCGGCTGGCTGGCCCTGGCCGATCGAAAAGCCTACCAGGTACGTACCAGCTCCACTATCCCGCTGTTTTCGGGACTGCTCGCCCTTGCCTTGTTGCTTGGCGCCTTGTCCCTCACCTGGCTACGCGAAGGGCGCTAGGTCATAGAGTGTTAATCATGGATTTTTAGAAAAAGATCATTTATTGATGAGACAATGGTCGAGAATTGACCTCCCTTAAAGCTCAGGAACCTGTCCGTGAACCATCGTCCTATCCGTAAAGCTGTTTTTCCGGTCGCTGGCCTTGGCACGCGTTTCCTGCCCGCCACCAAAGCCATGCCCAAAGAAATGCTGACCATTGTCGATCGGCCGATCATCCAGCACGTTGTTGATGAAGCCAGAGAAGCTGGCATTGAGCATTTCATTTTTGTCACGGGACGCAACAAGGGCGTCATTGAAGATCATTTCGACCGGCAGGCCGAGCTGGAAAATATTTTGCGGGCCAAGGGAAAACATGACGAAATAGCGCTACTCGAAGAGCTTTTGCCCGGCCCTGGGCAAACCAGTTTCACCCGCCAGCAAGAACCAAAGGGTCTTGGGCATGCCGTGTGGTGCGCGCGCGAACTCGTTGGCAATGAACCATTTGCGCTTTTGCTCCCCGACATGCTGACGCAGACCAGGGGTGATAGCTGCCTCAAGCAAATGATCACCGGTTACAATGAAAACGGCGGCAACATCATTGGCGTCGAAGAGGTGTCAAGCGAAGAGACCGATCAATATGGTGTGGTCAGTATTGAAAAGACCAAGACAGACGAAAATTGCTGGCCCATTACCGGCATGGTGGAAAAGCCAAAAGCTGGAACCGCCCCTTCCAATCTGATCATCATGGGACGATATATCCTGCAACCCGAAATTTTTTCGATCCTCAAGGATCAGCGCGAGGGCGCGGGAAATGAAATCCAGCTCACCGACGCCATGCATAGCTTGATGGAAGTTCAGGATTTTCACGCGATCAAATATGACGGCATGAGCTTTGATTGCGGTTCACGTGTGGGCTTTTTGACCGCCAATGTGGCTTTGGCTCTGGCCCATCCCGCATTACGCAATGAATTCGCCGCTGAATTGCGCAAACTGCTCGAAGACCTGACCCATCGCAGCAAGAAAGATTAATCGGCTGCATCACTAGAAATCGTGCGCCACTCGCAATCATTCCAACCGGCGCTTTTGCGCCATTCTCATGACCAAAAACCTTGCCCGTATCCTAACGGCGCCATCTCAAGCCAAGGTGAACCTCGTCTTCGCTATAATCATTGCCACCCGTCACCACGGTACGCTCAATACCTGCGTCCAGCACCCAGGAACGACTAAACAGATATTCGGCAACCAGTCCCACCGTGAACTCGGTATCTTTTTGGGCAATTCCGGCAAATTTTCTTTCTTCATATGACGCGCTCAAGGTTGAGCTAAAGCGGTGCGTCCACCCTTTGACCAGCGACAAAGATAGCGATTTATTGAATGAACCGGGCGTACCGCTCTGGGTGGTTTCCTCAATTTCAGTTTCACCTGACAGCGTGATCGTCGTACATCTGAACGGCGACCAGATCAGGCTGGCGTCAAATACCACCCCTTCAAGATCAACCAGAGTTGGCTCGTCAGGCATGGCGCGGGCATATCCAACAGTCCCAAGCAAGCTCAAATTGGACGTCAGCTCGACCCGCGTACCAAGCGCCACCAGCCAGCTATCACTGCCTTGCAGCGCCCCCCCGGCATCCAGCCTGTTTTGAAACTTGCGCCGCCCGATCTGCGTATCGGCAAACAGTGAAAATCGCGGCGAGAACTCATAATTTGTGCGCAGATTTAGAATATGTTGCTGATAATCGCGAAAGTGGTTTTCCTGCACGCCGCCACCTTGCAGCGCCACATCATCATAGATATTGCCAATAATCTGGCCGCGCAGGCGAAAGCCAAGTCGGTTGAAACGATGATTGATTTGACCAAAGAATTCCGTTTCGTGAACTTTGGCAGGCCCCACGGCGGCGTCCGACAGCTCCACCGAGCCGCGCCCCTCCATGGTCTGTTCATAGCGGATTGCCCCCTCAACACTGGTGCGCGAGGTTATATCCAGACGCCCCCGCACCCTTGTTTCATATTCGGTGGTGTTCTCACTCGTAAAGGTCCGCCAGCTCTTTTGACTACCAGTGACGAAAAATTCCAATTCATGCACATTCCAGTCGGACCGCACCCGGAAGGTCGGCGTGATCTCCATGCCGGTATCAGATTTTTTATTGTTGCTGGTGGCAAATATATTGTTGGTGCCGATCATTCGCGCATAAACGTCTGGATAAAACACAAAGCCACCGCTGCGAATACCAAGCGGATCAAAGACGTTCAGATCACGCGAGCGCCAGTTTTCATCGACAGGGCGGTTGTCCTGCTGGCGCGCCAATTCTTGTGTAAAGCTCGTATCGCGAAAATTACGCGGTGGCTGGTTCAAGGGATCTGGCAGAACTGTATTGAGGCGCTCATTATTGCGCTGATCAATCACCGTGCTGGCGCTATTGGCATAGATCTGATCGAGCGGATCTTGCGGCCCCGTGCGCTGCGGCGCAGTGGTTGCGACCGGTTCGCCGCCCGGCTGCCCTTGTTCTTGACGCTCAAAACGCTCAAAATCTGGGATCAGCGAGCCATCGGCTGCGAGTAGTTCCTGGCTGCGCGTGACTTGCTGGGCAAGGGCTGTGGACATGCCAAAAAACGCCAACAGAGCGATCATCGATCCCAAGCGCACCAAATATCCTGAATTGTGACAAAGACTACCCACCACAATCTCCAACCAACAGCACAAACCACACCAAACTCACTGGTGCCAGATTAGCTTGAACTGGTTAAAGGGCCGTTATCGGACGTTTTATTCTGGAACATCCTTGCTTTGGCCAAGCTTTTTTGCGTGTATCGGCCCCTGCAATCAGTTAAACAAAAAAGCTGCAAAGCAAACGATGCATCCAACGCTCCACAAAGAGGCCGCACTATGCCCGATGACAAGCTCATCAAATCCGCTACCAACACCCTGGAACTCGAAGCTGCTGGCATTACCCAGCTTGCCAAAGCGCTTGACGAAGAACTGGGAAGCGAATTTGTCAAAGCAGTAGAAACCATCTCCAATGCCCAGCAAAACAATGGCCGGGTGATCATTTCGGGCATGGGGAAAAGTGGCCATATCGGCCAGAAGGTCGCCGCAACGCTGGCCTCTACAGGCACTCCGGCCTTTTTCGTGCACCCCTCGGAAGCCGGCCATGGCGATCTTGGCATGATCACCAGTCAGGACGCGGTGATTGGCTTTTCATGGTCAGGAGAAACCGTCGAACTCTCGGCGCTGATCAATTATACAAGGCGCTTTAACGTATCGTTGATTGCTGTCACCTCGAAATCTGACAGCGCTCTGGCGCTGGCGGCTGATGTCAAACTGATCCTGCCGCGATCAACCGAGGCCTGCCCCCATGGCCTTGCTCCCACCACCTCCACCACCATGCAACTGGCGCTTGGCGATGCGCTGGCCATTGCGCTGCTGGAATATAAGGGCTTTACCGCCAGCGATTTCAAAATCTTTCACCCCGGCGGGGCGCTTGGTGCCTCTTTGAGCTATGTGCGCGATCTGATGCATAAAGGAGAGGCCCTGCCTCTCGTGCCGGGCCATCTGAAAATGAGCGAAGCACTGGTGGTGATGACCGAAAAAAGCTTTGGCTGCCTTGGCATCACAAATGATCAAGGCAAACTGGACGGCATCATAACCGATGGCGATTTGCGCCGTCACATGAATGCGGGGCTGATCGATATGTCCGCCATTGACGTGATGACCAGCCGCCCCAAGACCGTGCCCTCCGACATGCTGGCCAGCAAGGCATTGGAAGTGATCAATTCCTCCAATATCACCACCGTGTTTGTGGTCGATAAGGACAAACCCGTCGGTATTCTGCATCTGCACGATCTCTTGCGCGCCAAAATTGCCTAGAAAAAAGAGTGGATAAATTACAATCCATGATTGTATATTATCCTTTTTCGTTTGCACTGATCTAACAGATTGAAATATATTATCTTTAGAGCAACGCCCGCCGCGTTTCTTTGCGATGTGCTGCCCAGGTCATAGCCCCGTGTTCAAAGAGAGTTAGTATGGACAAATCATTGATCTGGCTATTGGTTCCCAGCACTTTAACGATCTTTTATTATCTGTGGGTGAGCGCCAGATATCGTTCTTTAAGCTATGATCTGGTGGAATATCTGCTGGCTGGCAAACGCCTGTCGAGCCTGCGCTTTATCCTCGCCAGCACCACCATATCCCTGCTGGGGGTGATGAGCCTGCCCCATATGGGCCTGCTCTACCGCAGCGGCTTTTCCTATGGCTTTGCCGCTCTGGCAGCGATCATCGTACCGCTGACCCTGTCGCTGTTTGCCAGACGTATCTGGATCCTTGGCCGCATTTTCAATCCCCTGACATCGGCGCAATTGCTTGGCGATTATTATCGCTCCAGTGGTGTGCGCCTGGTGACGGCCCTTACCGCCGTGCTGATGGCTCTGGTTCTGAGTGTTATGAGCCTGCGTTTTGCTGCCTCGCTGATAGAAGGCCTTTTGCTGCCCAACGCCCCGCTCTCCTCGCTGCTCTCCTCGCTAACCTCCTCTCTAACCATGGCCTTGATGGCGGCCCTGTTGTTTTTTCATACAGCCTATGGGGGCATGGGGGCCATATTGCGTGTTGCCGCGCCCGCTGGTATCGCGCTTGTCGTGGCTTTGCTGGTCGCCATGCTCATATGCATTGATGCCCTTGGCGGCTTTACAGGCTTCATCGACAGCCTCTCCAGATTGCAAAGCGACCAAATCAACCAGCCCTTGTTTGTGCAAGGGGCTTTTTATGATCCCCTGCCCGCAGCCGCCCCCAGCAACATGCCCTGGCCCGGCACCATGATCATCACCAGCCTGCTGGCGCTCATGGGGCTAGCCAGCGCTCCTGCCGCCATCATGATCAGCTTCACGGCGGCCAAAGGCCAGGCTCACGCGCCGCAACAATTTTTTGCCGCCGCCCTGATGAGTGGCCTCATGCTATTCACCACCACCATCATTATTGCCCTGGCGGCTCGTTTATCCCACGAAATTCCCGGTTTTGCCGCCCCCAGCCCCCTTCCCCCCTTCAGCGCTGGCAGCGAACCCCAGGCCATCGTTTCCCTGCTACTGGCCACCCCGCTTGGCAATCCCCTTGTCCTGGGGTTTATCACGCTTGCCTTGCTGGCTGGATTAATCGCCAGCACCTCAGCCGCCTTGCTCGCGGCAGGAGGGATCATTGCCAATGATCTGTTTCATGAAAAACTCAAACACGCCCACCAGCCGACCTTTCGCAAATCAATCACCCGCTTTACGGTTGGCCTGCTTTTGATGGTGGCGCTGCTCATTGCCTGGCAAAAACCGGATGACCCTTTGCCCTTGTTCCTGCTGGCCGGGGCCTTTGGATTGCAACTGTTACCAGCGCTTGCCGGGCTTTGTTATTTCCCCAGACTAGACGGCACGGCGGTGCGCAATGGCGCACTGGCGGGGCTGCTCGCGGTCCTGGCCACCAGTACAGTGCCACAAGGACTAGGGGAAATGGGCGGCGTCAATCTGCCATATGACGCCTGGCCTTTGTCTCTGCACCCGGCCTTTTGGGGGCTTGGCGCCAATATTGGCGTGCTTTTGCTCACCGCCCTGATCCATCTCTTTACGCACCACGCCGCGCCCCGTAACGCCTCTTTTGCTCACCAGATTTCCTATCATGTCTTGCCAGATGGCAAACCCTTGATGGCGCCAAATGCACGGATCTGGTGGTTACTTGCCTTGCTCTGCGCTTGTTTGTTTGCACTGACCATCGCTGTACCGCTTGGCGCCCTGCCTGTTGATGACAAACTCCTTCATGATATTTTTCCCTCCATCATGCCGTCTTTATGGGTCTGGCAGATTTTATCATGGTTTGTTGGCCTGGCCCTTGTCTATATCACCGCCTACAAGCTACAACCCATATTCGATCCCGACCGGGCGCTTGATGGCTCGCTCGATCCTTTAAGGCGGCGCTTTCGCGTCAAGGCGCAAACGCGCAAACAAGTTTGAACAACAAGCACGATGAAAAAATGAAACAGATAGATGTGGCAATCATCGGCGCAGGTGCCGCTGGCATGATGTGTGCGCTGGAAGCGCGCAAACGCGGACGCTCGGTGATCCTGCTCGACCATGCGCCAAAAATCGGTGAGAAAATCCGCATTTCGGGAGGTGGACGTTGCAATTTCACCAATATTGATGCGGGAGCGCAGCGTTATCTCTCGCAAAATCCGCATTTTTGCAAATCGGCCCTGAAGCGCTACAGCCAACATGATTTTATCGACATGGTGGAGCGCCACAAAATCAGCTGGTTTGAAAAAGCCGACAAACATGCCAGCGGAGCTTTGTTTTGTGAAAAATCCGCCGTTTTGATCGTCGATATGCTGTTGTCTGAGCTATTCGCGCTTGATGTACATCCCCAACTGGAAAGCCCGGTGAGCAATATTCGCCAGAGCGTTTCGGGCGATGAGGTCTTTACCATCACAGTTGGCCATGAAGACATTCATTGCTCCTCACTGGTCATCGCCACCGGCGGCAAGTCCATTCCCAAAATTGGCGCAACAGGTTTTGGCTTCAAGGTCGCGCAGCAGTTCGGACTCAACATAATAGAGCCGCGCCCGGCACTGGTTCCTTTGACCTTTGATGAAACCTTCCGCGCTGACCTCAAACCCATGTCGGGAAGTTCATTGGATGTCATCGTCTCTTGCAATGGGCAAAGTTTTAAGGACGCCATGCTGTTTACCCATCGCGGCCTCTCCGGCCCCGCTATCTTGCAGATTTCGTCCTTTTGGCGTGAAGGCGATGTTTTGAGCATCAATATGTTGCCAGATACAGATCTGTTTGAGGCGTTGCGCAAAGCTCGCCAAGACAGCCCCAAAGCGGCTGTCCACAATGTACTGTCTGGCCATCTGGCAAAGAAAATTGCCGTCCATTTTTGCGATAAAGCGGGATTGGCAGGCAATATGGCTGATCTTTCCGACAAGCGCCTGCGCGCCCTTTGCGATCTTCTCACCAACTGGCAGATCAAGCCAACAGGGTCAGAAGGGTATCGCACTGCCGAAGTTACCCTTGGCGGTGTCGACACCAACGAGCTGTCTTCCAAAACCATGGAAGCCAACAAGGTCAAGGGCCTCTATTTCATCGGGGAAGTGGTCGATGTCACCGGCTGGCTGGGCGGCTATAATTTCCAATGGGCCTGGAGTTCTGGCTGGTGCGCCGGGCAATATGCGTAAAGGCCCTCGCCGGGCGGGCTGCTTGTGCAGCAGGCAGAAGGGGCTGGCCCCTTCACCCCGATTTGGCAATAAAGGGGGGCGCGATTGTCAGTTTCCAAAGACGTCTTAAAATTTGGCTTCCAAAGGCTTGGCCTTTGGTGCCGCCCGCACAAGCCGCCCGGCAAGGGCAAACCGCACCAGACGACTATTACTCCGGCAGGTTCAGCCTGATGCTTGCCGATCTGGCATGCGCTGTCAGCCCTTCGGCCTCGCCAAGCGCTACGGCGGCGGGAGCAAGAGCGCGCAGACTGTCGGCGCTGCATTTAAGCAGGCTGGTGCGCTTCATGAAATCGGTGACCCCGAGCGCCGAAGAAAAACGCGCTGAGCGCGCCGTTGGCAGCACATGGTTGGTGCCCGCCACATAATCGCCAATCACTTCGGGGGTATAGCGACCAAGGAAAATAGCACCGGCATTGGTGATCTGTGCGGCCAAGGCATCTGGATCATTGGTGGCGATTTCCAGATGTTCGGCGGCCAGGCGATTGCACAGGGGCACAGCGTCTTCAAGAGTTTCCACCAGAATGACCGCGCCAAATTCTTCCCAGCTTTGGCGGGCGATTTCTTTGCGCGATAAAGTCGTGAGATGCGCTTCAACGGCCTCCACCACACGATCTGCAAACGCTTCATCATCGGTGATCAAAATGGATTGCGCCGATGTGTCATGCTCGGCCTGGGCCAGTAAATCAATGGCGATCCAGTCGGGATTATTTTCCTTGTCGGCGACGATCAGCACTTCTGAAGGCCCGGCAATCATATCAATGCCCACCGTCCCATAGACCTGGCGCTTGGCAGCAGCCACATAGGCATTGCCCGGTCCAACGATCACTGAAACCGGGGCGATGGTATCGGTGCCATAGGCAAGCGCGGCCACAGCCTGCGCCCCGCCAACCCGGTAAATTTCATCAACACCAGCTATTTGGGCGGCGGCCAGTACGGCTGGATTAATATCACCATTTGGCATCGGCACAACCATCGCCAGACGCTCGACCCCGGCCACCTTGGCGGGAATGGCGTTCATCAACACTGAACTTGGATAAGCGGCCGTACCGCCCGGCACATACAGCCCGGCAGCGTCCACCGGCGTCCATCGTTGCCCCAGCTCGACGCCCAGCTCATCCGTATATTGTTCGTTGAGCGGCTTGTGGCGTCGATGGTGATCCTTGATCCGTTTGGCGGCAAAACTCAGCGCCTCCACGGCCTTTGGATCGGCTTTTTGCACAGCTTCTTCTCGTTCAAGCGCGCTGACCTTGATGCCATGCTCGCGCAAATCAATCCGGTCAAATTTTTGTGACAACTCGATCAATGCCTCATCGCCGCGCCTGCGCACATCCTCAATAATGGCGCGAACGGTCTGCTCGACATCGACCGACACCTCACGCTTCATGGATAACAGCGCCACAAACTCCGCTTCAAAGCCCTTGCTACGGGCATCTAGCCTGATCGGCATTTGTCTATCCTTCGTGTTCGGGCTTTGAGCGCACACGCCAGCCCTCGCCAAGATCTGTTAATTCGGCCTCTATACATTCCACATCAAGACGGATCGAGCAATGATCGGCAAAAATCAACTCGATGCTGCCAGAGGGTGCCTCCCCCGCCTCAAAGCGTATGGTCAGCAAAGATAATGTCTTATTGCGTTGGCCTATTTCAATATTTTTCAGCTTTACCGCGTTGACATGATCAAAGCGCAGAGCACAGCGATGCCGTTCATAGGGTTTTTTACCACTGTTGGCGCCAGCATCTGCCTGCGGCCAGTCGAAACGGTTCATCAGCGCCACACAGCGGTGGCTGGCGGGCTCCCACGTCATATCGACCACCCGCAATATGGCATCTTGCATATGTGCTGACAGCACCTCAAGATCTCCCGTATCAAGCGCCACAAGTGTCAAGCTGGTCATTCGCTCAACCGTTCGATGATCGCCCCACAAGCCGACAGTTTTTCCTCAATGCGCTCAAAACCCCGGTCCAGATGATAGACGCGGTTGACAATGGTCTCGCCAGACGCCACCAGACCACCAATCACCAGCGACGCCGAAGCGCGAAGGTCGGTGGCCATCACCTGCGCCCCATACAGTTCATCAACACCGGTTATCTCGGCAGTATCTCCCGACAAGGAAATATTGGCTCCCATGCGCATAAGTTCGCCAACATGCATAAAGCGGTTTTCAAAAATGGTCTCCCGCACGGTTGATTTGCCCTTGACGAGCAGCATCATGGCCATAAACTGGGCTTGCAGATCGGTTGGAAAGCCCGGAAAGGGCTGTGTCTCGATCTGCACCGGCTTGAGCGTTTTTTTACCGCGGCTGACCTGAATACCACCTTTTTTCACCTTGATGGTTACCCCCGCCTTGACCATCAGATCAAGCGCCGATTGCAAATGCGTGGGGTCTGCCCCCTCGAGGAACACATCTCCCCCGGTGGCAGCAACAGCCATCGCGTAAGTGCCAGCTTCAATACGATCCGGCAGCACCGTGTGCACCGCCCCTTCCAGCTGCGTCACACCCTCGATTTTCAGCGTATAGGTATCAATCCCCTCGATTTTGGCGCCCATCTTGACAAGGCAGCGCGCCACATCACCGATTTCGGGTTCCGCTGCGGCATTTTCAATCAGGGTTTCACCGCGCGCCAGCACAGCCGCCAGCAAACAGTTATGGGTGGCGCCAACCGATATCAGCGGGAAAGTGATTTTGCCTCCCTTGAGGCCACCACGCGGCGCGCGGGCAATCACATAGCCATCTTCAAGGTCAATATTTGCCCCCAGCTTTTTCAGCCCTTCCAGATGCAGATCAACGGGCCGGGTACCAATCGCGCAACCGCCAGGCAGCGACACCCGCGCCTTGTGTTCTCGCCCCAGCAAAGGCCCCAGTACCCAGAAACTGGCGCGCATTTTCGAGACCATTTCATAGGGCGCCGTGGTGTCCCAGATATCGCGTGAGGTCAGATGAAAGGTCTCGCCCTGCATCTGCTTCTTGCGCGGGCGTTTGCCAGCAATGGTGAAATCGGTGCCATGATTGCGCAAAATGCGCCCCAACTGCCCCACGTCAGCGAGGTTTGGCACATTTTTCAAGGTCAGCGTATCGCTCGTCAATAGCGATGCGATCATCAATGGCAGCGCTGCGTTTTTGGCGCCTGAAATGGCGATTGTGCCGTTCAGGGGCTGGCCACCGGTTATTTTTATTCGATCCATTCAGTTGTTCCGCCCGTTCAGTTGCTTTACCCATTCAGTTTTTTTCCTGACCTCGATGCCCGCATCGCGCCAAACTGTGAGAAAAGTCTGATCAATTATTTGAAAAAAATCTCTAACGGCCTGTTCCTAACATGCCCACCCTTACCAAAGCATGGACTTTTACCCCATGAATACTCATGCGTCATCCTTATTTTGAGGGGCAGGCATCGTCGATTGATCCAACTCATCAGAGTTCGCCCGTTCAGGGACCTTGCCCTCATTTAACAAGCTGGTGCGCGCCCGCGTCTGGCGCTTGCGCTTTTTAAGATTGTCGCGCAGCTGTTTGGCCAGACGCTGTTGGCGCTTTTCTGCGCGCTCCTGGCGATCTGATGTGACCATGAGGTTCCCTTTTCGCGTATATTTACAAAGCCCTGAGCGCATAATACGCAGCTTATTGAAAGTCTCAAGCCGTTGGAAGATATTTTGCTGCCAAGGGGGCTTGCGATTTATGGAAAGCTATGGCAGTTTCGCCCCCTGCAATGAGGTTACGCCGAACGACTCGGCCCCTTGTCGCCGCTGTAGCTCAGTGGTAGAGCGCATCATTGGTAATGATGAGGTCGAGTGTTCAATTCACTCCAGCGGCACCATTGCTTTTGAATCACCCTGAAATGCCCCTAAGACCTTGAAAGGTAATGTGGTTTTTGGTGTTCTATATCCCTCAGTCCGGTGATAGGCTAAACGCTCCGAAAATGCCAGTCTGAGCACCAGTTTTTGTAGGTTTATATTTCCTGTTTCCCATAGTTCACAAGGGTTTGCGAGGAACCTCATAGAGAGTTCTAACAACTGCCCATAGGTGGTCTGTGGTTTGAAGCTTTTCTCCAGTTTTTCGGACGCCAGAAGCTTTTCATTTTCGAGTGAGGCGATCTTGCGCTCATAAGCATTGATGGTAATACGGCTCGAAGATTCAACAATTCGGTCCAGAAACAGCTCTATTTGTTTCTCGATTTTCAGCACATCCTTACGCATGTCTTTGCGCCAGTCATTCATCTGCGCAAGTTGCTGCTTCCAAGCATCTTCAAGCATGGCTCCCAGAAGTTTAAACAGGCTTGCAGAGGGGCGCATACGCTTCAGGAGAGAGGTGGTCTGGAGAATCTGTACAGTCTCTATAAGTGGATTTCTGGCCTGTAAACCGGTATGATGCCGACAACAGGAGATCCGAAATGACGAGACGACCACGACGTAATCACACCCCCGCCTTTAAATCGAAAGTGGCG
>JAJRRW010000073.1 GCA_024279115.1 Alphaproteobacteria bacterium
CAGGCAATGAAGGTGCTTGAAATCGATCTGCCCTTGACGATCTATCAGGCGGAAAGCGCCTCAACCAATACCAATGCGGCGCTTTACTATATGAAAGACGAGATCGTTATCTTGTTGATGGGGGCGATCACTGACCTACTTCACACGAGCGAGCTACTGGCCTTGCTCGGTCATGAACTCTCCCATCACAAACTCTATTTTGCTGGAGATGAACGCTATTTTACGACCTCTCGTTTGCTGGACTGGTGCAGTGATCAGGCGAACTGTCCGGGGGTCTATCAAGAGACAGACCGGCTTTATGGGCTTTATACCGAGGTTTATGCAGATCTTGGTGCGCTCAAGGTAACGGGAAACAGGGATGCTGTGATCTCCTGTCTGGTGAAGATTGGCACCGGCATGAAAAAAGTAAACCCGGTAGCCTATCTCAAGCAGGCCGATGAAGTTCTTGAACAGATAAAAAAGGGGTCTGAGGGTATTTCGCACCCCGAAACCTTTATCCGCGCAAAGGTGCTTGAGCGGATAGCTGCCAATCCAGAAGATATGAATGCCATAAACCAGTATATTGAAGGGGAGCTTGATGCTAGGCAGCTTGATCTGCCCGGTCAGATCAGTTTGTCATCGCTGACCCATCGTCTCATGGATGCCTATGGTGCACGCGATTTTGTGCGCACGGAAAATGTTATTGCCCATGCCAGACGCTATTTTCCAGAATTTGAATGGAAGGAGTTGCCAGCCACGGGGGCGCAGGTAGAAGCTCTGGTGGCTGAGGTGGGAAGAGCCATCAAAACATTGAGCGGCAGTGCGGCCAACTATCTGGCCTATGTGTTGCTCGATTTGGCAACCTGCGACCCGGATGGCGATGATCCAGCTCTTGCTTGGTCGCTTTTACTAGCCGACAAAATGGGGATGTTCAAGACCTATGAACCAATCGCCCGCAAGGAAATGAAGCGCAAAAAGGCCGATCTGTTGAAACTCGCAGCGCAGGCCGAAAGCAAGATGGGGAATGTGACAAGTGTGGGGTGATAAAAAACAGGATCAAACACCAGAAGAGCAGTTTGAGACCTTTCATGACTTGCTGACAAAGTGGCGTCAGAACGAAAGTGTAGGGACTGACGATGTGCTGGCGCTCACAGTGCCGCTTATCGAACAGGTGATTGCGATCCATGACCGCAATATGGTCGCGCCGCTTGATGGCATTGATGCGCTGAACGTGTCCATGGGGCATCTGTGGTTTGCAAATTCGGATGCTCATGCGCCAAAAGACAATCGTCAGCTACTTGATGAGAAAGATATTGATCGACTTGGTGCATTGGATATAACCGGGCGTTATCGCGAGGAACAAATAGATGGATATGCCGTCAGCTTCGAGGATATTGAGGTCGGTGGCCGAGGCGAAGGAGAGGTCACGCGGGCTTATTTTCCCGACTATGTGGCCTTTGAGCATAAACTGGGTCATCATGACGCTCTGAGCGATATATTTGTGCTGGGCCTGATCCTTGGTTCATTGGCAACACAGCTTGACCTGACAATCGAAAAGGATCTCAAGAAATTTGTAGCGCAGCGGCAGGATTTGGCTTTCTACAACCCGCGTTTGCATCCTGTTGTTGCCCAGATCATTGAAAAAATGACCGAGCTTGACCGTCTTGGACGTCCGCAGGATTTGCGAGCGCTGGTTCAGGCGTTGAAAAATTATCGTGAACAGGAAATTGATGATGAAGAGGTTGCGCCTCTGCCAGCATCGCCCATGGAACGCGGCGAGGTGCGAACACATATCCAGCAGCATCTGCGGGATAAATTGTTCGAGATCAATCGTCGCAATCGGCTGATATATTTCAAGGAGACTACCGGCAGCCTTAATCTGACGGTTGGTTCCATGCCCTATCTGCTCGACTATAAAAACATCAAGGCAGAGCAACTGTTTTTCATCAACGAAGATATATGTTCTGCTTTGTCCGGGGAGCAGGCACTTCCCCTCAACAGATGGCTTCGCTATGAAGATTATCCATATCTGGCTCCTTATCTGGATAAAATACGCTTACAGGCTAATCGGGATGCTCGTGAGTATGGTTTTTCACAGTTGCGACTGGTTGCGGCATTCTTTCGCTGGCATGATCTGAAAAATGCGAAAGACGAACGTATTCACAGCCCGCTCATTCTGGTCCCCGCCACGCTGTCCAAGAAAAGAGGAGTGACCGACAGTGTTCAGCTTGTAACCCGCACGGAGGATGCGGAGATCAATCCGGCCCTTCGTCATCACCTGCGTGCTCTCTATGACATTGAACTGCGCGAGCGGATTGATGCAGGTGATTTTGATGCCATTCGTGAACTTCATGGTGATCTTGCCAGACAGTTAAAGCGCTCGGCCAAGGGCGTCGAGCTTGAGCTGATTGAGGTGCCACGCATTCAGCTCATCAACAGAATCGCAAAGCGTCGGCTTGATGCTTTTCGCCGTAAGCGGAAACGGACAGGGTCAGCTGTTCGTGACTATGAAGGGCTTGCTTACAGTTATAATCGCAAGAACTATGAACCACTGGGCTTGCAGATATTTGAGCGGGATATTCGCGTCGCAGATGCGCCAAGTCGAGAAATGCTTGAGGACGATATAAAGCCTCCTGTTTTTGAGACAATGGTGGCATCAGGGGCGCAAACAGGTGCGGCCACAGATGTCGAGAAAGGGTTTTATTCAATAGATCAGGGGCAGAGTGGCGGGTCACACAACTGGGAAATAGATCTGTGTTCCGTAACCCTGGCGAATTTCAACTACCGCAAGATGACGCTGGTTCGTGACTATAATGAACTGATTGATGTTGACGGGCGGACAGATGAAAATTTTGACACTCTGTTTTCTGATGAGGCCCGTCAGGTCTTTGATGAACTTGACCCATCGGAGCGAGACGAAAACTATCATGTCCTGCCGACAGATCCATCGCAGGAAGAGGCGGTAATCCGGGCCAGACAAGGTCGTAGCTATGTCATTCAGGGGCCACCGGGCACCGGTAAGTCGCAGACCATCACCAATCTGATTGCCGACTATGTGGCACGCGGCAAGGCCGTGCTGTTTGTTTGTGAAAAGCGGGCGGCGCTGGATGTTGTTCATCACCGGCTGGAGCAGGTGGGGCTTGGTGAGGTCAGTACGCTGATTCATGACAGTCAGGATGACAAAAAGGCCTTTATCAAGGAGCTCAAGAAAATCTATGAAGGATGGTTGGAGCGGCCACCGGTTGATCGCTGGTCAACAAAACGGCAAACACTGGGTCAAGAGATAGAGGGTGGAATTGCCGAGCTGCTCCAGTTCTCCAATGCCATGACCGGGGAGGCCGCTGGTACAAATGAGCGATTGCGTGATCTCATTGAGCAGCGCATTAAAACCAACACACCTCCCGCCAGTCTTGATCCGCGTATTCGGGCAAATCTGCCCGCCTGGGATGAATTTGCCGCTGCCCGTCCCGTATTGCATCAACTCGCTGATGCCCTCAATTCTGCTGGACATAGCGCTATTCTTGCCCGTTCCCCTGTTCGTTTCCTGAGAGTTGATGAAGGGGGTAATAGCGAAGCTGAGATCTTTGACCGGCTGGAGCGGGCGTTACCCCGCTCACAAAATGCCCTTGGTGATGCGGCGGACGCAGAAATTCTGGCATTGGCATTTCTCAATTCAGAGTCCATGTCCTGGCAGGATTTGAAGGCTGTGATCAAGGCGGCTCGTTGTATGGAGCCTATTGCATCAAGTGGCCAACTCAATCTTCTCGATCCCTCCGATGCAACAGCACAAAGCCTTGCCAAAGGTTTCAAGCAGATGGAAGAGCGCGAAACTGACGTTGAAGCCAAAAAGAGTTTAGCTGATGGCTGGTCTATTGAGTTGCCCCTTGCTGAAATCTCTCCTCTGATTGAAGCTGCCAAAGCAAAAGAGGGTTCGTTTTTTGCCTTCTTGTCGAGCAATTGGAGAAAAGCCAAGAGTCTCGTGAAATCGAGCTATAAGGGCAAATCATCAAGTGTAGCAGAGGCGCTGGTTCCACTAGAAGAGCTGGCCAAATCCCGCGATGAACTGCGCAAGGTCGGTGAAGCACTTTCCACGAAATTTGGCATCAAGGAGCTGGACAAGGTTCGGGCTGACTTGCACAAGATCTGGTTCGAGCGGGCCAGTCTTCCAGATATCCAGCGCGATTTCATTCATGCCTGCCTGCAAAATGAAGAAGCTGCTTTGACTCTTGCCAGTCTGGC
Source organism: Alphaproteobacteria bacterium (assembly GCA_024279115.1). Classification (GTDB taxonomy): domain Bacteria; phylum Pseudomonadota; class Alphaproteobacteria; order Rhizobiales; family JAKIUO01; genus JAKIUO01. The sequence continues at coordinate 4,219 of JAJRRW010000073.1, forward strand.
CAAGACGCATTTTACAATTCAAAGGGCCGATGAGGAACTGGGTGTCATTTTCACCAATTTTGAAACGGCCTCCCGCGCGGAGCTTGCCAGTACGGTTGGCGATCTCGGAAAACAGATCGACCTGACGCTTGATTTGAGCGATTTACTGGGCAAACTGGATGGCAGCGGCGCTGCGGTTTCAAATGCCGTTCGAACCATTGATATGGCACCGAACGAACTTGAAGCTGCGATCCTCGATACGGCCATTTCTCGCAGCTTTGCGCGCAATCGTGAACTGGCCCGATTTGACAGTGAAAAGCTCGAAAACAAGGTCGCGGAGCTGCAACACGCTTCTGAAAAACGGCGCAATCTTAATGGTGGGCTGGCAGTTCATGCCTGTCAGCTGACGTTCCAAAGCGATATTGGTCGCGCCAATCAGCCGCTTGCCGGAACAACGCAACTCGAAAAAGACTGGTGCCGCGCCTTTAACCGGGGGCGCAGATTGTTGGAAAACGAGTTCCAGAAAACCCGTGCTTACAAGTCTATTCGCGAGCTGTTTGGTGGTGATGCTGGAGCGCCCTTGCGCGATCTCAAACCCGTCTGGCTGATGAGCCCCTTGTCCGTTGCCGATATTCTGCCGCTCGACGAAAACCAGTTTGATGTGGTGATTTTCGATGAGGCTAGCCAAATCCCGCTCGAAGATGCCGTGCCATCGCTCTATCGCGCCAAACAGTTCATAACGGTTGGTGATGAGATGCAATTGCCGCCATCGCAGTTCTTTTCCTCGCAAAAGAATGGAGATGAGGAGGGAGAGGAAGATAACCCGCTTCATATCTATGACCTTAATGCAGATAGCTTTCTTAATCGGGCGGCAGGTGCTTTGCCGCGCACCATGCTGTCCTGGCATTATCGCTCACAGCACGAAAGCCTGATCGGTTTTTGTTCGCAGGCGTTTTATCGAGGCGAGTTGATGACCATTCCCAGCATTGGCGAATTGCAGCCGCGCCCGGCCATTGCCGTGGCCAAGGCAGAAGACGGACCGCAGGGAGCCCGTGCGCTGCTTGAACGCCCCATCAGTTTCCACAAGCTGGCAGACAGTCCCTATGGCAGCCAGCGCAATACGGGGGAAGCCAGCTATATCGCTCATATGGTGCGCGCGTTCCTGAAAAAGAAAAAATCTCTCAGCATCGGCATTGTCGCCTTCTCGAAAGCCCAGCAGGGCGAGATCGAACAGGCGATAGACAATCTGGCCTCAAAGGACAAGGCGTTTCGTGCTCTGCTTGATGTTGAAGAGGACCGCGAGGAGGACGGGCAGTTTGTCGGCCTGTTCATCAAGAACCTTGAGAATGTGCAAGGCGACGAGCGCGATGTGATCATATTGTCGGTTTGCTATGGCCCGGACTGGAAGGGCAAAATGATCATGAATTTTGGCCCCATCAACCAGACGGGGGGCGAAAAGCGCCTGAATGTGATTTTCTCGCGCGCCAAAAAACATATGGCGGTCGTCGCCTCCATCGAGTCGGGACATATCACCAACACCTGGAACACCGGTGCCAACGCCCTGCGTCAATATCTGCGCTATGCCGAAGCTGCTTCACGCGGTGATGTTGAGGGCATCAAGGGGGCTTTGACGGAATATGGCTATAGCGAACCAGATGGCGATATCGCAGAGCGCGGCCAGACCACAGCCGATCAGCTTGCGAAGGCCCTGCGCGAAAAAGGACTGACCGCCGTGCGTAATTATGGCCAGTCGGCGCTTCGTTGTCATATCGCGGTCAAGAAACCTAGAGCCAAGGCCTTCAAGCTGGCTATTCTTGTTGATGATGCCGAGCACTACAATATCGAAAACCTGACCGAGCGCTACATCACCCGTTCGCAGATATTGCAGGCTTTTGGCTGGTCCGTCCTCACCATCCTCGCCAAGGACTGGCACGAAAACAGGCAAGAGGTTGTTGATGAGATTGTCAGCCGGTTATGAAAC
>JAJRRW010000074.1 GCA_024279115.1 Alphaproteobacteria bacterium
TGCTCATGTCAACCAACTCCTTTTTTGAGCGGTAAGACAAAAACGGCCAGGAACAGCATCAGCGCTGCGACAACAATCGAGGGGCCAGAGGGCGTATCAAAGGCCAAGGAGCCATAAAGACCGGCAATCACAGATAAAACCCCCACCAGCATCGCCGCGATCGCCATGCCCTCGGGAGAGCCAGAAAAACGGCGCGCCGTACTGGCAGGAATAATCAGCAAGGCGGTGATCAATAAAATGCCAACGATTTTCATGGTGATGGCAACCATCAACGCCACCAGCAACATGAAAACAAGCCTTGTCACCTCCGGCTTCAAACCCTCGGCCCTGGCCAGATCAAAGCTCACCGTCTCGGCCAGCAAAGGCCGCCAGATCCACGCCAACACCAGCAGGACCGCAAGACCGCCGCCATATATAGTGGCGATGTCAGTGCGCGACACCGCCAGAATATCACCGAATAAATAGCCCAGCAGGTCAACCCGCAGTGCCGGCATAAAAGCAATCACCACCAGCCCCAATGCGAGCGCCGAATGGGATAAAATCCCAAGCAGCGAGTCGCTTGAAAGTTTGGCATGCTTTTGCAACGACAATAGCGAAAGCGACACCAGCGCGGCGACCGCGAACACCGCCACGCCAATATTGATCTGCAACAAAAATCCAAGCGCCACGCCGAGCAGCGCCGAATGGGAAATGGTATCACCGAAATAGGCCATGCGCCGCCAGACAATAAAGCAGCCCAGCGGCGCCGCAATCAGCGCCACGCCAATACCGGCCATCATGGCGCGAACAAAAAAATCGTCAAACATCCCCCACCCCCTCCTTACTCGCCTTGCTCTTCTCACTGGTCTGCTCTGGCGGGCACTCGCACGTCTCTCCGTGCGCGATGATGGCGCCATCATCGTGATGATAAAGCGCCAGCGTATCGGCGGCGCGCTGGCCAAATAAACGGCGATATTCCGGGTCATTGGCCACTCGTTGCGGCGACCCCTGGCAACAGACATGGCCGTTCAGACACACCACCGTATCAGTGGCCGCCATGACGATATGAAGATCATGGGAGATCAAAATTATACCGCAATTCAACTGATCACGCAGCGAGCCTATCAGTTCATACAGAGCAATTTGCCCCGCATAATCGACGCCTTGAACAGGCTCATCCAACACCAGTAATTGTGGCTTTGAAAGGATGGCACGGGCCAGCAAGACCCGCTGAAATTCTCCCCCCGACAGTAGCTGAACAGCACGGTTGAGTGTGTGTGAAGCCCTGACAGAGCGCAACGCCGCTTCAATATCTTCCCGGCAATGGGGGGCGGTCAGGGTCATCAACCACTTGACCGTCAAAGGCAAAGTGGGATCAATCGTCAAAGATTGCGGCACATAACCAATCGACAGATTGCTTGCCAGTTCAACACGCCCCTCGTCCGGGTCCAGCAGGCCCAAAATGATCTTGGCTGTCGTCGATTTGCCAGAACCGTTGGGACCGATCAGCGTAACGATTTCACCGGTACGAACCCGCAAATCGACATGGCGCACCAGCCAGCGGCCAGCGCGCTCAACGCCAATATCTCTGGCCCGCAAAAGTTCCGCACTGCTTGCAAAGTCCCTCACGGCAGAGGTCTTATCTTCCGTCTGGCTCATCCATAACCTCGCATGCGCTCACCTGATCCCCAATATTGGGTCGTGTCTCATTTTGAATATCAAAGCTCCCTGGACCAGCCAAAACGCGATAGCGGTTTTGTGCCGAGCCGGGGCGTATGAGCGCATGGGCAGAGGTTTTGCCTGTTTGCCCTTGGATCCCGGCTCAAGCCCGGGAAGCGAGCTATTGCAAACGCAGACACCATCCAATGTTGAATTGCGTTGTATTTTGTTATGTTATATCATAACAATCAAGATTGGTCCACCAAGCCGCAGGAGCATCGCGTGAGCCGTCAATATCCAATCATATCAGCCGCCTGCTTTGCGCTGGCGCTGGCTTTCGCGCCACCTGTTAGCGCCAAAATCAATGTCGTGGCCACCATCAAGCCTGTCCATTCACTGGTCGCTGGCGTCATGCGCGGCGCTGGTGACCCTTATTTACTGGTAAAAAGTGGCTCCCCTCACACCTATGCCCTCAAGCCATCAAATGCCCGCGCCCTGCAGAACGCTGATCTGATCATACAGATTGGCCCGGCGATCGAGACATTTCTCATCGGCCCTTTAAAGTCACTGGCCGGAAATTCCCGGATCCTCACCCTTGCCAACACAAAATTACGCGCCCGTCATGTGATCCGTGGCAAGGAAACGCGCCGTCCAGAAAAAGCCACCAGACGCGGCCCTCTTTCCATCGACCCCCATATCTGGCTGGACCCTCAAAATGCGCGCGGTTTTGTCATGGAAATCGCCACCGCCTTGTCCGCGCTCGATCCCTCGCACAAATCTCTCTACTGGCAAAATACCAGAAAATTGATCACTCGCCTTGATGAGCTGACGGCGCAGATAGAGGCCGAACTGCGCCCGGTCCAGGAGCGCCCCTATCTAAGTTTTCATGATGCTTTTATCTATTTTGAGCGGCGCTTCAATCTCAACTATGCCGGCGCCATTGCCATCGACCCGCAGCATCAGCCCGGCGCCCGCCACATGAGGGCCTTGCAGCAAAAGATACGGACCAAACAAATCACCTGCGTTTTCGCTGAACCGCAATTTCGCTCCAAACTGGTAGATCTTGTCATCGAGGGAAGCCGCGTGCGAACCGCCACTCTTGATGCGATTGGCGCGGGCATTGAAAAAGGCCCGGAGCTTTATTTCTCATTGCTGAAAAATAACGCCCGAGCCTTTTTGTCTTGTCTTGGCAAGAAATAGAACCTGCTTTATTTCATCGGGGTGCACTTGCTATCGCACGACACCTCTTCGCTCGATATGGATTTGCGGGTAATCATATTATTGATTTCGCGCGTACAGATATTGCCGCGCTTGACGATGCGCTCGATCATCTGCTTTTCGGGATTGATGCTGGTGCAGACGGTTTTCACTGTGCCACCACCTGATGCCGCTGCCGCCAGAGCCATGCTGGACGCGTAGGCTTTTGAAAACAGCAAGGAGCCAACCGAGTTGGCCGCTGCCGCCTTGGCGCGATCCAGTGAAACCCATTCGGCAACTTGCGTGCCGCCATCTTCCGGGATCAACTCGATCAACACATCCCCGTTCTGACAGGCACCGATTTGGACCGTCGCCCTGTCTTCAGTCTTCACGGTATGATAGCTAAGGTTTTGTACACAGCGAATATTCTTGATCCATAAGTTTTTCTGTTTTTCGGCGTGCGCAACATCTGATACCGAAATGCCGTATTTAAAACTCTTGTAAAGATCGATGCCGGTGGGAATAGCCCCGAGCAGCACGCCGAAAACGGCTGGATATAGCAAGAAAAACCGCCAGGCCTTTTTGGTCTTGCGAACAACGAGATGATCTTCGCCGATCACTCCTTCCACAACATTTTCAACTTGTGAACCGGCATTTTCTACGAAATCAACGGCGCGCCCGCCAATGGTCTTGTCATTTTCCGGTGTTTCATTTGGTCCCGTCATAGCTTCTTCCTCTCGCTTGTCGCCTTCTTGAAATCTGCTCGATGCCCATGGAAAGCAGTTCTCTATTAGTCTCTTTGTGAACCCAGCTGGTTCAAATATTTCTATGCAGTATAAGGGGGCTTGCGCTTATTTGGAACACCCCCCAGAAGAATGGATTTTCCTGTACCAGCTCCAAGTGCAATCTAAGGCCAGTTTCGGACACGAATATGTCAATAAAATGAGAAATAGCCGCATAGTACAGCCTATTTGGGCCCATTTCCCCATCACTTTCCCTCATCGTCACTTCAAAGGTTTTGTATTACTCCCCAGCTTGTGCGGTAACGAGCTGAAAATCAATATGCACCCGCACCAGCTCTCCCGCCCCGTCATAGCCACCGATCACAGGGTAAACACCATCCCCCCAACCTGAATGAAACAATATTATATTCTCCCCCTGTTCCGCCCCCGGCAACTCGATATTGGCCAGTCCGGCGCGAATATGGTCTGGATTGTCCATCAGCTTGAACCAGCTGTCATTCCTACTGTTCTCGAAAAGTTTTTTATACCACGTTTCTTCGTCCGGCATGAATGTTCCAACCGATTGCGCATCGACAAATGAGGCGGTCCCCGTATCGACAAAAAAACCAAAATAAGTCTCGTCCTCGCCGATTTCTTCGGGGATGCTTTTACGGCCTTTAACCGGTGTTATGATCTTGCGGCGCACTTCAGCGGCTCCCTCATCAAGCAATAATGTGGCATAGGCCTCTCGCATATGAGAGCCATCTTTTTTATCACTGACATCTGCGAGTGTAACGATGACGCGGTAGTGCCCTTTTGGCACCTGCACAAAGAGATTGTCTTTTTTTCGCAAACCGGCAAACGGGTCACTCACCACAAGTCTTCCAGATGCCAAGCTCAAGGTACCGCAATCAATCAAGGAAAGAAGCAAGCTGGTTTTATCATCGATGACCACCAGCAGATCATCATCAAGGGCCGCCCATAAACTGTTATTGGGATATTTCAAGACGCCATCTCCTCCAGATTTTGTCGCAATCTCGTCCAGCGATGTCTTTGCCGATCGCCCTTGACGGCTTTTTCAATGGCCCGCGTTTCTCCCACCAGCAACACCAGCTGGCGGCCGCGCGTGACGCCGGTATAGATCAAATTACGCTCCAGCATGGGAAAATGCTGCATGGTCATGACCATGATAATGGCTGGATATTCAGAGCCTTGCGACTTGTGAATGGTGGTCGCATAAGCCAGTGTCAGATTGTCCAGGTCGCTAAAGTCAAACAAGACATCGCGGCCATCGAAATCGACGACCATTTCGCTTTCGGCCTCATCAATGGAGAGGATATAGCCAAGATCGCCATTAAACACTTCGCGATCATAATCATTGGTGGTCTGCATAACCTTGTCACCAGGGCGATAGGTCCAGCCAAAGCGCTGCACTTTGGGCTGGCCCGGTTTTTCCGGGTTGAGGACATTTTGCAGCTCGATATTGAGGGAGCGCGTCCCCAGCCCGCCACGATTCATAGGGGTCAAGATCTGCACATCTCGCATCGGGTCCATGGCAAAGCCGCGCGGGATACGGTTGGAGATCAGCTCGATGATTTTTTCGCGGCCCTGGCGCTCGCTGGTCGCTTCAACGAAATAAAAATCGCTTTTGCCATCGGGCTTGCCAAGATCGGGCAACTCGCCGCTATTGATTTTATGGGCGTTTAAAATGATACGGCTCTCGCGGGCCTGACGAAACACCTCGGTCAGGCGCACAACCGGCACAATAGCGCTATCAATAATATCCCCCAGCACCTGCCCGGGACCAACCGAGGGCAACTGGTCAATATCCCCCACCAGCAACAAAGCCGCTTTGTCGGGAAGCGCCCGCGTCAGAGCATACATCAAGGGCACGTCGACCATGGAGGTTTCATCACAGATCAGATAATCGCAGCTCAGCGGGTCTTCTTCATAGCGCCGAAAGCCGCCAGACGAAGGGTCGCTTTCCAGCAGGCGATGGATGGTCTTGGCCTCCAGGCCGGTGGTCTCCGACATGCGCTTGGCGGCGCGGCCAGTGGGGGCGCAAAGCGTTATTTCAAGGTCGGTATCGGCCTCAGATACCAGCTTGATAATGGTATTGATCAGGGTGGTTTTACCAACCCCTGGCCCGCCGGTGATGACCAGAATACGCGATTTTAACGCCAGCGACAGCGCTTTTACCTGACTATCAGCAAATTCAAGGCCGCTTTGTTTTTCAAGCGCGGGCAGTCTTTCATCAAGATCCACCTCTTCCCAGGGCGGATTATCGACCATCAAGCGCTTGAAATTGCCGGCAATGCCATGCTCTGCTTCAAACAGGTCGCGCAAAAATACCGCCTGCTGCGAGCCAAGATCCCCAAGCAGAACATTATGTTCGGCGACCTCATGCTCAAGCGCTTCGGCAATAATATCATCGGGGATCTGTAACAGTTTTTCGGACATCTCATACAGGTCCGCTCGTGGCAGGCCGCAATGGCCATCGCTCATGGCTTCAGACAATACATAAGAAATGCCGGCGCGCGCGCGCATGGGCGACGTTTTTTCAACGCCCAAAGACATGGCAATGCTATCGGCCACCTTGAAGCCGATACCTCTGATATCGGTGGCAAGGCGGTAAGGATTGGCACAGATCAACTCCATGGCCTTGGCGCCATAGGTTGTATAGATGCGCACCGCGCGCTGGGTGCCAATGCCGTGCGATGATAAAAACATCATGATCTCACGCACCACTTTTTGATCGTGAAAACTTTCCATGATGATCTGGGCGCGCATTTTTCCAATGCCATCAATATCGCGCAATCGGGCGGGTTCGTGCTCGATGACATCAAACACCTTGTCGCCAAACGCGGCTATCAGCTTGCTGGCATATTTGGGCCCCAGCCCCTTGATCATGCCACTGGCCAGATAGCGCTCAATGGCATCGATTGTTTCGGGGGCCACAACATGCATGGTATCGGCGCGAAACTGCTGACCAAAACGGGCATCATTAATCCAGTTACCGCTGGCCTCAATCATTTCGCCAACCGAGATGCTGGCCACATGCCCCACCACATTGACGAGTTCACGCGCATCGCGCAGCTTGATGCGCAACACGCAATAGCCGTTTTCCTCATTGTGAAAGGTAATACCTTCCACCTGCCCTTTCAGACTTTCATTTTGGCCGGTCAGTTCAAGCGGGCCAGTTTGTTCTGTACGAGATTGCATGGGGCTCATAACATGGTTGCAATAAAGGAATCGAAGATTGGCGATAGAGGAAATTAACCACGGATGATCAACCATCTCAAATGCAAATTTGCGTTGATGGTCTTTGTGACCCCGGTTTTTGGCCATCCAGCCCCCGCCAAAGAGCCACAAACCGCTTCCTCCTGCGAGGCTAAACTTCAACGCCCGGCCCTTGTGACAAAGGTGTTTAAAGACGGTGTATTGCAGCTTCAAAGCGGCGAACTTGTGCGCCTTATAGGGGTAATGCCGGTCAAACAATTCGATAAACCCACTGGCTTTATGGCCAAAAAACTCAACGCTATTGCCGCGCAAGCCATTGATTTGCTGCGGCGCGAACTTGTGGGCAAGCAGGTAAAGCTTCACCAGAGCGGGCGTATCCGTGATCGATATGACCGCCTGCTGGCCCATATTTATACCAATGACGGGACATGGATACAGGGTGTTTTGCTGCAAGACGGACTGGCGCGCAGTTTTTCCTATCGCAACAACCGCTTGTGTATGCGCCAGATGCTGGCGCTTGAAGAAACGGCCCGTCAGCAGCGACGGGGCCTGTGGCGCTATCGGATATTTCAGCCGCAGCCAGCCGCGCGACAAAACAATTTAATGCGCAAACGCTTTCGTTTCACGCTGGTCGAGGGACGGGTCCGCAAGGTCGCCATCGTCAAAAAATGGGTTTTTCTTAATTTTGGCGATAATTGGCGCTCGGATTTCACCATTGCCATCAAGAAAAAATATCAACGCCCGATGCAGCGCAATGGTCTTAATCTTCAAGAACTTGAGGGCCAAAGGATCAGGGTACGCGGCTGGGTCGAACGCTGGAACGGTCCCGTCATCAAAGTCACCCACAAAGAGCAGATCGAGCTGTTGGGAGACGAAAAATAAACAGCATTGCCTGAGCTGCAAAAGGACGTTTCTTTTGCGGCGCGGCTGTGGGATAAAACTTGTAAACAACCAACAAGGAGCCACCCCATGAAAGCGATCTTGATCACCAATGATGATGGCCATGCCGCAAAGTTTGCGCAAATTGAGCCAAACCAATTGCCTGACGGGGACGTGCTGGTGCAGGTTGACTATTCCACCATCAACTACAAGGATGCGCTGGCCATCACTGGCAAGGCCCCGGTGGTGCGCTCCTTTCCCATGGTACCCGGCATTGATCTGGCCGGTGAGGTGCTGGAGAGTTCCCATCAAGACTATGTCGTTGGCGATAAAGTCTTGCTGAACGGCCATGGCGTTGGCGAAACCCATTGGGGCGGACTTGCCGAGCAGGCGCGGCTGAATGGAGACTGGCTTCTCAAGCTTCCTCCCCCGTTTACCACAAAAGACGCCATGGCCATTGGCACGGCGGGCTATACCGCCATGCTGTGTGTGATGGCGCTGGAAGATCACGGCCTTACCCCGGCGAGTGGTGAAATATTGGTAACAGGGGCGACAGGGGGCGTTGGCTCTGTGGCGGTGGCTTTGCTTTCGCGGCTGGGGTTCAGCGTCACGGCCTCAACGGCGCGCGTGCAATCTCAGGGCGATTATCTCAAATCTCTGGGGGCCAGTTCGCTGATCGAGCGGGCGGAATTGTCGGAGCCGGGACGACCCTTGCAAAAGGAGCGCTGGGCCGGGGCCATAGATGTGGCGGGCAGTCACACGCTGGCCAATGTCTGCGCCTCGATGAAATATGGCGGCGTGGTTGCCGCTTGTGGTCTGGCGCAAGGCTTTGATTTCCCCTCTTCCGTGATGCCGTTCATCCTGCGCGGCGTCACGCTACGAGGCGTCGATAGCGTCTATGCACCAACGCCCCGGCGGCTTCAAGCCTGGTCAAGACTGGCGGGCGATCTGGAACTGCCAAAGCTGCAATCCATGACCCGCGAAATCAGCCTGAGCGAGGTGATCCCCACGGTAACGGAGCTGCTTGAGGGTAAAATCAGAGGTCGTATTGTGGTCAATGTGCAAAACTGATCGACCGCTCTGGAGGATGCCAGCAGGTACAGGGCCAGGCTCACATCGCAAAAACAACTTGCACCTCTCCCTCCACCCCCCTATGATTTTTTGACCATAAAGGAGTACTCCAACAGTGATCAAGTAAGCAAAATCAACCATCCATTCTGGATCGTAAAATTACTTACAGCTTCACAGGAGTATTCACTATGCAGCCTGTCATTTATGACGTCGCCGTCTCGGCGGATGGCTTTATTTGCGGCCCTTTGCAAGACGTGTCTTTGTTTCCTCACACCGGCCCCGTCGTCGAGGATTATCAAACCCGCCTGCTTGGCTATAAATATTGCATTATGGGAAGACGGACTTATGAGTTCGGCTATGGCTTTGGGCTCAAACCCGGTGACAACCCCTATCCCGCCATGACAACATTTGTTATTTCGTCCTCCCTGACCTTGCCGCGCGGCGCAAATGTAGAGATCATTTGCGACCATGTTCTCCCCCATCTGACAGCCTTGAAAAACTCTGGCGATGGGCCGATTTATCTATGCGGGGGCGGAGATCTGGCGGGCTGGCTTTTGGCGCGGGACAAGATTGATGTTCTTCGTCTCAAGCGCGCGCCGGTGTTTCTGGGAAGCGGCACGCGGCTATTTGGGAAAAATACCCAATCGCTCACGCCAGAGATTATATCCACAAAGCAATATGATGCTGGTGTTATTTTTCAGGAGCTGAGGTTGAATTGAGCCTTCACAGCTTGCGTTCTTGGCGGCATAGCTGCGCCAAGAACGCGCCAACCGCTTGCATTATCTCCCCGGGAAATCGGCCAGCTTGTCGAGATAGGCTTTGGTTTCGCCCGGCAGATAGCGGCGATAATTAAGGCCATGCTTTTTAAGCAATCTGATGACCCGCGTGACGCCGCAATTATAGGCATGAAAAATGATTTTCTTTTGCGTGGCACGCGGATAGCCCTTTATGTGTGGCTTGAGCATCTGCTGCAATTTTCCAAGGAATACGGCGCCGCGTTCAATATTATTCTCCGCGTTAAACGGGTTGATGGTGCGCGCAAAAGAGAGCGGAACGGTGCGCGATTTTTCCGGCCCCATACCAATATAGACCAGCGGCATCAACTGCATCAAACCATAGGCCCCGGCCCGCGATATGGTCATGGGGTCGCCCTTGGTCTCGATCCAGATGATTTCTTCGATCCATTTACGCGGAATGCGCGGTGTGCGTTTGGCGGCGCGGGTGATCGCCTTGGAATAGGTTTCGCGAAATTCACGATTGCTCTCGATGCGGCCCATCTCATGCAGACCAAGCAGGCGTGTCAGCTTCTGGTGGGTCCAGCGCCCGCGACCTTCCTGGCGGCCAAGCTCCTTGTAACGACGGTCAAATTCCTCGTGAGGAAGATCTTTATAATAGCTGAAGGTGATATAGGCGCGTAAAATGGTCAGCAATTTATCAAATGTACGCGGTGAGATAACCCGGTGATCATCTTGCGCCATCAGATCCGTAATGGCCTTCTTGACCAGACCATTGAGATCGGCGGTATGCTGGCAATCCAGCTTGAACGAGGTGGCGTTGGCAACGCGTTTGGTTTTTTCGGCGACCCGGTGATATTCATCCGCCGCCCATTTACGGCGCGCCTTGCTGGTGACGCGTTCAATCACCTCATCCTGGGTTTTTTGCGACATCAACATCACATCAGATCCCATGATGATCTTGCCATCTTCCTTCCAGATAAAGAAGTTTTTGCGCACATTAAGGTTTTTGACCGGAAAATCACGCAATTCCTGCGTGCGGATAAAAATGTAATAATCCCGATAATCGGCAAAATAATCAGACAGGGTCATACCGCGTTTGATACGCGGCGTATTTTTTTGCAGGATGGATCTGGTTTTGCTGCGAATATAACGCTTTATAGCGTGATCATATTTTTTGATCAGCGCGTCGATTTGGGTATTTGCGCGGCAATTTCGAGAGGATTTATCGCCAGCATCGGCAACAGGTTTTTTGTTGATGACAGGGGCATAAAAATAGAACCGCTGCACGCCAATATCGCTGGTCGCATCAATGGCAGCATTGGCGGAACCGCCACATATGAGCATTGCCAAGGCAAGTCCCATCCCCCCCCTACTGAACCAGTTCATAGTAACGCCCCCGACACATGCAACGCTCAATTTATCCCCTTATTTCCAAGGGATAGTATGAAGTGTACACCATTTTGGGATCCGTTTTCAACCGGGCCACAGCATTTCAATTAAGAAATCAATAAAAAAGACACAGGCAGGTCTCGTCGGGCACACAACATGCAGCGGCGCAAGCGATTGAAAATCATCGTCGCAATATCAGATATTCAACGACAAAACGACAACGGGATGGCCCCTTGAAAAAGAGACCATCCCGTTTTGAATATTTGCCCGGCAAACACCTGCGATCGCACGATTACATTATGCCGCTTTGCCTTCTTCTGCCTCTTTGGCAGCATCTTTGACGGCAGCGTCTTCAGTAGCCTTGCGCAGAACCTTGGCACTCTTGGAGAGCACCTCGACAAGGCGATCAACAGCTTCTTTTTGAGTGCTTTTGTTCACCGCTGCGATTTCTCTGGCCATCCGTTCAAGAGCTGCTTCATAAAGCTGACGCTCGGAATAAGACTGCTCTGGCTGATCTTCGCCACGATAGAGATCGCGCACCACTTCAGCAACCAGCAACAGATCGCCAGAATTGATCTTGGCTTCATATTCCTGGGCCCGGCGGCTCCATATGGTGCGTTTGACGCGTGGCTTGCCCTTCAAACAGGTCATGGCTTTCTTGGCCAGCACCTTGTCAGACAGTTTGCGCATGCCCACATCATGAACCTTGGCCGTTGGAACCCGCAAGGTCAGCTTGTCATGTTCAAAGTGGATAACGAACATTTCCAGTTCGGCACCTGCGACTTCATGTTTTTCAATACCGGTTACCACACCAACGCCATGGGCTGGGTAAACGACAAATTCTCCCGTCTTGAAACCTTTTCTTTGTGTCACGTTCTTTTTATCGGCCATTTATCAACTTTCTCCGCTGTTCAAGATCCGCCCCCCAAAACAGGCCCGCCTGCTCTGGACCATGGGACGTCCAAATGTATCCCGCGCACTCGACAAACACGGGGCTACATCAATGATTAGCAAGGTACATGCTGGTGACGAATTGTGATCGGCGCATCTGTTTTGGTTTCATACCGCCTTCATGAAGGCGGTCCTGATTTTTGCGCGAACCCAAATTCCTTACCACTACGCTTATAAAGCGACCAAGTGATGAAACTTTGTCGCCACACCTTTTTCATACAAATCGGTTGACCGGTTTTCTGCTATTGGACAGATCGTCCAACATCGCAGTGCCTCCCCGCTCAACTTCCCAACAATGTCGCGCCAAATACCCCTTAAGGTAAAGGGAGATCTGATCTCAATGCCATGACGGCTCCGGTGCCAGAATCTGGCGGCGCGCCTTTATGGACAATTGATCAAATCCCAACTCACACAAAAGAAGCTCTCATTATTTTGAGTTTCTGCTGGACCCGTATCATTGTTCCCACACTATAACATATTTTTAGGTAATTTGAAACTCCCATAAACTCCCCAATACAGGGGAGTTACACACAATAGTTGCCCAAAACCCGCCACTATGGTTAACAAGTGATTAAAACATAAATAAGCTGTTTCATATTGGGAAAAGCTGCGGCATCGCCGCTTTGAAAATCCTCTTGAAAACCAGCATCAAAACACAAAAACATATTGATATACCGAACTTTTTCATAAAAACGGACAGCTCCGCTTGACCAAAACAAATGCTACCGCCACAGACCTCTCGCCCTGTCATTGCCCCAAAATTCGCCCGGATCGCCTCCTTTGGCACGATCCGCGCTCGTCAAAACAAGGGGCACTTATCAGCACTGATTCGTTTGCCTATAAAGCGATGTCGCTTGACCACACGGCCTCCCCTGCTCTATCGCTTGCAAACCATTCTTCTCCATACGCAAAGAGCCCACGATATGAGCACCAATTCCACCAGCGACCGTATTCTCATTATTGATTTTGGATCACAAGTCACCCAGCTCATTGCAAGGCGCGTACGCGAGAGCGGCGTCTATTGCGAAATTCATCCGTTTAATAAAGCCGCCAAGAGCTTCGCTTCCTTCAACCCCAAGGCCGTCATCTTGTCGGGTGGCCCCGCCAGCGTCATGGAAATGGACACGCCCACCGCCCCCCAGGAGATTTTCGATGCCGGTATTCCCATTCTTGGCATCTGCTATGGCGAACAGACCATGGTGGCGCAGCTGGGCGGCAGCGTTACCCAGGCCGATGAGCGCGAATTCGGGCGCGCCGACATTACCCTCACCGATGATTGCCCCTTGTTTGATGGTATCCTCAAACTTGGCGAACAAAGCACAGTCTGGATGTCCCATGGCGACAAGGTGACATCGTTGCCCGATGGCTTCCACGTCACCGCCACCTCTGACAATGCGCCCTATGCCGCCATCGCCGATGAAGCGCGTAAATATTACGCCGTGCAGTTCCACCCCGAAGTGGCCCACACGCCTATCGGCAAAGACTTGCTTTATAATTTCACCCATAAAATTGCTGGCTGCTCTGGCGACTGGACCATGAAAGCCTTCCATGAGATGGAGCTTGCCAAGGTCAAAAAACAGATTGGTGACGGTCAGGTGATCTGCGGCCTGTCTGGCGGTGTCGATAGCTCCGTCGTCGCGGTATTATTGCAAGAAGCCATCGGCGATCAGCTCAACTGCATCTTTGTCGATCACGGCCTGATGCGCCAAGGCGAGGCCGAAGAAGTCGTTGGCATGTTCCGCGATCACTATAATATCAAGCTCACCCATGTGAACGCATCCGATCGTTTTCTTGATGCGCTTGCAGGCGTCGATGATCCCGAAAAGAAACGCAAGATCATTGGCGGCCTGTTCATTGATGTGTTCGAGGAAGAAGCGCAAAAAATCGGTGGCGCAGATTTTCTTGCCCAAGGCACGCTCTACCCCGATGTCATCGAAAGCGTCTCCTTCATCGGCGGCCCCTCTGTGACCATCAAGTCCCACCACAATGTTGGCGGCCTGCCCGAACGCATGAACATGCAACTGGTGGAACCCCTGCGCGAGCTATTCAAGGATGAGGTGCGCAATCTTGGCGTTGAGCTGGGCTTGCCGGATCATTTCGTTGGCCGCCACCCCTTCCCCGGCCCCGGCCTTGCCATCCGCATCCCCGGTGCCATCACAAGAGAAAAAGTCGCCATCTTGCAACAGGCCGACGCGCTCTATCTCGATCAGATCCGCAAAGCAGGATTATATGATAAAATCTGGCAGGCTTTTGCGGTGCTCCTGCCGGTCCAAACCGTCGGCGTCATGGGGGATTCGCGCACCTATGAATATGTCTGCGCGCTTAGAGCGGTCAATTCAACCGATGGCATGACTGCCAATTATTATCCCTTCGAGCACGAGTTTTTGGACAAGACCGCAACGAGAATTATCAACGAAGTACGCGGCATCAATCGCGTGGTGTTCGATATCACCAGCAACCCCCCCGGGACTATTGAGTGGGAATAGGTACCATGTGCCCTGTCGGGCATGTCCTCAAACAGCGAAGCGGTAGGACAAACGAAAATGTCCTTTCGGACAGAACGCCTACGCGGCGCACGCCAAAGGGCCAGCCCTTTGGGAACCCGATCAGAAAATTTGGTTGTTCGTATAGCAGCAAAGAGGACCAAAAATGGACTTCTCTAAAATGCAGGAAAAAGAGCTGTTGCAACTTCATGCGTCAATAATAACCGAACTGAATAATCGAGGGGTTGTAAGAACACAGAATAATCCATTGGGTGATTATACAAAATGGCTTGTCGCCACTGCACTTGACCTGGAACTCCAAAATAATTCGAAAGCTGGATATGACGGGATAAATCACAATGGAGTAAGGATCCAGATCAAGGGTAGGCGGGTTACTCCAAAAAACAATTCAAGACAACTAAGTGCAATACGTAAATATTTTGAAAAAGATTTTGATGAGCTGGCAGCAGTAATATTCGATGAAAATTTTAATGTGATTGAGGCCTTGTTGATACCTCACGAAGTGGTTGGGGAATATGCTTCATTTCGAGAGCATGTAAATGCACATATATTAATCCTTAAAGGGCCTATTTTATTGGACCCCAGAATTAGAACCATTAAAAATATTTAGCCCCCAAACGCATCGCCAGTAGGGTGTGTTAGCGCCTTGCTGATAGCCCTCAACCCGGCAATAATCGGTGCGTTACGCGCTTTGATAATTTCGCACCTGCATGGACGCCCATAAAACGCGCTAACACACCCTGCGGTTTTGTATTTTATTGGGCGCCTGTAGGGTATCGTTAGCGAAGCGTAACGCACCGATTGGGTTAGGACAAACGTCCCTCGTTCTTGCCGTGCGCAGACAATTGCTGAACGCGTTATTTACAAAGACGTCATCCCGACGAAGGTCGGGATCCAGATGTGTTGCGGCTTGCTGAATACATCGAAAGATAAAAGCCGCGCTGCAAGCTCCTCACCCAAAACTAACATACCGAAAATATGGACAGGCTCCTGGATTCCGGCCTTCGCCGGAAAGACGTGTTATGGTTGTTTCACCCAATTTACCCTTCGCGACTATCTTTATTGGCCGGTGCCAAATGATACGCCACCTCATTGCTTGCAAAGAAAAACAAACTCACACACCGCCAA
>JAJRRW010000004.1 GCA_024279115.1 Alphaproteobacteria bacterium
CCGCTTAGAAATAGTTGTGGCCTCGCATAGTATCTTTAAGAAAATCATCAACAAAATATTCACTTAGATTGGCTTCCCCGCCAGCAATCAGAATTATTTTGTTGAAACAGATATTTGTGGGGGTCGAACGCGCGACAATACTTCGTTGCGTGGTTGAAACTGTATTCCCACAAGACCAGCGGAGCAGAATAGACCATGGCGACAGCAGCACTTAAATTCGACCGGATCAGCCACCCGATTGACCTCATCGAAACCCTTGCACTCGAACATGGCTGGCCTTACGAGCGCACCTGCGATGACGAGCTGACGCTGGTTGTGGATGGCACCTGGTGCGATTATCAGGTCTCTATCAACTGGCGCGAAGATATTGAAAGCCTGCACCTTGCCAGCGCCTTTGATCTTAAAGTGCCACAAGGCCGGGCCAACGAAATTTACCGGCTGATCGCCAAAATCAACGAACAATTATGGGTCGGACATTTTGATCTTTGGTCAGATGATGGCTTGCTCATGTACCGCCATGCCCTGCTACTCAATGATACCGAACCAAATATCGAGCAATGTCAGGCTCTGATGAGCGCCGCCCTTGAAAGTTGCGAATTTTACTATCAGGCATTCCAGTTTGTCATCTGGGCTGGTAAGAACGCCTCAGATGCCCTTGCCACAACCATGTTTGAAACCAAGGGCCAGGCATAAATTTGTATTTGTAAGAAAGCGTATTATGACAATCGAAATTGGCGGTCCTTTATTACTTGTCGGGGCTGGTAAAATGGGTAGTGCCATGGCCGCTGGCTGGCTGGAGCAAGGGCTTGCCCCTCATGATCTGATCATCCAGGACCCGGCACCATGTGACGATGCCCTGAAACTGATAGATCAACATCAGCTGGTGAGCGGCGAAGACCCAGCGCTGCCCACGCCTCCCGCCATTATCGTGCTGGCCGTTAAACCGCAAATGATGGCGCAAATTCTGCCCGCCCTGGCCGACAAGGCCAATGAACAAACCCTGTTCTTGTCCATCGCAGCGGGGCAAAATCTCAAAACTCTGGCCAGCCACCTTGGCGACAAGCGGCCCATTGTGCGGGCCATGCCCAATACTCCAGCCTGTATTGGGCGCGGCATGTCAGTGGCCTGCTCCAATCAATATGTGCTGGACGCGCAGGTCGAACACTGCATCACCCTGTTGTCCGCCGTTGGCAATATCGCCTGGATCAATGACGAAGCGCAGATGGATGCCGTCACCGCCGTCTCTGGCTCTGGCCCCGCCTATCTGTTCGCACTCACAGAATGCATGGCGCTGGCCGGTATCAAGCAAGGCCTTGACCCAAAACTGGCCTGGAAATTGGCCAAAACAACCCTCGAAGGCGCCGGCGCCCTGATGCGCCACTCAACAGACAATCCCGTCATCCTGCGCAAAAACGTCACCTCGCCGGGTGGCACTACAGAGGCGGCGCTTGAAGTCCTGATGGGCAAAAAAGGCCTGCCAAAGCTGATGGACAAAGCCATAAGAGCCGCGACGCTGCGCTCCAAGGAATTGTCGGGAGAGTAATGCGCTCGCCGCGCGGCGTCTTCACAGACAGTGTTGGGGACTGGTCCCCAAACCCCGAAACGGGTGAGGGATATAAGTTTTCGCGCAAGCAAAGCGCCCACCCCCGTCATGCCCGGACAAGCGAAGCGCAGAGCCGGGGTCCAGGGGCCACGCTTTCTTGCCCCTTCAATGGTTTACCACCCGCTGTCCTGTATCCCGGGGCAAGCCCGGGAAGCGTTAGGTGTATGGGTTGAAACAAATTGCGATACCCATCAATTTGAGAGAGGCAGACCGCTAGCCCCAAAACCCCGAAATGGGATTATCAAGGGGCCAGTCCCTTGATCGCCGTCCGCGCAGGACATTCTCTTTAGATTACAAATAAGTGAGGGATATAAAACGGGCGCGCCTGGCAAAATACCCAGACGCGCAAGTTCAAAACCGGTCATTAATCGCGGATCCAGCGGATTGTCACCGTCCCCCCTCCCCAGCCGGTGAGATTAAGGCGTCTGATGCCAACATGCTCCATTTTTCCACCGAACTTGGCCTTGATCAGAGCAACCTTGGTCTCTCCGGCAATAAAGACGTCACAATCCTGGTGGCCATTTTCAGAATTAAGCGTTCGGCCCTGGATAATAAGACGCTTCTTCCACATGCCACGTTTGGTTTTCAAACACAGCCTGACCTTGCCTTTGCCATTTGCAGAACGACCAGAAACGGAGATCACATCGACGCGCTCATTTGAGCGAAAGGAAACGGGCAATCTTACTGGTTTGGGAGGTTTGGGGCGTCCCCAGTCGGGGCGTTCTCCGCGATCATTGCCACCGTCGCGACCATTTCCCTGCCCCCATTCTCCGCCGCAGACCCGGTTGCCATTATATTCAATGCAAAACTGCTTGGCACCTGCCTCGCTTGTAGTAACGAGCAATGTGGTCGACGCTGTCGCTACAGCAAAAACCATAGCGGCGCCGAACCTGAAAATAGATTTACAGGTATAATCGTGTTTTTGACATTCTATCGAAACAGTCATGTGGGTCTCCAGTTCTCACTCGGGGTTTATGATACAACTGAAGATATCTGGAGAATTGCTTGATATGTATGGGGGAAACACCCCATCTTGCCCGCTGGAGCATCGCGCGCCCAACCCCGATCATGATGACGAAAGAGAGGTCGGGGCGCTCAAAGGAATTGTCGGGAGAGTAAGGGAATGCGCTCGCCGCGCGGGCTTGGAATTAAAATGCGCTCGCCGCGCGGCGTCTTCACAGACAGTGTTGGGGACTAGTCCCCAAACCCCGAAACGGGTGAGGGATATAAGTTTTCGCGCAAGCAAAGCGCCCCCCCCCCCCGTCATGCCCGGCCATGACGAAGGAGGGGAAGCCATCCTCCCCTTCTAATTACCACCAAAATGGGATTATCAAGGGGCCAGTCCCTTGATCGCCGTCCGCGCAGGACATTCTCTTACTCTTTCTTCGCCCCCGACTTCTTCTTCCCGCTCCCCTGCTTTTTGGGGTTTTCGCGCGCTCGTGTCCAGGGGGACCATTTGGGTTTCCACCACAGATTGACCCAGGCATAGAGAATGGACAGGGGGATAAAGCGAAAAATCACGCGAAAGGGTTCGACAGAGACCAGGTAGAGCAGGCGCTTGGCCCCGCCAAAGCCCTTTTCCTGCAGGCGCGAAAACAGGCGCTCCACATAGGGTTTGGTCATGGGGGTGCGATAGGCATAGCGCAGGGCAAAAGCTGCCAGCACCAGCAAGATCAGCAGTGGCATGAGCAAGAAGCTTAGAAACCACAAGATGATGGAGAGCAGCCAGCCAAGGATGGTGAAGATGAAACCTATAAGGGTATAGAGTATTTCGATCTTGTTCTCTCCTTCAATCAACTAGCGAGCGAGCGCTCGCCCGGTCCTATAATATATCCAGCACCAGCTTTGGCGGGCGTCCAACGGCGGCTTTGCCATCTTTGACGACGATGGGGCGCTCAATCAGATGAGGATGGTTGACCATGGCCATAATAAGGGCGTGATCGGGCAAACTGTCATCTGACAGCTCAAGTTCCTTATAGATCTTTTCTTTTTTGCGCATGAGATCGCGTGGCTTGATACCCAGCATCTCGATGATTTCCTTGAGTTCAGCTTCCGTTGGCGGGTTCTCGAGATATTCGATCACTTCTGGTTCGATGCCGGCCTCGTCCAGCAAGGCCATGGTCTGGCGGCAGGTGGAGCAGCGGGGATTATGATAGATTTTAACGGACATGACAGTTCCTTTTTATTGTCAGGAGATGGGTTTGGCCGCCCATTCGTCGGCCTTTGTACCAATGGCTTGTTCAATTGAACTATAGCCGTTTTGTTCGCAATGGCGGATAAGCGCGCGCTTGATATTTGTAATGAGGCTTGGGCCTTCATAGATGAGACCGGTGTAAAGTTCAATCAATGTTGCACCGGCCTGTATTTTAGCGACGGCACTTTCGCCGCTATCGATGCCGCCAATGCCAATCAGCGGGATCTGCCCTTTGGTGATTTGGTAGATACGGGCCAGCATGCGGGTGGAACGCTCGAACAAGGGCCGCCCCGACAGGCCTCCGGCCTGCTTGCCAGTGCCCCCATGCCCCAGCCCGGTGCGAGAGAGGGTGGTGTTTGAAATAACGATGGCATCGACCTTATGAACCTGTAACCGCTCAATAATCGCGGGCAATGCAGCCTCTTCAATATCGGGGGCCAGTTTCACCGCCATGGGGCGATAGGGCGCCTCGTCCTCATCCATCAGTTGATCGCGCAGCTGCGTCAGTTTGCCCAGCAGGGCATCCAGCTCATCTGGCGCTTGCAGATCTCGCAGGCCCGGGGTGTTGGGGCTTGATATATTGATGGTGAAAAAATCGGCGACATTATAAAAGCGTTTGAGCCCGCTGCAATAATCCTCGATGCGGTCCGCGCTGTCTTTGTTGGCGCCAATATTGATCGACAAAATGCCGTCATGGCTGCGGCTTGCCAGTCTGCCAGCCAGGGCCTCATGGCCCTCATTGTTAAAGCCCAGCCGATTGATGACGCCGCGATCCTTGATCAGGCGAAACACTCTTGGCTTGGGATTGCCAACCTGGGGCAAGGGTGTCACGGTACCAGCTTCACAAAAGCCAAAGCCCATCTTGAACAAAGGCCCTGTAACGCGGCCATTTTTGTCAAAACCTGCCGCCATACCGAGTGGATTATTGAATTTAAGCCCCCACACAGTTTGCTCAAGGCGCTGATCATTTTGACCTCCACGGGGATAAAGCCCGCGCTCAAGCGAGCGCAATGTCAGCTCATGGGCTTTTTCGGGGTCAAGCGCCAAAAGAGCAGGCCGCGCCAATGTCATCAGGCCCTTAAACATGGGAGGTAATTCCTTCTTGTTGTGCGAATTCACACGCCGCCGCTATCTGTTATTGCCCCTGGCAAGAAGACTGGAGAGAGCAAGTATCATCACCTGCGCTTGTATGCGTTATACCGCGCATTGACAATGGGGCACAGCGTCCTTATCTCTCAAGGCTAAACCATCGGCAGAGCCAGCATCTCTTGCCGGTTTGTCTGTTGCATTTTCTAATTCCGCCAATCTCTATTCAATGAGGCTTCAATAACATGGTTTCTTTCGGCGAACTCGCCAAAAAAATATTCGGTGATGATAATAAGCGCGCTCTCAAATCCTATGATGACCGCATTGCAGCGATCAATGCGCTCGAAAGCGAATTTGAAAAACTTTCCGATAGCGACCTGCAGGCCAAAACAGACGAGTTTCGCAAGCGCTTTGAAGGGGGCGAAAGCCTCGATGATTTACTGGTCGAGACCTTCGCAACGGTCCGAGAAGCGGCCAAGCGAACCCTTAAACAGCGCCATTATGATGTGCAGCTGATCGGCGGCATGGTGCTGCACGAAGGCAAGATCTCGGAAATGAAAACCGGCGAAGGTAAAACACTGGTTTCCACATTGGCAGTGTATCTGAACGCCCTGCCGGGCAAGGGCGTACATGTCGTCACCGTCAATGACTATCTGGCCAAACGTGATGCCGAATGGATGGGACAGATCTACACATTTCTCGGCCTGACCGTTGGCGTCATCGTGCATGGGGTGGAAGACGAAGACCGCAAGGCGCAATATGCCTGTGACGTGACCTATGGCACCAATAATGAATATGGCTTTGATTATCTGCGCGATAATATGAAATATGAGATGGACGAAATGGTCCAGCGCGGCCATTATTACGCCATCGTCGATGAAGTTGACAGTATCTTGATTGATGAAGCGCGCACCCCATTGATCATTTCAGGCCCCACCGAAGACCTCACCGAGCTTTACGTGTCCATCAACAAAATCATGGTGGAACTGCTCAAGGAAGACGGCGCGGATGCCTATTTTGAGATTGATGAAAAGGTCAAGGCGGCCACCTTTAGTGAAGAGGGTAATGAGCGCCTGGAAGAAGTGTTGAAAGAAGCGGACCAGCTCAAGGGCGACAGCCTGTATGATATTGAAAATGTCATGGTGGTGCATCATGTCAATCAGGCATTGCGCGCCCACAAGCTGTTTGAAAAAGATCGCGACTATATCGTTGCCAATAATGATGTGGTGATCATTGACGAATTTACCGGCCGCATGATGGAAGGGCGGCGTTTTTCCGAAGGTCTGCATCAAGCGCTGGAAGCCAAGGAAAACGCCAAGATCCAGCCCGAGAACCAGACTCTCGCCTCCATCACGTTCCAAAATTTCTTTCGCCTCTATGGCAAATTATCCGGCATGACCGGTACAGCCCTCACCGAAGCCGATGAATTCATGGATATTTACAGCCTCGGCGTTATCGAAATTCCGACCAATGTGGATATTTTACGCCGGGATGAAAATGACGAGGTCTATCGAACCGCGCAGGAAAAATATCGCGCCATTGTCGAGCGGGTGCATGAATGTCAACAACGCAATCAACCCATTCTGGTGGGTACCGCCAGCATTGAAAAATCGGAAACCATTTCCGCCTTGCTCAGTGATACGAAATTTCTCAAGAAAAGCGGCATCGACAAACCAATCACCCACAAAGTGCTAAATGCCCGCTATCACGATTCGGAGGCCTCAATCATCTCGCAAGCAGGCGCGCCGGGCGCCGTCACCATCGCCACCAATATGGCCGGTCGTGGCACCGATATTCAGCTCGGTGGCAATCTCGATATGCAGGTCATCGACTGGCTGGAAGAACAGCACAAAAAGGGCAACAAGCCCACCGACAAAGAGATCGACAAAAAACGCGAGAAATTTGAAGACGATATCAAGGAAGGCCGCAAAACGGTTCTGGAAGCTGGCGGCCTGTTTGTACTTGGCACCGAGCGCCATGAAAGTCGGCGCATTGACAATCAGTTGCGCGGGCGCGCCGGTCGTCAAGGTGATCCTGGCGATTCAAAATTCTATCTGTCGCTGGAAGATGATCTGATGCGCATCTTTGGTGGCGACCGCATGGATGGCATGCTGCGCAAGCTGGGTCTTGACGAAGGCGAAGCCATCACCCATCCCTGGATTAACAAGGCGCTGGAAAAAGCCCAGAGCAAAGTCGAGGCGCGCAATTTCGACATTCGTAAAAACCTGTTGAAATATGACGATGTGATGAATGATCAGCGCAAGGTGATCTTCGAACACCGTATTGAACTGATGGAAGATGAGGATGTCTCCGAAACCATCTCCGATATGCGTCATGACGTAGCCGATCAACTCGTGACCCAGCATATCCCAGAAAAAGCCTTTGCTGAACAGTGGGATACCAAAGGGCTGAATGAGCGCGTCAAGGAGATCTTCGCCCTTGATCTGCCAATTGAAGAGTGGGCCGAAGAAGAAGGCATTGCCGACGATGAAATTCATGATCGCCTCAAACAGGCGGTCGATGAAGCGGCCGCCAAAAAGGCCGTCGATCTTGGCTCCGACAATATACGCAATGTGGAAAAGTGGTTCTTGTTGCAAACCCTCGATAATCTATGGCGCGAACATCTCGTCACGCTCGATCATCTGCGTCAGGTCATCGGCCTGCGCGGCTATGGCCAGCGCGATCCCTTGAACGAATACAAGACCGAGACCTTTGTATTGTTCGAGAACCTGTTGACCCAGCTGCGCGAAGACGTCACCACCCAGATGT
The DNA here is from genome assembly GCA_024279115.1 of Alphaproteobacteria bacterium. Lineage (GTDB taxonomy): Bacteria > Pseudomonadota > Alphaproteobacteria > Rhizobiales > JAKIUO01 > JAKIUO01. The sequence goes on from JAJRRW010000004.1 coordinate 7,653, forward strand.
TCCATGTGGAACCGATTACGGACGAAGAAATCCAGGCCATGGAAGCCGAAGCCGCCGGGCGCCAGATGGAAGCAAGCCATGTGGACATGTCGCTGGGCTATGATGATTTCGAAGGCGATGACGAAATCGTCGACGCTGATTATGGCGAAGCCGCCGCGCCCCAACGCCCCAAGCGCAACAAGCCCAAGGGCGTTGACATCGATGCAAATGACGAAAACACCTGGGGCAAGGTTCCCCGCAATGCGCCCTGCCCCTGTGGAACCGGCAAGAAATACAAACATTGCCACGGGAAGTTAAGCTAATGGTCGCCGATCGCTTTCGCCTGCGCTACAAGCTGACGCACCAACATTATCAGACCTATCTTAAACAGGCCGCCAAACGCGCCAAAAGCAAGAGCTCCTGGAAAAATTTCTTGCTTCCGGTGCTGATTGGTTTCCCCTCCGGCCTGCTGCTGATCTATTTGCAAAAAAAGGCTTATGTAACTGACCAAAATATAATAGCCTTCTTTGCGGGCGCTATATTGATGATTGTCGCGATCGGCATTTTTTCACTCAAAGCCAATGCTCGCATGGTCGCAAATATTGTCGGCACTCATGATGCCATGACCGGCGAGTTTACACTTGCGGCCTATGAGGGAGGCGGCATCCAGATCACTGGCAAGCATTTGCAATCTTCTTTCGACTGGACAGCCTGTATGGATCTCACACAAAGCTCAGACATTTTAGTCCTGTGGATTGACAAAGGCGCGGGCACCATCATTCCCCACGCAGCTTTCGCTGATGAGGAAGAACGACAGCAATTTATAGACTTTGCAAACGAACGCATAAATCATTACAAAACAAACGCTTAAAACAATATCTCTTTTTCAATCCGGCCAATTGCTTTGGCGCATCTCGGTGAGACGCGAGCTGGTACGGGTAAATTCTTTCGCCCCTTTGCCCTCAATATAGATTTCATCTGGCTCCACCATACACGACATGATCAGCCTTCGTTTTTGATCATACAGCGTATCAATCAGCTTGATAAAGCGCCGCGCTTCACTGTGACGGTCCGCTGTGAGCTGGGGAACATCATCAATAAAAAACGTGTGGAAATGTTCGCACAAGGTCAGGTAATCACTGGCCCCCAAGGGCTGATCACATAGATCTGCGAATGAAAAACGCGCCATGCCGCCCCCCATGCAAGGGATGTGAATACGCCGATTGCCAACATCAAGGCCGCCATCATGGGGGGCAGCGCCCCCCGCAAATTGCCGCCAGATATCATCGAGCCGAAGCCGTGCCCGTTCATCTGCCGGCGTAAAATAATGCGGCGTGTTCTGGAAATTATCACGGCGATAATCAAGGCGCGCATCCAGCTGCAGCACATCCATTTTACGCTCTACAAGGTCGATAAATGGCAAAAACAAAGATCGATTGAGCCCGTCTTTATAAAGCTCGCCAGGAGCGGCATTAGAGGTGGCAACCAGAATGAGACCATGCTCGAACATTTGCGCGAACAAGCGCCCCAAAATCATCGCCTCCGTGATGTCATTGACGTGCAACTCATCCAGACACAGTAATGTCGTATCTCGCATGAGGTCTTTGGCGACCAGCGGAATAGGATCGCCCTTGTGGCGCGCCCGCATCTGCTTGATCAGCCCATGAACATTGCGCATGAAGGGATGAAAATGCAGACGTTTTTTATGGGGCAGCTCAATGGTTTCATAAAACAGATCCATCAACATGGTTTTGCCGCGCCCCACATCTCCAAACATGTAGAGGCCACGCGGCAGCTTTTTGGCGCGCCCCAACCATTCATTGAGAACGCGCAAACTACTTGAATTGTCCCAGTCGCCAAGACGATTGGCGAGCAATTGCAATTGCTCGGCGGCATAGGCTTGGGCTGGATCTGCTCGCAGCTCTCCCGCCGCAATCCAGGCGCGGTAAACAGCCAACGGCCCCTTTTTCATATACGCCCCCCTGATCGGCCCGTTCCCGTTGATCGGCCCATCCCCCATGATCGGGCCATGGATTGCTTATTCACCCTCATCCAGCGTGCGGGCCTCTTCTTCCAGCAACACGGGGATGCCATCCCGGATCGGAAAGGCCAGGCGCGCGGCGCGCGACACCAGCTCCTGGCGCTCCGCATCATATTGCAAAGAGGTTTTGGTCAGCGGACAGACCAGAAGTTCCAGCAATTGGGGGTCGGTGGAAATGGTCGCTTTTGTATCAGGTTCGGTCATATCGGCTCCGCTACTTGTTTTTTCTGGATACGAGGACGCCCCGCTAGAAGTCCTGACGGTATTCACCGAGGCGATTATTCTCTATGGGTGCGGACCTCTTTGCGACATGGTACGTATACCATTAGCCAGGCGTTTCGCTTCCATAGAGAATAATCGCCCGGCCCGCAGGGTGGGGCATAGCGGCTCATATGACAAGTACAAAATGCTCGCAAGATACGAGTATCGAGACGGCGCATTTTGCATTTGCCATATGAGCCGCTATGCCCCATGAATACCATCAGGACTTCTAGCGGGGGCGTCCCAGTTCTATCTGTTACTCTTCGCAACAACGGGTTTATGCAATCGGCTGGGGATCTCATGGCACAAAACAGCAATAATATTATCGCGCTTATCTATGATTTCGATGGTACCTTGTCGCCCCAGCCCATGCAGGAATATACGGTTTTGCCGGAAATCGGCGTGGAACCCGCCAAATTCTGGGCCGATGTCACCAAAGAAACCCATGAAACCGGCGGCGAAGACATCATCACCTATATGCGCATGATGTATGAGCGCGCCGATGTCGCCAAAGTGCCGTTCACCCGCGATGATTTGAAGGAAATGGGACATAATGTGCCCTATTTCAAAGGGGTCGAGAGCTGGTTCGACCGCATCGATGAGCATATCGCAGGGGGCTCTGATGGCACTATTGAAACCCGCCACTATATTATCTCATCAGGCCTCAAGGAAATTCTCGAAGGGGTCAGCATTTTTGAGCGTTTTCATAATGTGTTCGCCTCCGAATATTATTTCGACCATTATGGCCATGCCCGCTATCCCAATCGCGTCATCACCGATACCACCAAGACCCAATATCTGTTCCGCATCAATAAGGGCATTGAGGATCTGTCAAAAAATATCAACAGCCATATGCCAGAGCATCTGCGCCCTATACCCTTCGAAAATATGATCTATTTCGGCGATGGCCTGACCGATGTGCCCTCCATGGCCGTCACCAGGGCCAATGGCGGCTATGCCGTTGCTGTTCACGCCCCGCGCAAGGATAAATCGGCCTGCCAGACCCTGCTCAAAGAAAAACGCTGCGATTTTTACGCAGCCGCCGACTATCGCGAGCAAAGCGATCTCGACCGGCGCACCAAACTCATCCTCAATAAAGTCATTGCCAATATCCTTTTGCAATCGGAACTGGCAACCTTGAAGTAGGGGAAAATCAACCTGACACACGGCTGATTTGTTGATCTTCACACCAGTGTGACTTGGCTTTGGTCTTGAAATCGCCTAGAAAACCGTGATCAATATGGAAAACCATGCAATAGGCCGCCATGCAAAAAGGCAATCGCGCCAAAACAGGGATCTAAACAGATGATAAACACCACAAAAATACGTTTTAGCATTGTGCTGGCTGCCGCTATGGCCCTTGTCGGAGCCGCCTATACGCTTAATCTGCCCGTTGGCCAGCCCCTCCAGGCTCAGGAAATGAAACAGGGCGACACCGTCCCTGATGTCAAAGATTTGCACGCCGAAGGTGTTTTGAAAGACATCGCTGTTGGCAAGGCGGATGCCCCCGTGACCGTCATCGAATATTCGTCTTTGACCTGCCCCCATTGTGCAAGTTTCCACAAGAATGTGCTTCCCGAGCTGAAAAGCAAATATATCGACACCGGTGTCGTACGCTATATTGTACGCGAATTCCCTCTCGACAATCTGGCCGTAGCCGGTTTCATGCTGGCCCGTTGCAAAAGCGACAAATATAACGAAATCGTCGAAGATCTGTACAAACACCAAGAAGCCTGGGCGTTCGTCAAAAACCCCTTGGAAAAACTAAAAGAGCGCGCCAAAAAAGCTGGCTATACCGATGAAAGCTTCAATGCATGCCTGCGCGATCAAGCCCTGCTCGATAAAATCGTGCAGGTGCGCGAAAAAGCCAGCTCGGTCTTCAAGGTCCCCTCGACCCCGACGATTTTCGTCAATGGCAAATTGCTGCGAGGTGCCAGCCATCTTCGCCAGATCGAAGAGCTGATGGGCGACAAAGCCAAATAAACCGGGCCAAATAAACCGGCAAAAATATCGCCAAATCTATCCATGTGTGGAAGCCAAACGTCATGATCAACCGCAGAATTCTCACCTCTGGACTACTGGCCAGCCTGGCCACCGGGCTGGGCTCGTGCGGTGGTGGCCCCGATCTTGGCGGTGGGACCTCCTCCGCCAACGGCAAAAAAGACGACTGGAAGAAATCCTTTGGCCAAAACCCTGCCAATGACAGTCTGGACATCAGACAGCCGCGCACCGCCCCGGCCACGGTTGCCGAACTGATGGAACCGGGAAAACTCAAGGAAATGACCCTTGGCAATCCTGCGGCCAAAGTGACAATTATCGAATATTTTTCTCTCACCTGCCCCGTCTGCCACAAATTTCACAAGGACACCTGGCCCGCCTTCAAACGTCAATATATCGACACCGGCAAGGTGTACTTTATCGCCCGGGATTTCCCCATTGGTCGCTCTTCGGGCAATGCCGCCATCGCCCTTCGCTGTGATGAGGGCAATTTTTTCAAGCTGTTAAACCTCTATCTGGCGCAACAAAGACGCTGGGTCTCACAAGAGGTGCGCCTTGACGCTATCCACGCCATTGCCGCCCCGCTAGGCCTTACGCGCACAAAATTTGACTCCTGCCTTGCGAATCAAGACATTATCAACGGCATTAAAGAAGCCAAGCAGCGAGGTCGTGACCTCGGTGTGATCGGAACGCCGACCTTCTTTATCAACGGCAAACAGTTGCGCGGAGCAATAACCTTGGCTAAGTTAAGCGCCGAGATTGACCCGTTACTGGCCTGATATTAACCCATGGCCCGTTGCACCTACTGTTTTTAAGACGCTCGACGGAGGGTTTGGGGATTGCATATAACGCGCCTGCGCCTGCTCGGATTTAAGAGCTTTGTAGAACCTGCCGAATTGGTGATCGAGCGGGGCTTGACGGGCGTGGTGGGACCAAATGGCTGTGGCAAATCCAACCTGCTGGAAGGCCTGCGTTGGGTGATGGGCGAAACCTCCTACAAGAATATGCGTGCCTCCAGCATGGAAGACGTCATTTTTTCGGGCACCAATGCCCGCCCGGCCCGCAATATTGCCGAAGTCACCATCCATCTTGATAATCGCCACCGCAAGGCTCACCCGGCCTTTAATGATGATGATAATCTGGAAATCACCCGCCGTATCGAGCGCGACGCCGGCTCCCAATACCGCATCAATGGCAAGCCGGTGCGTGCCCGTGATGTGCAGCTATTATTTGCCGATGCCTCAACTGGCGCCCGCTCTCCGGCCCTTGTTCAACAAGGGCGCATTGGCGAAATCGTCTCCGCCAAACCGGCCCAGCGGCGTTTCATTCTCGAAGAAGCGGCCGGCATTACCGGCCTGCATAGCCGCCGCCACGAAGCGGAAATCAAACTGAGCGGTGCCGAGAGCAATCTTGAGCGCTTGCACGACATTATCGGCCAGATGGAAAGCCGCTTGTCTGGTCTAAAGCGCCAGCAACGACAGGTCGAGCGCTATCGTCAAATCGCCGCAAACATAGAGCAATTGCAGATCATTGCACTGTATAGCGACTTTATATCGTTCGACGCGGCGGCAAAGCAGGCCGGGATCAAACTGCAAGAGGTGCTGTCGGTTGTTGGCGACAAAACCACACAAGAAGCGCAAATTCGCCAGTTGCATATCAAAACCAGTGATAAAATACCGGCCCTGCGCGACCGCGAAATGGTCACCGCCGCGATTATGCAGCGCCTCAATATCGAGGCCGATCAGCTAACGCGCGAGCAACAGACCCAGCAGGCGCGCAAAGACGAACTCAAAAAAAGACGCGCTCAATATGACGCTGATCTGGCCCGCGAGGAAAATAGCCGCCAAGTCGACCAGCAGCGCCTTAAAAGTTTCCAAGATGAACAGCAAGATTTGCAAAAATCCTCGAACGATGATCACACCGCCCGCGCCAACGCGGCGGCACAGGTTGAAAAAGCACAAACACTACTGTCAGCAGCTGAACAAACATCAACCTCGCTAAATATGCTTTTCGCCGAACAAAAAGCCCAGTTCAAAGCCCTGCAGCGCGAGCAACAAGAAAAACAGACCTCAAGCAGCGCCCTGCTTGCAAAGAGCGGAAAACTTCAACAAGAGCGACAAAATCTGGACCACCAACTCTCGCAGATCGCTGATTTCGATGAACTCGCTCGTTTGATTGAAGAGAAAAACACCACGTTGCAAGAGCTTGACGCAAAACTGACGGTCAATGAACAAGATCTGGAGCAGGCTCGTGCGGAGGAAAGCGCACGACTGGTTGAGCAGATGGACGCCAAAACCCGCCTGTCGACCCTGGATGCCGAAATAAGCACGCTGCAAAAATTGCTGCACACTGGCAATGACAGTGAGGATCTGCCCGTACTAGACGAAATCATCGTGACGCCGGGCTATGAAGCAGCTCTTGGCGCGGCCCTTGGCGATGATCTGGACGCCTCTCTCAACATGCATGCCGATCTGTACTGGCGCAATGATGACCCCAACGGCCCTGCTCTTGAAAGCTCCCCCGCTCTGCCAGACGGGGTTATACCGCTCACGCAACTGGTCACCGCGCCAACGGCCCTGTCGCGGCGCCTGGCCATGACCGGCATTGTCGAACGGGTCGAAGGAGACCTGCAACAATCAAAACTGTGCGCCGGCCAGCGGCTGGTCTCGAGAGAAGGCGATTTATGGCGCTGGGATGGATTTGTTGCCCGGGCCGATGCCCCTACTAGCGCGGCGCGGCGTTTGTCCCAGAAAAACCATCTGGAAAAATTGCGAACTGGTCTGCCACACGCTCAAAAACAAGCCGAGCAATCGCAACAAGCGGCGCAACAGGCACAAACCGCACGTCAACAGTTGCAAGCCTCGCTGCATGAGCTTAAAAGCCGTTATGGCAATGTCCGCCGCGAGCTGGAGCAACAACGTGGATCACTAGCGCAAGCCGAACAATTGGCCTCTACCCAACGGGCCAGACTTGAGGCCATTCACGTCACCAGCGCCGATCTGCTGGAGCGCCACACGACCGAAGTGCAGCGCCTGGCGCAACTGGCGCTCGAACTTAAAGCATCTGATCAGCTTGATGACATGCAAACCCGCGTTGCCGAACACGCTGCAAAACTTGCCTTGATGCGTTCCAGCTATTTTGAGGCCAAAGCCCATATAGACGGGCTTGAACAAGAATATCGCAATCGGCTGACCCGCATTGAACGGCTAAGGGCTGAAAAAAATCAGACCGTTGAGCGCCTTAACCAAGCGGCCGCACATATCAAAACCCTGACCGTCAGGCGCGCCGAAGACGAACGTGAACTAGCCGCTCTCTCACAGCTGCCCGCACAGATCAATGCCAAACGTCAGGCTCTCAATAGCCAACTGACCAAAGCGCAAGAACAATGCAAGCTGGCCGCCGATCAGTTGCAACAAGGCGAAAACACACTGCGCGAAATTGACAAAAGTTTGCAAGACATGCAGGCACAAGCTGCCACTGCGCGCGAACACCGGGCCGCCTGTGAGGCCAGATTGGACGCCGCCAGCACCCGTCTTGACGAACACAAACAGCTGATCAAATCGGAGCTCGATTGCGCTCCTGAAGATTGTCTGCAAAAAGCCGCGTTCGATGCCGAGGAGACATTACCCGACCGCGCGGAACTGGACCGCCGCCTTGGCAAATTAATGAGCGATCGCGAACGCCTTGGCAGCGTTAATCTGCGCGCCGATGTGGAGGCGCGTGAACTAAGCGGGCAGATCGACGATATGAGCCATGAGCACACCGACCTGATTGACGCCATCAACGCGTTGCGCAAGGCGATCAGCGGCCTCAATAAAGAAGGTCGGCGACGCCTGATGAGTGCCTTTGATGAAATCAACGGTCATTTTGAAGAGCTGTTCACCTCCTTGTTTGGCGGCGGCAAAGCAAGGCTTGAACTCATCGAAAGCGATGATCCGCTGCAAGCTGGACTTGAAATCATCGCCAGTCCTCCTGGCAAAAAGCCCCAGGTCCTGACCTTGCTATCGGGCGGTGAAAAAGCGCTGACCGCCCTGTCGCTGATCTTTGCGGTGTTCTTGACCAATCCCGCTCCCATTTGCGTGCTTGATGAAGTCGATGCGCCGCTGGATGATGCCAATGTCGAGCGCTTTTGCGCGCTGTTGGACGAGATGACCAAAAAGACTGATACGCGCTTTTTGGTGATCACCCATCACCCGACCACCATGTCACATATGGACCGCTTGTTTGGTGTGACCATGGCTGAAAAGGGCATTTCTCAAATGGTCAGCGTCGATCTGTCCACCGCCGAACAATATCGAGAAACCGCTTAGGCCATAAATTCCCTCAAACAGTTGACACTAAAAAGCCGATGAAACCTTGAGGTCTCACCGGCTTTTAGGTATTTTATTGGCCTTTGAGCCAGCTCACAGACCTACTTGGTTAGTCTCGCCTGAGCCCCTGTAAATGCGAAACCAAATTCTCTGGGACGCGGTTTATTGGCAACCGGTTGTTTCACTGCAGATTCTTTCTTGGCCTTGCGGGCGATCCGATAGGCCCGTTTACTGCGGCGCTTTAGACGTGCCAGGCGGCGCTTGGCCCTGCGGGCTTTCCTGGCGGCTCTGCGGGCTTTCCTGGCGGCTCTGCGTGCTTTCAAACTTTGGCTCTTGCGTACTGATTTTTCAGCCAGCTCGCGAGGCTCATAACCAGCGGCCTGCGCTGGCTCACCAGTAATGTCTGGCGCATCAATCTCACCTTGTGAGCGCGTGCGAACCGGCAAAGCCACTGAGGCATTTTTCCGCTGATTGCCAAAGACTGTCCAGTCAAGCGACTTTTTGGCGCGGCTTTCAACGCTCTTTTGCTGGTCCTGTGCAAATGGCGTGCTCGCTGGCGACGTCTGCTCGAGGGACACAACACTCGATGGCAACGATGCTTTTTCCACAGCGCTCGGCTGCATCTGGGCATCTAATATCTTGGCACTCTGGGTGGATTTGGCGACAAGCTCTGGCTTGGCGGTGACGATTGGCTTATCACGCGCCGCTATTGTTTGAGGTTCCGCCACATTCTCGGGCGTTGAAGGTTCGCTTATCTGACGGCCATATTTAAGGTTGGCGACTTTGCCTTGAGCACCTTGTTGCGCCGTTTGCGACGTTTCATCAGAAAAAGGATTTCCGGTCAGGTAGAAAAATCCACTGATCAAAAGAAAAATATAAACTGGATAGCGCATAACTATTTACCCACCTGTAACACTGCTCGAAAGCGTTGACTCAAATCCCGAAATTGCGGTTTAGAAAAATGACAAATATAAAAACTCTGTACAAGTTCTTTTCACATCATTCTAAGCATCTCTAACACATATAAACCCAAATTAGACAAGCAAAAAGTGCAATTTACATTTTTTTAATGTTTGCACCCTGTGACATATGATCCAAATTGGCGGAATTACCACCACAAAAATTTAAAAAACAGTCTGAACCAAAGGCTTGGAAGATCTCGACACGCCCGCAATGGCGCTTGTTTTTTTTTCAAAAGCACAAAAATTAAAAGTCCGGTTCCATCTGACGAATATCCGGCCCAAGGCGCAAAGGGCATATATTTTTCGTCAGACCTGTTGCCTCATCAATATTTATAACCACACCGCTGATCGCCGCCTCACCA
>JAJRRW010000075.1 GCA_024279115.1 Alphaproteobacteria bacterium
AGCCGTTCAGCATCACACAATTCAACAACCCATTTTTTCTTTGACATGAATATCCTCCTTACCAAACAGTTTTGGTAGGGTAAGGAGTGAATCACAGTTGTAGAAAAATAACCACAATAATTATGTGATGCACTCCACTAGCATGGCTTCGACCAAAGAATTTCGATCATCATCGAAATCAAGACTGTCTTTCAGCAAGATCTTATGAATGTGAGGAAAGAAGCACCGCCCCAAGGACAAAATATCGGGAATTTTTGTGGAGCCATCTTTCTCAAAAATTAATGCCTCGGTTTTCGGGTCATGGATTTTATCGATGGTCCCGCCAGTCACTATGATTAGAACTTTTTTCGTGTGCATTGCACCCCTCCATATAGTTATTAAATGCATGCAATATGATCGCCAATATTTCAAGCATATTGAGCTGGTCCCACATTGTTGGGCAGTTTGGCAGCTAAGTTGAGGGATATCCGGGTTGTCGATCGTGCCGCCATTTTCTCTTATCTACCACTGCAATAGGCCTCGCTTGTTGTCTTTTCGGTGTCAATTCTGGGTTAGAGTTGTCAACCTAACAAGAGGTGGCTTGAAGTATTTGAGCAATCAGCCGACATTGCTACGACCTTCCCTTATCGGTTGGCAGTCGCTCAATTAAATGTAAGACTGGGGGGAAAAAATCGCCATCTCATGTGATCGAACCAATGATGCTCAGAAGAATAGTTCGCCTGAAATTCAGAGATCATATAATGTCCTGAATATGTCAAGAAGCCCTCATGCTCGATTGAAAATCATGCCAAAAATTTGCAAAAAAATAAACTATCATTTTTCTCCAGAAAAAGAGGCCTTCAATTATCCGTTTTCTGATATGGGGCACTCTTTTGTCGTAACGAATGATTTAGCGATTCCACTCAAAAATAATGATAACTGTAGATCTGAATATTTCACTATTGATGACGGGGAACATCAAGGAAAGTTTTTGGATCAATTTTTATTTGATTCCGGATATGTTGAACTTGGTGATCTGAGATGCCCCTAGATTAGTAGACACCTTGCTTGGTAAAAGTGAAGCAAGGAGATTATCATGGCTAAGGGTATTCGTTATACGCAAGAATTCAAGCGCGATGCGGTGGCTCAGGTGGTTGACCGGGGTTATTCAGCAGCAGAGGTTTCAAGGCGTCTGGGCGTCAGCACGAAGTCCATATATGACTGGGTGAAGCGTTATGACAAAGCCGAACCCACGCATGTGGCGAAGGCTGGGCAGAGCAAAGAAATTCTCCGCCTCAAGGCCGAGTTGCTGCGCGTCACTGAAGAGCGCGACATCCTAAAAAAGGCCACAGCGTACTTCGCGATCGATGCCAAGTGAAGTACGCTTTCATCAAAAAACACCAACCACTGTTTTCAGTGCTGGCCATGTGCCGTGTGCTCCAGGTTCATCGCAGCGGGGTCGTTATCCCTGGCTGGCGGGCTATCTGCTGACACTGTGGTTGAAGATAAATGGGAACAACCCGCAAGCTCGCCCGGCGGCCGACCGACATGTGGCAACACAGAATAATTCACAAAGCCAACATTGCCCGGAAAAATCAACTTTCATCATTGGCAACGTTATTTTCGTCTCGCAACATTCGTAGCAGGTCATGAGAATGCAGGATTAGCTGATCAAAGCGCAGCCAGTTGGTGACATTTTTGCGGCGGATAAGATCATCAGCGCTGATCTCTCCCTTGCTGATGAGCTGTTGTAATTCCGCTTGAGAAAACGGTCCGCTTTGCGTCCCGTCGCGGACAATATACCAGTCCTCTCCCGAAGGGCCAGACTGGCGAGGTGCTGATTTTTTACGCCCATCAGATGCAGCTTCTGAGGGCTGTTGTCCTGTCTGCGAGAGTTCTGTGATTTGCGATTTTTGCTGCGATTCGTGCTTTGGTGTCCCATTCAACTGCTCGGCCAGCTGATGGCGAATGGCCACCAGATTATTGTAGGCAAGCGTATATTTTGGATGTTTTTGTCCGGTCTTTTTTTCAAACTGCCTGAGCGTTTCCACCACCCGCGCCGCCAATGGCTCGGCCTCGGTAAGACGCCGTGTCGCTTCCAGCATCAGTATTTCTGTGAGATTGCTCAGATCCGTGGTGATTTCCGGGTGATCCGGTCCAAAATTTTGCTCATTGATCGCAATGGCATTGCGGCACAAGGCTTCTGCCTCATCAAATCTTTTCGTATTCTTCAACAGCTCGGCCAGATTATTTTGATGGATCGCCATAGCGGGATGGTCAGAGCCATAACTTGTTATGGCTATCTTCAGGGCACGCCGTAAAATCGGCTCCGCTCGCTCAAAGTCCGATATGGCATTCAGATAACGACCAGCTTGACATAGCAAATAGGCAGCAGGCGCAGCTCCCCCTCCTTCATCGGGGATCATGTTCAATATGTTCAAAGCGTGAGGCAGCAATTTTTCACAGACCGGCCAATGGCCAGCCTCCGTTGGCTCATCACCACGAGGAAAGGCATCGGCAACAAGTTGCAAGGTGCGACATGCCGCATCATATTCTTGTTTTTGAGCCTTCAGGCCCTCGCGCATTACCCGCTGAACAAGCGGGTGAATATTGACCTTGAGCTCGCCTTCCGGGCATTTGCAATGCTCCAGCAGCGATAGCTGTACAAGGTTAGCCAAGGCATCGTCTCGGACCTGCGGCTCCATGATTTTTTCCGAAATGAGATCGACCGGAATGTTCTTGGGTAGAAGAAATGCAAACAACTCCAACAAGTCTCTTGCCTCGGCTGCAGCCTCGATGGCTTTCGCGATACGAAGCTCAATATCCCTTGGGTCCTGAGGGCTTTGGCTATCTGTGCGTGTCTCTATCAATCACTTTCTCCAGATGTATTAGGAAAATATTGTTCTCAACAATATTCTCCTGGCTATGAGGCGCGAACATCATAGTTTGATAGTCATAAACACAGGTTTTGGCCGCTCAAAACCATGCGCGAACCCTAAGAAGGCTGCGATCCAAAAGGCAGTGGACGTCATTTTTCGAGAATTACCAAGTGGATAAAACTAGTCAGAAAAAGTGTCACGAATATGATCTGAAATGAGGGCTGTTTTGCAGGTGTGAGGGCCATTTTCAAACATCAAATGACGTCTTGAAAAGCGCCCTGGCCGATGGTCGCAGGGGCGGCTTGCGCGGTGACCGGCAGCATCGGGCATCGGGCATCGGGCATGCTTCCAGTCGGGCATTTGGACGCAAGTGACAAAGCCCGTCACGCCGGGACCGCTTTACGCAATCGCGATCTACATCTCCATCTTGCCCCATAAAGCGCCCCCTCGCCCTTCAGGCCCGCAGTCTCATAAGCGCAACTCCCAAAGGGCTTGCTGGCCTTGGGAAACAGATCAGACACCGGCATCATCGCCAAGCCGATCATGCCAAACGCCTTGCAGATGCATCTGCAAGGTCTTGATGACGGCCTCTGGCGTGGTCATTTTGGTGGCCGTCACTCTTTCACAATCGACACCCGATTATTCATCCGAGCCGCGCCGGAAATGGAATTCGGCCCCGGTGCGTATGCCCGATGGCCAGCGGGTCGTCATGGTTTTGAGACGCGTAAAGAACCGCACCCCCTCCATGCCATGCAGATGGTGATCACCAAACAAGGAGCGTTTCCAGCCGCCAAAACTGTGATAGGCAACCGGCACCGGAATAGGCACATTGACCCCCACCATGCCGATATTGACGCGAGAGGTGAAATCGCGGGCGGCGTCACCATCGCGGGTAAAAATGGCGGCCCCATTGCCATATTCGTGGTCATTGACGAGGCGCACCGCGTCTTCATAATCATTGGTGCGCACAACCGATAAAACAGGACCGAAGATCTCGTCTTTGTAAATGTCCATCTCAGGAGTGACACGATCAAACAAACAGCCTCCAAGGAAGTGACCATTTTCATAGCCCTGCAATGACAGATTACGCCCGTCAACCACCAGTTCAGCCCCCGCGTCGATGCCGCCATCAATATAGCGCTTGATGCGTTCCAGGCTCTGGGCACTGATGACGGGGCCCATCTCGGCGGCGGGGTCAGTATAAGGGGCAATTTTCAAATCTCGCACCCGCGGGGCCAAGCGCTCAATCAGAGCGTCCGCGGTTTTTTCCCCAACCGGCACGACCACCGAAATGGCCATGCAACGCTCCCCGGCGGACCCATAGCCAGAACCGATCAGCGCATCAACGGTCTGGTCGAGATCGGCGTCGGGCATGACGATCAGATGATTTTTAGCGCCGCACAAAGCCTGCACGCGCTTGCCAGAAGCGCACCCCTTGGTATAGATCTGCGAGCCGATCTGCGTTGAACCAACAAAGCTGATGGCGCCAATATCTGGATCATCGAGCAAGACTTCAACGGCTTCACGGTCACCATTAATGACGTTCAAAACACCCGCTGGCAGTCCTGCTTCATGAAACAATTCGGCAATGCGCACCGTAACGGTTGGGTTTTTTTCGGAGGGCTTGAGCACAAATGTATTGCCACAGGCGATGGCCACTGGATACATCCACATGGGCACCATGGCAGGGAAATTGAACGGCGTGATACCGGCGCACACCCCCACGGGCTGGCGCACATTATAGCTATCGACATTTGTCGCAACGCCCTGGGAATACTCGCCCTTCAAAAGGTGGGGAATACCGCAGGCGAACTCCACCACTTCAATACCACGGCCAATTTCACCATGTGCATCGGGGATGGTTTTCCCATGTTCCATCGACAACATGGGGGCCAGTTCATCTTGATGGCTTTTCAGCAGATCACGGAAGTTGAAAAAAATCTCGGCGCGCTTGGCGGGCGGTAAGGCCGACCAGGCGGGCAGTGCTTTGGCCGCGAAGGAGATTGCCGCCCGCACTTCTTTTGTGCTGGCCAGCGGTGTTTGTGCGATCACCTCCCCCGTTGCCGGGTTGGTAACACCAAGAGAGCGACCGCTGGTTCCCTTGACGCGCGTACCATCAATGAAATGTTCTATTTTTCTTACCACGTTATTTCTCCATTTTTTTTATCATTGACGGGCCCTGTCAGGCGGCCAGCGCTGTTTGTGCTTCCACGAAATCTGCGCCAAGACTTTTGGCGACGGCGGCATGTGTCACTTTTCCATGACACACATTGAGACCGGCAAGCAAATGCGGATTTTCGCTCAACGCATTTTTCCAGCCTTTGTCAGCAAGTTCAAGTATATAGGGCAAGGTTGCATTGTTAAGCGCCTGCGCCGATGTGCGCGGCACGCCGCCGGGCATATTGGCGACGCAATAGTGAATAACGCCATCGACCGTATAGACAGGATCGTCATGGGTGGTGGCATGAGAGGTCTCAAAACAGCCCCCTTGATCAATCGCCACATCAACAACAACCGATCCTGGCCTCATTTGACTGATCAGCTCGGCGCTGACAAGCTTTGGCGCGGAGGCTCCCGGGATCAGCACGCCGCCGATCACCAGATCAGCAGAACGCACGTGGCGCTCAATAGCATCCCTTGTTGAAAAAACGGTGTTCAATGTGCGCCCGAACTGACGCCAATTCGAACGCAGAACATCAATATTGCGATCAATCACCCAAACATCCGCGCCCATGCCAAGAGCAATATGAGTGGCGTGAGTGCCCACGACACCGCCTCCCAGCACGACAATCTTCGCAGGATCCACCCCCGGTACGCCGCCCAGTAAAACGCCAAGGCCGCCATGGGCTTTTCCAGAAAATAGGCACCAGCCTGAATAGACATGCGCCCGGCCACTTCAGACATGGGGGCCAATAAAGGCAAGCCACCATGAGGTGAGGTGACCGTTTCATAGGCGATACATACGGCACCGCTCTTGACGAGGTCCTGTGCCTGATCTGGATCGGGAGCCAGATGCAGATAGGTAAAAAGGATTTGCCCTGAGCGCAACAAGCCGCGCTCGCCCGCCTGGGGTTCTTTGACCTTGATAATCATCTCGGCTGCTTCAAACACCGCCTCGGCGTCAGAGGCAATGGAGGCACCAGCGGCTTCATAGTCAGCGTCGCACATGCCAATGCCAATGCCGGCTCTGGTTTCCACAATCACCTCATGGCCATGGGCAATCAATTCTCGAACATTGGGCGGTGTCATGCCAACCCGGTACTCATGGACTTTGATTTCTTTTGGCACACCAACAAGCATAATGACCTCCCTTGAACAGAAAAATCCAAAACCTGACAATCAGATTTCGGGGCAATAAGTGTTGTCGATTTTGAGCATAGCGCCGAACCGTTTAGCTAGAACCAGATTCAGGAATTAAATGTGCCAGTACAAATCCAAGACAAGTACCTCAATTCAAGCTCTGTGAGTGACACAAAAATATCGGCATCATGATTTCAATTGCTGGTCAATAAGCTCGGAAATTATTTCAATGCCGGGCCGAATACGGCTTTTAACAATCGACGAGAAACCCAGCCTGAAATAATTATTGGGAGGGTTGGGGCGATTAAAATGGACGCGGCCCGGTTCGATGATCACTCCCTCTTTGCGCGCCGCCAGCGCCAAAGCCCCCGCATCCAGCCCCTCGCGCCCGCAGATCCAGTAGCTGGAGCCTCCAAAAGAGGGAACACGGCTGGAATTGGGAAGAAAATCCTTCAGGGCCTGCCCCATTTCGCGCCAGCGCTCGCGATAGCTGCGGTTCAAACGCAAGAGCAGGCTATCGTGATGCCCAAGCGCCAAAAACAACGCCGTGGTATGCTGATTGTTGCTGGGGGGATGGCGCACCATCAAACGGCGCAGGGCCCGCGCTTCCTCGATTAATTCGCGTGGACCAACCAGATAACCGATCCGCAAACCGGGAAACAAGGATTTTGACAAACTGCCGACATAGATGACATTATTACCCGCATCCAGAGATTTCAGCGCTGGCGTCGCCTCCTTCATATAGTTGATTTCAAATTCATAATCATCTTCAACTATCACCATATCTTTGGCGACCGCCAGTTCAATCAGCTGCGCCCGCCGCTCTCGCGACAAGGTAACCGTGGTTGGAAACTGATGGCTGGGCGTGACATAAAGCAGATCACAGCCATCAAGGCGGCTATTGATGACAAGGCCACCATCATCAATCGGAATGGGCATGATGCGCTCGGTTTTGAGAGCAAAAATATTGCGGGCATCAGGATAGCCGGGGTCTTCAAAGCCAACGGTTGTCTGCGGACCAACCAGCAGGCTGGCGATAATATAAATGGCGTTTTGCGCCCCAAGGGTGACAAGAATTTCATCGCGCGAGGCCATGATCCCGCGGCGCGGCAATAGTCTTGTGCGGATCTGCTCCACCAGCATTTCATCATCTTGATCGCGCGCATCATTGGTCCAGACATCAAATGATTTTTCGCTTAGCGCCTGGCGCTGACATTCGCGCCATTCCGCCATGGGGAAATGCTTGTGATCAATCTGGCCATAGATGAAGGGGTAAGGATAGTTGCGCCAGTCCACCGGTTTTTTGATATTGTCCTGCTTCTTGGGGCGGACCCTGAATTTAGTCTTCCAGGCAGGGCCAGCTCCCGGCACAGCAGCCGTTTGCGGGGGCTCTGCATGACCGTTTAAGATGGCGCCATTGACATAATAACCGCTCCGGTTTTTGACCTCCAGATAGCCATCATCCGCAAGCACCAGATAAGTCAGCAAAACGGTATTGCGCGACACGCCAAGCGATTTGGCCATTTCTCTCGTCGAGGGGATGCGCTCGCCGGCGGGCAAATGCCCGGCCAGAATGGCTGAAACCAGAACTTCACGGATCTGGGTTTGCAGACTGGCGGTTTTCGATCGCTGAATCTGAAATAGAAAATCCTGCATGAACTGTCCTAAGGAAAACCGCCATCTGGACCTATTGGCTAGGCCAGCTAAAAGTTAATGTCAAGGCATCTTGAAAATCGGTTGTGGCCGGTGGCAACAAATCCATTATTTGCCGCTTTGAACGCAGTACAGGTGTGAACCAGGAGGATCAATTCGTGCAATATTCCGCCAATTCTCTCGCGCATCACTGGATGCCATTTACCGCCAATCGTGACTTCAAGCGCTCCCCCAGGCTGGTCGTCAAAAGCCAGGGGATCCATCTCACTGATCATAAGGGCGGCACCGTTCTGGATGGCTCGTCAGGGTTGTTTTGCGCCGCCGCTGGCCATGGCCGCAAAGAAATTGCCGACGCGGTTTTCGAACAGCTCAAGACAAATGATTACACCGCCCCCTTTGGATTATCCCATCCAGGTTCATTTGAATTTGCGCGCAAAATAGCCGCGCTGACCCCTGACGAGATCAATCACGTGTTTTTTGTCAATTCGGGTTCGGAAGCGATCGATACCGCCTTGAAGATTGCCATGGCCTATCACCGCGCCAGAGGCGAAGGTCAGCGCACCCGCTTTGTCTCGCGTGAGCGCGCCTATCATGGCGTCAATATCGGCGGCACATCACTTAGCGGCATGGTCAAAAACCGGGAAACATTCACCCAGGTCATGCCTAATGTCGTGTGTATGCGCCATACCTGGTTGCCAAAACACCGATTTGTGCGCGGCCAGCCCGAACATGGCGCCGAGCTTGCTGAAGACCTGCAACGTTTTGTCGAAAATTATGGCGGCTCGACCATCGCGGCGTGCTTCGTCGAACCGCTTGCCGGGTCTACCGGAATTTTGGTGCCGCCAAAGGGCTATCTGCAGCGATTACGCGAAATTTGCGACGCTCAGGGTATCTTGCTGGTGTTCGACGAGGTGATCTGTGGCTTTGGCCGACTTGGCACCGCCTTTGGGGCGCAGGCCTTTGGCGTTACCCCCGATATCATGACCATGGCCAAAGCCCTGACAAATGGCGCTCAGCCGATGGGGGCCGTTGCCGTCAAGGATATTATCTACGAAACCATCACACAAGCGGCTCCCCAAAAGGCCGTTGAGTTCTTCCATGGCTACACCTATTCGGGTCACCCCGCCGCCTGTGCTGCGGGCATCGCCGCTCTTGATATCTATGAAAAAGAAGATCTGTTCCAACGCGCTGCCGACCTGTCGGACTATTTCCTTGATGCGGTGTTCAGCCTTCGTGATCTCGATCTGGTCACCGACATTCGCGGCTATGGCCTGATCGCGGGCATTGATGTGGCACCAACAAGCGCTGCTGGCGGGCGCGGCGCGCAGGTTCAGGAAAAACTGTTCTGGAATGGGGTGCATATGAAATTCACCGGAGACGCGGGCATCATGGCACCGCCACTGATTTGCGAGCGCTCTCATATTGATGAGATCGTCGAAAAACTAAGACAAACACTCAAGGAGGTATCGTCACAAAAAACCAACTAAACTGTTTTTAAAAAAATTGCCACGAGACCGCGCTGGCGTATTTTTCCAGCCTCGCTCTTTGTCGCAAAATCGCTCCCACATACTGTTTTTCAAGAGTGTGAGCGCAATAAAGTCCAACACGGGAGGAAGAAATGAAGAAACTTTTTACAACCATACTGATTGGCCTGGCCGCCACATTTGCCTGGGTCAGCCTGGCCGTTGCTGCCAAAGAAGTGACGATTGGCTATCAGACAATCTATAACCCCTGGAAAGTGGCTATCGCCAACGGCGATTTCGAAAAGGCCTCGGGTTACAAGATCAACTGGAAAAAATTCAACTCCGGTTCCAAGGTCATCAACGCCATGGCCTCAGGTGATATTCATATCGCCCTGGCTGGCTCCAGCCCTATCGCCGCTGGTATCAGCAAGGGTCTCGATATTGAGTTGTTCTGGATTACCGAAGATATCGCTTCAGCAGAAGCGCTTGTCGTTCGTAACGGGTCTGGGATCAATGCGCCCCAGGATCTAAAGGGCAAAAAAATCGGTGTGCCATTTGTTTCGACAACCCATTTCCATACCCTGTTCGCGCTTGAGCAGTTTGGCATTGATCCAAAATCGGTGAAAATTCTCAACATGCAACCAAATGCCATTGCCGCCGCCTGGGAACGCGGTGATATTGATGCGGCTTTCGTCTGGGACCCGGCCCTTGGACGCATCAAAAAAACCGGCAAGGTACTGATCACCTCTGGCACGCTTTCCAGTTGGGGCAAAGCAACCTTTGATGGCCTGGTTTCCAACAAGACATGGGCGAAAGAAAATCCTGACTTTATGGTCAGCTTTGTCAAAACCATCGCGGCGGCCGACGAAGCTTATCGCGCTAACCCCGCCTCGTTTGGCCCAGGGACCGACAATGCCAAAAAGATCGTCAAGCTGGTTGGTGGCAATGACGCCGATGTCGGCGGTGTGCTGGCACTTTATGGCTTCCCCACACTCGCAGAACAAGCATCTACGACCTGGCTTGGTGGTGGTGCCAAAGGCGGTGCAGCCATGGCCATTTTCCATACCTCGACCTTCTTGAAGGGGGAAAAGAAGATAGATAAAGTGCTGCCCGATTATGGAAGCACGGTCAATGACACCTGGGTCAAAAAGGCCCTTGGAAAATAATCCTTCCTCTCACTGGGCTGCGAACCATATGTTCGCAGCCCTTTTTTTATCCAAACCAGAGGAATTATCATGATTGATCAAACCGAAAATACGCCAGACCAAAAGGCCGCGCCGCCTCCAGGGGGGATGGATAGCGCCACCGCCTCTGAATTGATAGCCGATGATGTGACGGTCATTTACCCCACCCGTGGCGGCGAAGGGGTGCACGCCTTGCAAAATGTCTCGTTCACAATGAAGCCAGGAGATTTCGTTGTCGCATTGGGCGCCTCTGGTTGCGGCAAGACCACCTTTTTAAATCTTCTGGCCTGCTTTTTGGAGCCCACCAGTGGTCATGTGACGCTTGGCGATGAACCGGTGACCGGGCCGGGCGCCGATCGTGGTGTGGTGTTTCAAAAACACGCTTTGCTGCCTTGGCTGAATGTCGTTAAAAACGTCACCTTTGGTCTCAAGCTGCAAGGGATTGGCGCAACCAAGCGCCGCGAGATCGCCAACAAATATCTCAAACTCGTGGGGCTGGAAGATTTCGTAAATCACAGCACCTATGAGCTGTCAGGCGGCATGCAGCAGCGCGTCGGGCTGGCGCGCGCCTTGACCAGCGATCCCAAGGTCTTGCTCATGGACGAGCCGTTGGGAGCGCTTGATGCCTTGACCCGCGATAGCATGCAAGAATTGCTGCTTGATATCTGGCGAGAAACCCATAAAGCGGTATTTTTCATCACCCATAGTGTGGAAGAAGCCTTGTTCCTGGCCACCCGCCTGATTGTCATGTCCCCTCGCCCGGGGCGCATTACGCATGAGTTCGAGCTTGATTTCTATCAACGGTTTTTTGATTGCCGCGATGCACGCAAAGTCAAATCCGACCCCGATTTTATCGCCATGCGTGAGAAAATTCTGTCCATTATTCACGGCGATGAAGTCGAGGGAGGACAGCTCAATGGCTAACTCCCGCAAACCGTCACAAGGCTTCTTGAAAAACCTGTTTTCAGCCGGCCCCGCCAAACCTGGAGACGCTTACGGCGCTCCTGGCATGGGCAATAGCACGAGCATTGCCATTGCCTCGGCGATTGGCCTGTTTTCGTTTTGGTACCTTGTGACGATGCCAGCCATCGGGCCGCTTATCAAGCCTTTGTTCCTACCCTCTCCTGGGGCCGTATGGGCCAAATTCATGCTGGTGGCCACCGATGGTTATCAGGACCGTACGCTCTGGCAACATACCCAGGCCAGCTTCACCCGCATCTTCGGATCCTTCGCGCTGGCCGCCATTACCGGCATCCCAATCGGCATGGCGATGGCGACCAACCGAGTGTTTCGGGGGATTTTTGATCCGCCCATCGAGTTCTACCGCCCCCTGCCGCCTCTGGGATATCTGCCCTTGACGGTGATCTGGTTCGGGATTGATGAAACTCAAAAAATGGTATTGCTTTACCTTGCCATGCTCGCTCCCATTGTCCTCAATACTAGAGCGGGAGTGCGCTCGGTGGCCATCGAGCAGATCCATGCCGCCTTTTCGCTGGGGGCCAGCAAGGTGCAGATCTTGTGGCATGTGATCCTCAAAGGGGCGATGCCGGAAATCCTCACCGGCATGCGTATTGCCATTGGTTTTGGCTGGACGACGCTGGTGGCCGCAGAACTGGTGGCAACGGAAGAAGGACTTGGCGCCATGATCATGAGTGCCTCGGAATTCCTGGTCACCGATGTGGTCATCATGGGCATTATCGTGATTGGGGTCATCGCCTACACGTTCGATCTGTTCATGCGCTGGCTGGAGCGTAAGCTGGTGCCCTGGAAGGGCAAGTAGCGTCAGTATGACGGAAGGTGGGATGTCCCCATCTTATGCAACCGGCCCGCCAGCGCGTGTCGGTTGCATTTGTATCAAGCAAGGCGACAGGCTGTCGCCGCAAGGCAATCTATCCGCCCCCCTCCAATTCAATCAGATGATTGGGACGCTCATTGGGCTCGCAAGCACCGGGGGGATAATGGCTGGCCATAGCGGCGCCGCATTGCTCAATGGCGTTTATAAAACCATCGGCCGGGTTTCCCTGGCTCATTTCTTTTGTCAGGGCATCGACGGCCTGTTGCCAGACCGATTGATCGAGCTTTTTGGCAATCCCGTCATCAGCGATGATTTCAGCCTGTCGTTCGGCCAGCGAGACATAGATCAACACGCCGGTACGCTTTCTTGTGGTGTGCAAATCCTGGGTAATGAAATGTTCCATGGCGGCCCGTTTCGTGCGCAACTGCTTGATGCGGCGTGGCACCAGCGCATATCTTACCATCGGTAGCTGAAACAATGCAGTCAGCACCAGGAACCAGACAAGCTGAATGGCATAGAGTAGTTCTGGCCCCGAAAAGGCCAGTCGCCAGCCGGTTAGCCGGGGCAGATAAATCAAAACAAGCGGCAGCGCCAGCGCCAGCAAAGCCGCCCACATCAAAGCGATAAAGCGATAGTCATCACTGCGCCTGGCCACCACCACGACAATCTCGCCGCTGGTGGAAGCCTCCGCCTTGGTAATCGCTTGTGCGATACGCTGCTTGTCGTCACTCGAAAATACAGACATGCTGTCTCCTGTTTCATTCCACCTGGCGCTTTGTTCTGGTGCACACCCCGCCCTGGAGGCACGCCGCTGACAGGCTACCAACCTCCTGATGAGCCGCCACCACCAAAGCTGCCGCCGCCGCCAGAAAAGCCGCCACCACCGCCAAAACCACCGCCACCACGACCGCCAGACCAGCTGCTTGTCGCCTCTCCCACCGGCACGATGATGATACCACCCCGGCTGTTTGCGCCCCGCACAAGGGTATTGATCGCGCCCCAAAAAAACATCAAGGCCCATATCCCCAAGATAAAC
>JAJRRW010000076.1 GCA_024279115.1 Alphaproteobacteria bacterium
CACCACGACCCAGTTGTCCCTCGTCGAATTGTTCAACAAACGCTTGATGTCATTGGCAAGCCCGCGCGGTGCTTCATCGGTGAGCGAAATCTCAATGGTGCCTTGCTCAAAGCGGATCGGGCGCACATGTTCTTCAAAGGCAATTTTCAGGACCAGTCCGCCATCGCGGCCAATCAGCTCGGCAATATCTTCAAATCCCGACAGAGTATTGCCCGCATCGGCCTGAAAAGACCCGGCCTGTGGCTGCACCTGCGCAGAGCCCGCCAAAGCCATGCCCCCGGAGCCACTGCTCATAGCGTGCGGGGGGAGGTGCGGGGCTTGCGGCGCTTGCTGATCAGCTCTTGCGCCTTGAGTCATGGCACGAGGAGCCGCGCTATGGTTTGCCTCTCCCCCTCGCGCTGCCGCTTGAGAGGGGCCAGCGTTCATGTTCTGAATGGCCAGCGCCAGCTCTTCGGGCGAGGGTAAATCGGCCGCATAGGAAATACGGATCAAAATCATCTCAACGGCGGCCATCTGATTGGGGGCTTTGCCACATTCATCAATGCCCTTCAACAGCATCTGCCAGCAGCGCGACAGCACCGGCATCGACAATTGCTCGGCCATTTGCTGGGCACGCCCACGCTCGGCTTCACTTAACGCAGCGGCGCCCCGGTCATCGAGAATTTTCCGGCGCGTCAAAATATGAGTGGTTTCGGCCAGATCAATCAAGATGCGAACCGGATCTACGCCATCGGTGAACAGCTCGGTGCATTGCCTGATCGCGTCCGCGGCCTGCCCCTTCAAGACACTGGTCAGCAAATCAAAAATACGCATGCGATCGGCCAATCCCAGCAGGACCCGCACATCATCCCCCTCAACCTTGTCTTTTTGCGCATGGGCAATGGCCTGATCCAGTATGGACAAGCCATCGCGCACCGAGCCTTGC
This sequence comes from Alphaproteobacteria bacterium, assembly GCA_024279115.1. Taxonomy (GTDB): domain Bacteria; phylum Pseudomonadota; class Alphaproteobacteria; order Rhizobiales; family JAKIUO01; genus JAKIUO01. The sequence goes on from JAJRRW010000076.1 coordinate 926, forward strand.
GCCGCTTGGGCGATCAAGGCCAGCGCCTCTTGGTCAATCTTGGCCCCTTCACTGGCAGAGATCTTGTCGAAATGGGCCACCAGCTCTTCCATCTCCACCCGTTTGAGATCAAAGCGTTGACAGCGCGACAAAACCGTCACGGGTACTTTTTGCACCTCGGTGGTGGCAAAGATAAACTTTACATGCACGGGAGGCTCCTCCAGCGTCTTCAACAAGGCGTTGAAGGCCGATTTGGAGAGCATGTGCACCTCGTCGATGATATAGACCTTGTAGCGTGCCGAGAGCGGCTTGTAGCGGGTGCTCTCAATGATCTCTCGGATATCATCAACGCCGGTATGCGAGGCCGCATCCATTTCCAGCACATCGACGTGGCGGCTTTCCATGATGGCCTGACAGTGGACACCAAGCTCGCTCATATCGATGCTGGCACCGATTTCATTTTTATCATCGCCCTCGCGCTCATAATTGAGCGCCCGGGCCAGAATACGCGCTGTCGTCGTCTTGCCGACCCCGCGCACCCCCGTCAGCATAAAGCCTTGCGCGATGCGCCCCAGCTTGAAGGCGTTGCCCAGGGTTTGCACCATGGCGCCCTGGCCGATCAGCTCGTCAAAATTGGCGGGCCGGTATTTGCGCGCCAGCACCATATAGGCTGGTTGATCGCTGGAGGGTTTTTTATCGGTTTTGCTCATGGGAAGACATTAAGGAGCCTTGCGCCTCGCTGCAAGCTGCTCTTTGAGATTGTCCTTTTCTTCTGTTGTCACATCACGCCAGTCACGATCTTGCAAACCGGCATGCATAGCCCACAGGAAATTAAGCGAGAGTTGATTGGCAAAACAAAATTGCAGTTTTTGATAGGCATTGACGCTGCCAAGCTGGCGCAGTTCGTCAATCGTTGCCACCCCGATCTGTTCCAGCATCCGCGCCGATTTGGGGCCAATATTGCTGAGCGTTTCGATGGGTCTCATGATTTGACAACCGGAGCTGAAAAAATGCAGGAGGCTGGACACTGACCCGTATAGGATCTCGTTAGGGCTGCTTCCTTCCGGACCTGACCCGGTTGGCGAGGAATACGTCCAACGCCAACCTCCCTGCCCGCTATATAGTCCAGCACCACCCTCGTTTGCAAGGCCTCTTGAGCGTTATTTGTCAGTTTTGCCAAGCAGCCTTAAGATTTCCAAAATCCAGCTCCTGTCCAGGTCCCAATGTTTATTTCATCAAGGCACCAGTGGCTTCCATGGCATTGGCAGCCGCTTTTGTCTGGGGAGAATAGAGGAAATACATATAGGACAGATACCCCGCCAGAAACACAGCTCCCGGGACCCGGCCGATCTGGTGCCCCTTGAGCACAAATGGCAGCAGCAACATGCTGGCGCCCAGCATGACCCAAAGATCAATAAGCAAGAAAACCTCGGGAATAGGCACGGGGGCGACCATGGCAGTGACGCCCATGACAGCCAGCAGATTAAACAGGTTTGATCCCAGCACATTGCCGATCGCCAAGGCTGCCTGACCACGGATCGCGGCGGTCAAAGTCGTGGCCAGTTCGGGCAATGAAGTGCCAAGCGCCACGATTGTCAATCCGATGACTTCATCAGAAACATTAAAACGGCGGGCAATTTCGGTGGCCGCATCAACCGTAATGGCCGCGGCAATCGGTAAGCCAACAAGGCCTCCCAGCAGCAGTCCATAGATCTTCCAGTTGCTCTTGGGAGCTCCTGCATCCCCATCGATCATTTCCATGGCCTCGGCCCCCAGAACGGTGGCGGCATCTTTATGCTGCTCGGCGCGGCGCGCCTGGACCAGCAAAAAACCAATCAACAAAATGAACAAAAAAGCACCGTGGAAAAATGACAGGGGTCCAACGAAGCAAAGGGCAATGAAAATAATGGTCGCGGCAATCACATAAAGCGTGTTGTGAACGATAAATTCCTGTTGCGTATCGGTGGCAACGATCATTGCCGGCAAACCAAGCACCAACAAGATATTGGCGATATTGGAGCCCACCACATTGCCAATCGCCATGCCCGGGGCATCAGCAAGAACGGCGCGCAAGGAGACAACCAGTTCAGGGGCCGAGGTGCCAAAAGCCACAATTGTCAGGCCAATGACCAGAGTGGGAATACCCAGCTTCACCGACAGCGCCACCGCGCCGCGCACCAGCGCGTCTCCGCAAATCAACAGCAAGGCCAGCCCAACACATAAAAGCAGATAGATCATATATTCCAGCCAACCCCGTATTTTTTGTTGTTTGGTTTCATAGCCCTGATCTCACCTTGTCGATCAGAACCAGTAAACGCCGATTACATGAAACTATGCGATGGCTCCGCACGACTTCAAGGGTAAAAGTCCAGTCAAACTCAATAATACAGATGTCTGGTCTTTTCAAATAGGGGTTTTATGTTGTCCCCAGCCGGAAAAAACCAATTATCTCAGACAGACGTTGCAAAGCGGTTTGCGGGTCTGCGTCCCTGAACGGTCTCGAAAACAGTTCGCGCCCTAAAGAAATCTGGGATGTTTGAGCCCTGACTTCAAGAAGCGGTTCAATCACTCACATGGGCCATGTTAATTACCATTTCAATGTTAATCACCATCAAGCATGCCGCCAATTCCCCCCAGAAGTGAGCCCTCCCCTTTATGGCTTCCCCCCATACCGGTCGCCGCCGCCATGCGCCCGGCCAGCCGGGAAAACGGCAAGGATTGCAGCCAGACCTTGCCCGGCCCGGTAAGCTTGGCGAAAACACGCCTTCGCCGCCAAAAATCATCGACTTGACCGATCCGGCCCGTTCGAGATCAAAATCCACCGAGGGCATCATGGCGGCCAGACAACCGGTGTCCACATGCAGGACTTCGCCGTCTTTCAGCTCCCGCTCAACCACCGTGCCGCCAGCATGCACGAACACCCAGCCATCGCCCTCAAGCTTTTGCATGATGAATCCTTCCCCGCCGAACAGGCCGGTCATGATTTTTTGCTGAAAATGGATCCCCACCTGCACACCGCGCGCCGCGCACAACAAGCTGTCTTTCTGGCAAATCAGCCCGCCCCCCAGCTTGTCCAGCTTGATGGGCAGGATATGCCCTGGATAGGGCGCCGCAAAGGCCACGCGGGCCTTGCCAACGCCTTGATGGGTGAACAAGGTCATGAACAGGCTCTCACCGGTCAAGATGCGCTTGCCAGCACCGGCTATTTTGCCAAGAAAGCCCGCTTCGGCTTGTTGCTTTGAACCATCACCAAACACCGTATCCATATGAATTTCTGGATGTTTGAACATCAAGGAACCAGCTTCGGCGATGGCGCTTTCGCCCGGGTCCAGCTCGACCTCGACAAATTGCATTTCAGATCCCTTGATCTCGAAATCAATATCATCATCATCGCCGGTGCGCTCGTGATGAGCCGTCGGTATTTTTGGTACGGATCCCCAAATATCCATGACTTTCCCCTTTTGTCCCCCGAATATGAGGGAATCACACTTGATAATTTCGTCAATGAACTCAAAATGACAGATAGGCGGTTAAACTAGCAAGAGCAAGGATCATTCACTCATGGAGACAGATAGACAACATACCTGCGCACCAAAATCTCGATGGTTGCGCAGACCAATAGGGGGTCTGGCATCGGTTGCCATTCTCGCTGGATTGCTATCCCTGTCTTCCTGGCACTCCCCCGTCAATATCATCGCGCCAAAAGCCTTCGCGGCCCCTGGCGATCAATTACAACAAAAAATGACCAGAGCAGCCCGCCTTCCGCAAGGCTATGAAGTATCGCTGTTCGCCACTGGCATGAAGTCACCACGGCTGATCATCGAAACCAGCGCCGGTGATTTGATTGTCTCCTCGCGGGGCTCAAAACTCTATCTGGTTTCTGCTGACGGCAAGGTCAAGACCTTGATGGGCGGCCTCAACCAGCCCCACGGCGTGTTGCTGGATGAAGGCTGGCTCTATGTCGCCGAGGAACACCGGGTGTTTCGCATGCGCTTTGACCAGAAAAAAAGAGCCTTTAGCGGCAAAAAGCAAACCGTCTTGTCAGGCTTGCCCAACAATGGCGGTCACTCAACCCGTACCTTGAAAAAAGGCCCGGATGGCTGGTTCTATGTGGCGGTTGGCTCCAGCTGCAATGTCTGCAAGGAAAAGCATCCCTGGCGTGCCACCATTTTGCGCTTTCAACCAGATAGCGGTGCTAAACCGGAAATCTTTGCGACCGGCCTTCGCAACACTGTGGGCTTTGACTGGCACCCCCGGACCGATGAGCTGTATGGCGTTGACAATGGCCGCGACTGGCTCGGCGATGATTTCCCGCCAGACGAGTTAAATCAAATTCAAAAGAACCAGTTTTACGGCTGGCCGTTTCGCCACGGTGACAATATCAAAGACCCCGAATTCGGCAAGGCTTACAAACCAGCCGTTCACGGCAAGGCCCAAAAACCGGCCTTTAATTTCGAGGCTCATATCTCCCCCTTATCGGTTCGTTTTCTGCGCCATCAAAAACCAGCTGATATGCAAAACACGGCGCTGGTTGCCCAGCATGGCAGCTGGAACCGGTCGACCAAAAATGGCTATCGGATTGTCTCGCTGCACTTCAACAAAGATGGCACGATCAGTCGCAAAATGTTCCTCACCGGTTTTTTGCAAGGTAAAAAAGTCATCGGTCGCCCCGTCGATATATTCGAACGTGCTGATGGCAGCTTACTCATCTCGGATGACTATGCTGGCGCTCTCTGGCTGGTGCGTTATCGAGGCTAGCGCCTTTTGCTTTTACTCGCGATCGGAACCATCTGAGCAGTTTTGATTTGGTTTCAAGCCAATAAAGATGGGATATGTCGAGATATTTCCAATTTTATTGGCGTAAAAAACCACCCATCAGCCGCCTCGGTCTGGATCAGAACAACCTGTTGCGACTTCGCATCTAGAGCGGTTTGCGTTCACCCGCAATCATTCCAGCTGAGATTTTTGCTCCGTTTTCGGCGTCAAGAAATTTGAAAATATCCAGATATATCCTGCATTTCTTAACTTGAAACCGAAGCAAAACTGTTCAGCTGTTTCTGACCGCGAGTGAATGCAAACCGCTCTAGCGGCCCTTCTTGCGCCCCTTCTCTGGGAGCGGCACCAGAACCACTTTGAGGACGGGGTATTTATAATCATGGGTCTTTTCATCCGACACCGCATTTATCGCCACCACGGCCAGCACACCAAGCAGCCCTGCCTGGGACCCCATATTCAATCTGTCGTTTTTAGTCCGATTATAAACGGAGTGATCCACCGTTCTGGTTGTGTAACCAGCCTTGCTGCAACGCACAGAGATGGCGCTTGACTGCATCCGGTAATTAGGCAGCCTGACCTTCGCAGGGGTGACGACATCTGCGGAAAAATCCCGAGCATTGACATTGCATTTTGCTCCGGCGATCTCATCGCCAATGCCAAACCCGTCGCTATTGACCATATAGGTCCGAATGGGAACAATCTGATCACCGGCCAGCTCGGGTACTTTTTCTCCAGCCTTGCGACGGCTTGCGTAAACATCCGTCTCGGTGGACCCGCTGGTGGATTTTATCGGTGTAATGCGATCAACTTCCATCGGTTTTTTTGAACAGCCCGCAAGTACTACACCAGCAAGCGCAATCAGAAATAAAATGCGCACAAGAAATTCCCCCGGACTATAAAAACATTACTTTGGAAAACAAAGCCCCTCAACGATCCATACACAGATTAACTGCACAGACCCTGATCGGTCAATCCTCACCAGACGCAACATTGCTATTTGTCATTATTTCCAGGTAGTTTGTCGCTAATTTCGGTTGTTTTTTCTACCAAATGACCAATGAGAGCAAACCTGGACAACCCTATCTGGTAAACTGCTTCGTGCCTGGAATGTTTTCCAACTCGCCAGGTGCCGCACTTGTCAATTGCGTCAAAACATTGGTGAAGCCAGCCTGTTTAGAGCATCGTGCGCCCATACCCAATCATTCTGACCGGCCTTTTTGCGCCATCTGAAAGAAAATAATCTCGTCCGTATGGCCAATATGCACTGCGATTTTTCCCATTCACCTGACACAAAACGACTCTGACATAATGACCGCGTATGA
>JAJRRW010000077.1 GCA_024279115.1 Alphaproteobacteria bacterium
TCAATGAACATACCAACGGCCTCGTTCGACAATATTTTCCAAAAGGAACTGATTTTGCTAAGCTGACACCGGCGCAGGTTCAGGCGGTCGAGGACAAACTGAACCGGCGGCCAAGAAAATGGCTCAACTACAAAACCCCATGTGAGGTGTTTTCAAAGACGTGTACAGATGTTGCGTTTCAATGTTGAAGGGGCGGATTTTAATCCCGTCAAACACGGCTATGTGAAGGAGATGGCCGACTGGCCCCATTCCTCCTATCACCGCGATGTTAAAGCTGGTCACTACCCCGCCGATGGACGCGGCGCGATAGATGATGATTTCAAATTTGGCGAATAATGGCCAGTTAGAGCGGCTCAATCCATCATCGGAGCCAAATTTTAAGAGCTTACACCCCTATCCCACAGCCAATCCCTGCAAATCGGTGAGTTCTTTCACGCCCTTTTTGGCCAGTGTCATCAGCTCGCCAAATGCTTCTTCGGAAAACGGTTCGGCTTCAGCGGTGCCTTGAATTTCGACGATGCCGCCCTTGCCGGTCATGACGAAATTGGTGTCGGCTTGCGCATTACTGTCTTCGGGATAATCCAGATCGAGCACGGCTTCGCCTTTATAGATGCCGCAGGAAACGGCGGCCACACTGTCGCGCATCACATCAGAGACCTGTTTGTCGCCAAACATGTCGCGGGCCGCCATCCAGTGCAGAGCATCATTGAGCGCCACCCAGGCACCTGTTATGGAGGCACATCGGGTACCGCCATCTGCTTGCAAGACATCGCAATCCACCATGATCATGCGTTCGCCCAGCGCCTTCATATCGACCACAGCGCGCAAGGAGCGCCCCACCAGACGGGTGATTTCCTGAGTACGGCCCCCGACCTTGCCCATGGTACTTTCGCGGCGCATGCGCTCGCTTGTGGAGCGTGGCAGCATGGAATATTCCGCCGATACCCAGCCCTTGCCGCGACCCTTCAGCCATGGCGGCACACGCTCTTCGACGCTGGCCATGCACAAAACATGGGTATTGCCGCATTTAATGAGGCATGAGCCCTCGGCGTGCATGGAGACACCGCGTTCGAAACTGACAGGGCGCATTTCATCATTCTGGCGTTTGCTTGGTCTAATCAACTTTGAATTTCCTTCTGATCGTATTATGTATGCATTGGTCGGCAACATAGTCGCGCCTGTTGTGTAAAGTCCATTCATTTGACGCTTTTTCACGACATCTGATATGGATGCTCCAAATAACCAATGAGGCCCCCCATCAAAAAACTTGATGATATTGACCAAAGATCTCGCGAAATATTCCGGCAGGTGGTGGAAGCCTATCTGGAAACCGGCGAACCCGTGGGCTCGCGCCTGATTTCCCGGGCGCTGCCCATGCAGCTGTCGCCAGCCTCTGTCCGCAATGTCATGACCGATCTGGAAGAGCGCGGCCTGATTTTTGCGCCGCACACCTCTGCCGGGCGCATGCCAACCCAAACAGGCCTGCGCCTGTTCGTGGATGGCTTGCTGGAAGTCGGCAATATCTCGCAGGCCGAGCGCAACCAGATCAAGAAAAAAATGGATCCTGGTCAAGGCGAAAGCGAACGGCTGGTGGAGGATGTTTTGTCGGAAGCCTCCGAACTCTTGTCTGGTCTCTCACAATGCGCCGGACTGGTGCTGGCGGACAAAAAAATGGCCCAGATCCGCCATATCGAATTCGTGCCGCTGGAGCCCACCAAGGCACTGGTGGTGCTGGTGGGCGAGGATGGCGAAGTGGAAAACCGGGTGATTGATTTACCCGATGGTCTGCCCCCCGCCAGCCTCACAAAAGCCAGCAATTTTCTCAATGCCCATATTAAAGGGCGCTCGATCATGGAGGCGCGCACTCATCTGCAAGCCGATCTTGAAACCGCGGGCGCTGAGCTTGATGTGTTGACGGCACGCGTCGTAGAATCCGGCATTGCCGTCTGGTCAGGGGGACATGCCGACGCCAAAAGCCTGATTGTACGGGGCCGCTCCCACCTTATCCGCGATCTCAACGCAGAGGAGGATCTGACCCGCATCCAGCAATTGTTCGATGATATGGAGAGCAAAAAAGACCTGATCGAAATCCTGCAATCGGCGGAAGATGGGTCGGGTGTTCGTATTTTTATCGGTTCTGAAAATAAAAGATTTTCATTGTCCGGCTCTTCGATTATTGTATCGCCCTTCAAGGATGAACAAAAAAAGGTCATCGGCGTGCTCGGCGTGATCGGTCCAACCAGACTGAATTATGCGCGTATTATCCCTGTTGTCGACTATACTGCCCGCCTGATGGGTAGATTGCTGACTTGATTTCGCCAGACCTTTTTCGTATCCAGCAGAACCAACAGATAAAATTTAATCATCACGGAGCCATCAAGCTTAATGACAAACGACAAAAAACAGGACGATGCCCAAGAACAAATGGCACCAAAGCCCGCTGATGCACAGCCCCGGGGCGACGAGGCCGGGAGCTTTGATAGCGACCCGCTCACCGACGCCGATGGAGAGCTGTTACCAGGGCCCATGGAGCAACTGGAAATAGAAATTGCTGATCTAAAGGATCGCTATCTTCGGCAAGCAGCCGATATGGAAAACCTGCGCAAACGCAGCGAACGGGAGCGCTCCGACATCAAAAAATACGCGGTCAGCGAATTTGCCCGCGATATTTTGCCCCTTTCCGACAATTTCCAGCGGGCCATTGATGCCGTGCCGGCGGAAGCTGCCGAACAGGACGAGGCGCTCAAAAGCTTTCTTGATGGTGTCAAAATGAATGAGCGGGAGCTGCAAAAAGTGCTCGAGCGTCACGGGGTCACCCAACTGGACCCCAAGGGCGAGAAATTCGATCCCAACCAACATCAAGCCGTGCAGCAAGTCGAAGATAGTGACCTGCCCAACACCACCGTCGTCGAGGTGTTTCAAGTGGGCTATGTGATCGCTGAACGAGTGTTGCGACCCGCCATTGTCTCGGTTGCCAACGGCGGCGCAAAAACGGTCAACGCTGCCAAACAACCGCCAATGAGCCTGCCAGATTCCGACCCTGCACCACGTTCTAAGAAAACCGACAGTGATAAAGACGAAGAGCTTGGGTCAAATATCGATAAAAATGCCTAAACAAATGGGGCCTGCACAGGTTTCAAAATGATCGAAGGGAAAATACCAATATGAGCCAGAATGAAAATGAGTATATCGTCGCATTTGACGATAGCGGTCCCTATTGCACTCGCCCTGATGGCAGCGAGGAACGCGTCAACTGGAGCGATATTGTCAAGGTGACCATCGAGGCCACCGGCGGCGAAAACGAAGAAGCGCCCGCTCACGTGTGGATTGTATGGGGGCGCGACAACGCCTCGGGCTGCGTTTATCCAGGCGCTGCCACAGGAGCCGAGCTGCTGCTTCTGGAACTCAAAAACCGCCTGGACAAATTTGATGTGGGTGCCGTTGGCGAAGCCATGAAATCGCAAGAAAACCAGACCTGGCTGTTGTGGCAAGAACCTGGAGCTGGCACCAATACCCCAGAAGATGAAGATCGCGTCGTCAATTAGGCAACCAGAATAATCTTGACTAAACAAGATGATTGGTAATGTTGCAACTATTCTCATTGCCAGCCCCGCCAAGGCGCGGAACCATACTCTTTGATCTGAGAAATATTGGTACAGATTGGCATAAAATTACGGAACCTGTGGTTATGTATCCGCTCCCACGAGGGGATGACACATATAGGCTTGTTGCAAATTGAAAGAGCCGATCATGCAAGGTGTTGTCGCCGCAGGACATGAAAATACGGCCAGGGCCGCCGCCGCCATGTTGCACGCTGGTGGCAATGCTTTTGATGCGGCCATGGCAGGCATGGTCGCCTCTGGCCTTCCCGAAACCGTTCTCTCCTCGCTGGGCGGCGGCGGCTTCATGATGGCCTATCGGGCCGATCTTGATCAAACCATCCTCTATGATTTTTTTGCCCAAACGCCTTGCCGCAAACGTCCCGTCAGCGATCTTGATTTCCATGCCATTGATGCCGATTTTGGTCCCGCCACCCAGGAATTCCATATCGGCGCCGGATCGAGCGCAACGCCTGGCGTTATTCCTGGCCTGTTTGCCATTCATCAAGACCTTTGCAACTTGCCCCTCGCGCAAATTCTCGAACCCGCCATCGCTCTGGCCCAGGACGGGGTAGAGGTCAGCGCTTTTCACGCCTATCTGTTTGAAGTCATTGAGCCAATCCTCACCAGAGACATCGCCGCAAAAACGTTGTTTGCCCCAACGGGGAGACTTCTCAAAAAAGGCGAGCGGTTTCATAATCGCGACCTTGCCCGCACTCTTGAGGCCTTGCTTAGCCACGGCGAAGCCCATTTCCGAACAGGGGCGCTGGCCAAGGCGATAATCGCCCAATCCGCTGAGCAAGGCGGCCATCTAAGCGCTCAAGATCTAGTGTCCTACAAGGTCGAGCGACGACGACCGCTCGTCCAGACCTATCGCGATCAGCAGCTTTTTCTCAATCCGGCCCCTTGTGCGGGCGGCCCCCTGATCGGCTTTGCCTTTGGGGTGCTGGAGCGCCTGTGTCCCCATGGCGCTCCTGATTTGCTCGACCTCGTGCAAGCCATGTCGCTCACCAACAAGGCCCGCAGCCAAAAGACCAGTTGCCTCGAACAGTTTGCCGATGATGATCATATCGCCCGACATCTCGCCGCTGCCAATACCCATCCCTCCGCCAGTCGCGGCACCACCCATATCAGCACCATTGACACAGCTGGCAACGCCGCCGCGCTGACCATCAGCAATGGCGAGGGCAATGGGCTGATGCTGGGAGATAGCGGCATTATGCTCAACAATATGCTGGGGGAAGAGGATTTGCATGATCAAGGATTTCATTGCTGGCAAGAGGATAAACGGCTCTCCAGCATGATGGCCCCGACCCTCATCAAATCGCCCGACAACAGCCTGACCGTTCTTGGTTCAGGAGGCTCCAACCGCATCCGCAGCGCCATATTACAGGTCGCCAGCGGTCTCATAGATCATGGCTTTTCCCTCAAGGAGGCCATCGAAGCGCCAAGACTGCACTGCGAACAAGGCGGTCATATCAGTTTTGAAAATGCTCCAATAACAGCCCCGTTTACCCGCAGTGCCAAGCAACAATTGATGAAAGTGCACCCGGATGCTCACGGCTGGCCAGCACCGAACATGTTTTTTGGTGGCGTGCACGCGGTGCGCAGAACTGCGACAAATCAGCTTGAAGGGGTGGGAGACCAGCGCCGCGCCGGGGTCGCCATCATCACAGACCCTGTATCATAAATCAGCGTATATTCGCGGTTTTGACCCAACCAGAAGCAAGAATTTTGCCCTTTCCCAGAAGTTTTTCTGGTTCAACCTGACACCCAAATTAACGCGCCTTTAAGGGAAAGAGGGTTAATCCTACTTAGTTGATTGTTTTAACAAAAAGTAGGATGGTTTTGCTATCTTTTAGCACCAAAACGCAGATCATAGGGATCTCCTCGCTTAAATCAGTGCTGCTCCTAATTCTGGGGGCAGTATTCCTTTCTGGCTGCACGCAGCAAAATCTTAAAATATCCAAGCTGTCCTGCAGCTATAAAAAAGGCGCCAAAGCCAATATCTGCCAGCCAGCCAGCCCGATGACCAAAGCCCAGATAGTCCCCACCAAAAAATGGCAGACACATGTGGCGACCAGCCAGCCTGCACAGCCGCCGCTGGCGATTGGCCGCAAGGCTCATGCCTCGCCAAAAATAGTAACACCAAAAACCACGGCTCGCCGCGCGGCGCCCCTTAGGCCGCTGTTTGCGACCACTGTCAGCCGGGAGCCACGAACAACCATTTCAGCGCCGTTAGCCGCGCAGAATTATCGCGATCTGGCATCAATTATCCGTCACACCTTGCGTGACAATCCCGATATTGGCATCGCCCTTGCGCCAGAGCGCGGCGAGCGTGCAAGCATCGATATCGCCCGGGCCGGCTATCACCCCACGGTGGATATCCGCGCCGCCTTCGGGCCGGAAAATTACGACACTGATGATCAGAGAAACACCGCTATCCCTCGTCAGGAATTTGGCGTTGATCTGCACCAGACCCTTTATGACTTTGGCCGGACCAAGGGCAAAGTTGATCGTCGCAAGGCCCTTTACAACTCGGCTGGCTATCGCCGTATTGACAAAATGAACACGGTCGCCATGGAGGTCGCCCAAGCCTTTTTGAGCACCAAAGAAGCGGCAGAACACATCAAAGTCGCCCGCCAGAACATCACCTCGCACAAGGATATTCTACGGCTGGTATCGGCGAGCGAAAAAGCTGGTAATGCCACCATTGCCGATGTCAAACGGGTGACGACCAGACTTGAAAAAGCCAAAACCAATCTCATTGATCTGCGCTCGCGCAAGCAAAAGGCCCGTGAAGAGTTCGTGCGCCTGACCGGTCTTCGGCCCGATGCGTTGATCGCCCCGCCAACCCTCCATGCTCCCTTGCCGCCAAAAAATGTCTCCAGCGCGCAATATCCAGACAATCCGGCCCTGCTGTCCGTTCGCGCCGATATTGACAGCCTGCGCGCCCAGGCCAGAACCGCCAAGGCCAATCTGGAGCCAAGTATAGATCTTGACGTCTCGGGCAATGTCAAACGCAATGTCTCGGGCGAGACCGGCATGACCAGCGGTCTCAAGGGCATGGTATCGTTCAATTATAAATTGCTGGATGGTGACGCCCGCCTCAATACGACACGCCAGATCTACATTCGCATCAACGAGACCAAGCATCTCTATCGAAAAAAACGACGCGCCTATATCCAGGCTCTGGATAGCGCCATTCGCACCGTGCGCGCCAATCTGGAAAAATCTTCGCTGCTCACCACAAGACTTCGAGATAGTAAAAATGTTCTTCGCCTTTACAAAGCACAGTTCAAGGATGGCAGCAAAACCGTGTTCGAAATGCTCGACGCGCAAATGGATTTGTTCACCACAAGCAGTGAAAAAATCGCCAATCAATACGGCAAATTGCGCAGCGTCTACGAAATCTACGCCCTGCGCGGAGATCTTGTCGGGCGCCTGCTTCGTTAATCTCACTCGGTGTTTTTATGGGTCTTGTGGCTGTTCCGCCTGCGGCGGAACAGCCACAAGATAGATTACTGTTTCACACCAACGACCTTGCCGCGTAGTTTCAGGGCGGCTTTCTCGTCGCCCTTGACCACCACACGGGACAATTGTGCCTCGAGTTCGTTCAAAGCGCGTTGTTGTTTGTTAGGCCCCATGCTGCGCACGGTGCGCATCGCACGGACCTTGGCTTTTGGCGTCAACCCCGCCGTTTGAATGTTTTTCACGGCGTCATTATATTTGGCACACAGGTAAAATTTTTCCTGCGGGACCGTGGGCACCGGAATCGACGAAACAGAGATCACCGGCACTCTGGTTTCCAGCTGGTTCGAATAATAGTTTTTGCCCTTCAGGTTCAGCATGGAGATCAGACCCGATCCACTTTGCTCTCGCAATTGATAAGCTTTCTTGTAGATCATCGATACACTCGCGGCGGTGATATAAAAAAGCTGATCGCCATTCTTGCCAAAATCGCCAAACGGCGCGTTGCAGGCCACCATATTCGATCCGCTATTGCCAATGACTGTGGCGATGTTTCTGATCGTCAACTCCGTCAAATCATCTTTTTGCATATTGAGTTCAAGAAAGGCGGGCACTTTTGCCCCGGCGCCAAATTTGCGATCGACAATCGCCCTGAAAATGATCACATCCTTGATGCCCACTGTCTTGTTGGCTTCAACAAAGGTTGGTCCAAGCAGTTGCAGCTGGCCGCTTTTCTGGTCGATATAAAAATAGTTGCCCACCAGGCTTTCGATGCTTTTGGAAAAATTTGTCACGTCACTGGCGTTCAAAAAAGCGCCGCTTTCCATAAAACGCTGCAAGGCCTTGATCGATGCGCTTTTGCCTTGTGAGACAGCTTTTCCGTCTTTGACCTTGCTCGGCAAGGGGGTGACGAACGCCTTGTCAAGCCAGCTGTCAGCGTCAAGTTGGGCCTGCGCCCCGCCGGTCTGAATAGACAGTATCAAACAAACAAAAAATCCTAAACCGCGCAGACTTTTAACCTTGCGTAACATTGCCAGCTCCCTCGCATAAATGGCGTTCACTTATTTTCCTGTAAAGGATGCGGGAAACCTATTAGAATTTCAATAGAAAAAGGCTTGTTGTTACAAAGGGGAAGGCATGACCTATGATGAGTTCAATCAGTTTTGCGAGGCACTGATTTCCACCACACATGTCGTGCAATGGGGTGGCTCGCATGTCTGGAAAGTCGGCGGAAAAGTCTTCGCCATAGGCGGCTGGGCCGACGACCGACCCGCCTATACATTCAAAACATCTGACCTGTCATTTGAGATCCTCAAGGAACAAGACGGCCTGCGCCCGGCCCCATATCTCGCCTCAAGGGGCTTCAAATGGATCCAGAACTATGCCCTGCCCGGATTAAACGACGAGGATCTCAAGACCTATATCATTCGCTCCCATGAACTCGTTGCCTCAGGCCTTAGCAAGAAGAAACAACGGGAATTGGGGCTGTTGAATTAAGGCCTTGTTTCTGCTAGACCCTGCCCCTAGATCACCAATTCCTGACGCGAGTTCAAGCAGCTTTCGATGATGTCGCGCAGCTCTTCACGCGCGAATGGTTTGGCCAGATAGGCGTTCATGCCCACCTGATAACATTCAGTTTTGACATCATCAAAGGCATTGGCGGTGAGCGCTATAATCGGCAGCGGATTTTGATGCGGCCCGCAATATTGTTCATAAGCACGGATTTCCTGGGTGGCGGCGATGCCATCCATATGTGGCATATGAATATCCATCAATACGACATCAAACGGGGCCCCCGAAGCAGCCTCCTTGACCGCGGCAAATGCCAGCTGGCCATCTGTTACATGGGTCACTTCATAGCCCATATGCTCAAGCAGGCGGCAGCCTAAAAGCGCATTGATTTCATTGTCTTCGGCCAATAGAATACGGACTTTTTTCGATGCCCCGTTCTTCTCGTTCGGCTTTTCCTGTCCTGCAGAAACAGGCTCCGCCACGCGCGGTTCGCTGAACTGGCTGTCGCTTGCAGCACTGAGGGTTTGCGGGGTGAAATTACTTTGATACGGCTCTGGGTGAGGCCCTGCGGGGGCGGCACGCAGTGTTTCGAGCTGGCGCAATAGCGATATGTGACGTACCGGACGCGTCACATAGCTGTCATAGCCTTTGCTGCGCAAAGCTTCAAAATCAAGACGATCTGTGGCCTCGATCAACATCAGACCCTTGACCGGGCGGCCGGCATGTTGCTCGGCCATACGCGCAAGTTTGTGCGCATATTCTGACGATTCGATCGCGTCGCTGATCAGCACATCAAACCCTTCGCCGATACCATCTTCGAGCATTTCATACGCCATGCGCCGATCCTGGACAACGACCTCAACACCAAGGCTTTTCAGCATTTTGCCAATAAGCTGGCCCTCAACTTCGTGATCACAGGCAATCAAAGCCCGCTTGATATGCCCGGGGGAAACCAGTTGCTCACGCAAGGAGACCGCCCCTTTGGCGTTTTCCAGCGCCATATCAACGGTGAACACAGACCCTTTGGCGCGCACACTTTCGACATTGATTTCGCCACCCATTTTTTCCACCAGACGACGGGTAATCGCCAAGCCAAGCCCCGTGCCACCATTGCGCCGGGCATTGGAGCTATCGACTTGTTCAAACTCGACAAAAATACGTTCCACATCCGTTTTGGAGAGACCGATGCCTGTATCGGTCACGCAAAAGCGCAACAACTCACCGTTTTCACCAGCCGGGCTGATTTCAAGAGTGACGCCACCGTGATCGGTAAATTTGATGGCATTGCCGATCAGATTTAACAAAATCTGGCGCATGCGCATTTCATCACCGACCACCCGGTCGCACAGATCAGGAGAAACAAAGCACCCAAGTGACAGTTTTTTCTCAAACGCCCTTGGCGCCATCAGCTCTACCACGCCTTGTGCAAAATCGGTGAGACTATAGGGCTTTTTCACTGCCTCGAATTTACCAGCTTCGATCTTCGAGAAATCAAGAATTTCGTCGATCAATGAGAGCAAAGTGGTGGCAGACTTGTTGATGGCGTGGCAATAGGTGCGCTGTTCCGGGCTTAGATTGCTCTCGGTCAACAGATCAGTCATGCCCATAATCCCGTTCATGGGGGTTCTGATTTCATGGCTCATGGTGGCCAGAAAACGGGTCTTGGCATGATTGGCATGCTCGGCAAGTTCACGGGCTTCTTGCAAGTCGCTGGCGGTCTTTTTCTCGTCGGTAATATCTCGCCCGACCGTGTGCACTTCGCGCAACTCGCGGTCATCATCACGGATCGCCACATCTTCAAAGCTGAACCAGCGCGGACCAAGCTTTGTCATTAGCTGTTGTTCATACTGATAGCGTTCATTTTTGCCAAACTGGCCAAACGGCACGCTCTTGCTGCTGGCAACATATTCTGGTTCGAACAAGGCCCCGATGGTGGCGTTTTGATCCGCGCCAAACGTCGCGCAAAAAGCGTCATTGATAAAACTGATGCGACCAGCGCGGTCACGGCGCATGATAATATCAAGCTGATTGTCCAGCAGGTCACGATAGCGCAATTCGCTGTCACGCATCTCCCATTGCACATCGCGCAAAGACTCGATGCCCTCATCAAGCCGTATCGTCAGCTGATCGATTTTGCCAGAAGTGGTATCGTCCAAATGTTTTTGCTCGGATAGTTTGCGACGCTCAAAGACCAAAAAAGCGGCCCCAAGTATGGCAAACACCATACCAGCCAGCCCAAAAACGCTGGTGATCGGCAACTGCAACATATGAATGAGAGTAGATCCCGAGGCCATGAGCAGCCCAGCTACGACCAGCAAGGCACCCGGCCCGCCGATTGAAATGCCGCCCGGCTCAGAAGATCCAGAGTTGTTGGCCATAAAGCCATGTTCGCTCGACGCGGGCTTTTTTGACCTCAATACATTATTATTTGATGCTGTTTCGATCAATTGCGATCTTAATACTGACCGCTTTCCTGAAACCCTTGACGCGTTCATCCCCACAAAAGCCATATCATACCCAACTCGTTACTACATAACGCGCACACCCATGCGCTGCTCTACTAAACTCCCCACAATGTACGCGAAAAGATTTGCGAACAGATTACTAAGGCAATGAAAAGGATCGTATTTTAAGATTTTGGAGAGAAACGTAAATTCATGGTTAGCAAATGGTAAACGGGTTTATCTTTCGAAGCGGCGCACGTATATGCAAGACTGCGGACACAAGGAACAGGCAATATGGCGTCAGAAAATCGGGGGCAACAGTCACCAGACAGCCCAAAAACGACTTCAAACCACCACCCTCTGTCCCGTACCAACCAAGGGATATTGCTGGCCATTGCGG
Organism: Alphaproteobacteria bacterium; assembly: GCA_024279115.1. GTDB lineage: Bacteria > Pseudomonadota > Alphaproteobacteria > Rhizobiales > JAKIUO01 > JAKIUO01. The sequence continues at coordinate 11,427 of JAJRRW010000077.1, forward strand.
GAGCCTGCTTGTTCTCAACCAAGCCGATCATTATCAAATTCACCTATGCCTACCCGATTGATCCCGTGATGCTGATGACGTTGCGCATGGCCTTTGCACTGCCTTTTTATATCATATTCGCTATTCTGGCTTTTGTGGAGCGCCGCCAAAAAGCGACGCCCACCGATCTGTCTCGCCAAACGCTTGCCAAAACGGCGATGATTGGCGTGCTGGGATATTATGTGGCGAGCTATCTGGACTTTGAGGGGCTGACACGGATCACCGCGCAGTTCGAGCGATTGATCTTATTCACCTACCCAACCTTTGTCGTCCTGCTGGGAGCCTTATTGTTCAAGCATGCCATTAGCGGGCGTATGCTATTGGCGCTTGGCTCCAGCTATGCCGGTCTGGCAATCATTTTCGGGCAGGATTTGCAATTATTTGGCGAGGAGGTGATCGTTGGAGCGGCTTTTGTGCTCGGCTCAGCGCTGGCCTTTGCCGGCTATATGTTGTTTTCACAATTCCAGATCCACAAACTCGGGGCGCGCTTGTTCACCTGTTTTGCGATGATCGCTGCCAACCTGGCGATCCTCGTTCATTTCACCGCAACTCATTCTTGGCAAATGCTGGTACAACCAGTGCAGGTCTACGGGCTGACCTTGTTGATGGCGGTGATCTCAACGGTCATCCCCTCCTTCATGCTTGCAGCAGCGATCGAGAAAATCGGGGCCGGCCCAACAGCCCTGCTATCAAGCGCTGGTCCCATATTTACGACCATACTCGGCATTGTTTTGCTCGGGGAAGCTTTTACTCACTGGCACTTTATCGGCATGGCGCTGGTACTTGGAGGAGCACTGATCCTGTCGCAAAAAAGGCGCAGAATTTAACCCCTTGCAAACGCCTTTGCAGCACAGTCCTGATTAGCCACAATTCGGACTTAAATTCACGGTCTCGTCCCCTTGAAAATTTGACTGGGGAGCGCATTTTAGTGTCCTGAGATAGTGATCACGGTAGGACAAATGTAAAGTCCTGAGATAGCGATCACGGCAGGGCAAGATCAGAGTCCTTGAATTGTAATGCGGTGGGACATTTTTGAGAAACAAGGATATTCTCATGAAATTCGTTCGGTTATTCGTCATTGTCGTTGCCATGGCCATCACCATGCTGTTCGCCTGGCAGGCCAATTCCCCCGCCTTTGCCAAAGATCCAGGTTCCTCCAGGGATAGGGTCCCCAGCTGTCGGGGTGCCAATCTGCTAACCGCCCTGCAAACCAGTGACCCCAGCGCCTATAAAGCTCTGGTGCAGCGCGAGAACGCAACCCCCAACGGCAAAGGCCTGTTGTGGAAAATCGAGCGCCAGGGCCGCGAGGCTTCCTATTTATATGGCACCATGCATGTCTCTGATGAGCGCCTTACCAATCTGCCACGCCTGGTCGCCAACGCTCTTGCCGGGGCCGGTACGGTCGCGCTGGAGCTCGATGAAATTATTGACGATCAAAAAATGCAGCAAGAAGTCGTAAAAAATATGGGCCTGATTGCCTTCACCGACGGGCGCACCCTTGACGCCGTTCTTTCCAGGGAGCAAATCGCCCTCCTGAAACGCACGCTCAAAAAATATAATATGCCTTACGCCGCCTCGCGCGTTCTAAAACCCTGGTTCGTGATGTTGAGTATGGCTTTGCCCTTGTGCGAGATCGAGCGCCAGAAAGCTGGTTAAAAGCGCTTGATGCGGTGATCGCCCGCACGGCACAAAAAAACGGCGCCGCGCTGGTTGGTCTGGAGACGGTGCGCGAGCAATTTGCCGCCTTTGACCGCATGTCAATTGACAATCAAAAGCGGTTCTTGATGAATTCCCTGCGCATGGCCCACCTGCTTGATGATCAGATCGAAACCATGACACAACTTTACTTGCAAAGACGCACCGCCGCTTTGTGGGAGTTCGCCGTTTATCTCACCAGGAAGTCTGCTATTGAGCAAGGCGGTGGAGCCGCGCAGTTGCAAAAGGAACTCAAGGCGCTCAAAAAATTTGAAAGTGAACTGGTGATCAAACGCAATCGGGTGATGGCCAGACGGGCGCTGCCTTTGCTCGAAAAAGGCAATATATTCATTGCCGTTGGGGCCCTGCATCTGCCAGGAAAAACCGGCCTCGTGACCCTCTTGCAAACCGCTGGCTACCAGGTGTCAGCGGTGTATTAGAGCTGCTTGCGCGCCAAAATTAACCGTTACAAATGCCGTTCAATAAAGCGCGAGATCAGCTCAAAAGCACCCTTGGAATACAAATCATTGTGGTCAGCATCGTGAAGCCAGACGGCTTCTTTGGGCTGGCTGGCCGCCTCGAACAGTTTTTTGGCGTGGCGAATAGGGATCACCTGGTCAAGCTCCCCGTGCACCATGAAAACCGGCGCACTTAGCCGCCCTATCAGCTTGTCACTTTCGTAGCGGTCCTTCATAAGCCAACGCACCGGCATCCACCAGTATTTCGACGCGGCGACATCAACAATCGCACTATAGGGCGCTTCCAGAATAACCGCCCCGGGGTGATGATTAAGGGCCGTTGCAATGGCAACTCCGGTGCCAAGGCTTTCGCCATACAAAACAATATCACCTTCAGCGACGCCCTTGGCCTGCAACCAGTGATAAAAATAGAGCGCATCCATCTTGATGGGATATTCAGCAGGCGTCCCAGAACTCCCCGAATAGCCGCGATAGGTCGTCATCAGCACGCCATAACCCTGCTGGCGCAAAAAGTCGAGCCGCCCTGCCCTCGTCGCCAGTGAGCCGCCATTGCCATGAAAATAAAGGATAGTGGGGCGCCCCTTTGGGGCAGGCGCATACCAGGCCAGCAGACGTTTGGTATATTTGGTTTTGACGACCACTTCCTCGACCCCGGCAAGGCCAAGCTCATGAGGCGTTTGATGATCACGTGTTGGAAAATATAAAAGTCGTCTTTGCATCACATACAAATAGGAGGCCAATAATAGATAAAAGCCGATGATAAACAGTATTATTGGGCCCGTTCGCATAGTTGTTTATCGCCTTGTATGTCGGAATTTTCATGCCTCATTGGCAGAATATGCCGGGAGCCCCCCCAAACAAAAGCAAAAAATATATTGAGGGTGAGGCGCAGCCCTTTCAGCCATTGAGCGTCTGCTGGGAACGCACCACTCCCGCAGGTGAATTGCTCGCCAGTTTCACGACCTTCTGGCTGCTTGATGCCACAGCTTTGCGCGCCTCCAGGCCATATTTTCCAGCGCTCCCCACCCGATGTTCCAGAAACTGGCGGACCTTTGGCCAGGCTCCAGCCTGAAACAGACCATAATGTCCAGCGCCGCGTACCCGCAAAAATTCTTTGGGGCCGGGCGCGGCGTCAAATAACCAGCGCCCAAAAGCAATCGGGATCACCTCATCGCCAAGGGAATGAACGATAAGCAACGGCGCGGTGACTTGCTTGATATGCTCAAGCGAGTTGAACTTGTCCTTCAAGAAGCTATAGGCCGGTAAGGATCTAAGCCGATGGCGTGCCAGATCGCGCAAGCTGGTAAAGGGCGCCTCAAGAATAACCGCTCCAATGGAGCGGCGAGCTGCCACTTGCACGGCAACGCCCGTACCCAGACTTTCGCCATACAGTATAATATCAGCGCCAGACACACCGCTTTGGTGCAATTGGTCATAAGCAAACAACGCATCATTGACATTGTTGAGCTCCGAGGGAGACCCCGTCGAGACGCCATAGCCGCGAAAACTGGGCATCAACAATCCATAGCCATCGCGCAAAAAACGGCTGACCCGTTCCAACCGATTAGACAGATTACAATTATTGCCATGCAGATAAAGAATGGTTGGCATGCCGGATCGGGGCTTGATCTGCCAGGTCAATAGCTGCTCACCATCCAGGGTATTCAGCCAAACCTCATCAACACCGCTCAAATGCAGGCTGGCAGGAGATCGATAGTCACGTTTGGCCGGGCGATAAATGAAAATGCGCTGGAACATATAGGCTGCAATGCCAAGAATATAGGCGATGATAAAGGCGTAAAAGGCCCATTGCCACAGGCAAGCCAACAGCCCACCAAGCAGCAACACGCCCCTCGTCAACGTCAAAAATAATTCGTTGGAGCCTAATTTCGTTACCCGCACAACGTCCCTCCAGAGCTGCTCAACAATCTGGCTTCACTCTCACCTTGACCATTAGCAAACACCCAACAACCGTCTTTGTATTTGCGAACCATCAATTTTTCAGGTCGCAATACGCAAAATAAATGCCATTTCACGGCACAAAGTCGTATATTCAAACCGGCCAGATCAATAACCCCACACCACTTGCGGGCACATAATCTGCACACCGATTTTACAACAGAATTTGAGATGATTACAATTTAAACGTGTATATTGCAATTAATTTCAAGTAAGACACTGTCGTGACGCACGATCAAGCTACACCCAGATGACTTATTTTTTATTATAAAACAAAGTGATATGACGTTTTTACGGGTGTTTTGAAGGGAATGGTTAAGAATGGATAAACTGTCAGTACACCAGTTTGGGTGTCGTTCGGACAATTTTGGCCTGCTCCTGCGCGACCCCGTTGCCAATCTGTGCGCCAGCATAGATACGCCCGACGGGGAAACCATCTGGCGCGAATTGCAGAGCAAAGGCTGGCAGCTCACCCATATTTTCAATACCCACCATCACTATGATCACGTGCCCGGCAATGAAATGCTCAAAGAACGCACGCAGTGCACGATCGTCGGCGCTAAAAACGACGCAGCGCGCATTCCCGGCATCGATATCTTGCTTGAGGATGGCGACATATACGAATTCGGCGCAAACAACATTACCATGCTCGAAACCCCGGGGCACACGCTTGGGTCCGTTTGCTATTTTGTCGAACCTGACAAAATATTGTTCACCGGCGACACCTTGTTTTCCATGGGCTGTGGACGCCTGTTTGAAGGGTCCGCCGATTTGATGTGGCAATCCATGCAAAAAATACGCGCCCTGCCCGATGAAACGCAAATCTATTGCGGGCATGAATATACGCTGTCAAATGCCGCATTTGCCCTGCAAGTCGAGCCGGACAATCCGGCTTTGCAGCGGCGCGTCAATGACGTCAAAGCCTTGCTGTGCGCCCATAAAGACACCCTGCCGGTCAGCCTTGGCACAGAAAAAGCCACCAACCCTTTCCTGCGGGCGGATTGCCCGGAATTGCAACGTTATTTTGGCCTGCAAGGGAGCGCGCCCTTGGACGTTTTTACCGCAACAAGAGCCTTGAAAGATAAATTTTAGACAATAGCTGCGATGACTTTTGCGGCAATATCATTAAACATGGACTTTATCGAGGTGCCCATTTGGGTGAAGCCGACAATGATGGCCATGGAAATACCTGCGGCGATCAGAGCATATTCGATCGCCGTGACGCCGCTTTCATCGCGGACAAAAGCCTGAAGGAGATCTTGCGTTTTTGCTAGCAAAGCGTGCATCTGCTCTCAACCCTCAATTCTTCTTAACAATCACAACAAATCAAACAACATGGCCACCAGCGGTTCATCGGCTGGCGGCATCTTGTAGGTACGTAACTCATTGAGAGGCACCCAGGCCAATTGTTGGCCCTCCCGGGGGGTCACAAGGCCATCCCAACGCCTTGCCACATAGAGCGGCATCAGCAGATGGAAGTCCTCATAGGCATGGCTGGCAAAGGTCAAAGGAGCCAGGCAGGCAGGCTTTGCCACGATGCCCAGCTCTTCATGCAATTCCCGGATGATGCAGGCTTCAGGTGTTTCCCCGCGCTCCAGCTTGCCTCCTGGAAATTCCCACAAACCGGCCATTGAGCGCCCCTTTGGACGCTGTGCCAGCAATATTTTGCCGTCTGTATCAACAAGCACGCAAGCCACCACCACAAGCAGCGGTAATTTCACGTTCTGATCCATTATGCCCTCTTTCCCTTAAGATGCCGATAAGGGGTTTGATTAATAAAATCCTGCCAGCCAATCCCGATCTGGCAGATCTTGGGTTTAACTGCGATAATCTGCATTGATGGTGATCTATTCGTGGGTCAGATCACAGGTCCATATGACCGCCGCACCCTCCCCGATACCAAGATCAACCTTGATGGTAATTTCCGCGCCCTTCATATAGGCAGCCCCGTGTTCCTCGTGGTAATCAGGCGCAACCTCCCCGTCCCTTGCCACTTCAATATCTCCAAACCAGATGCCGAGTTGATCACGGTCCGCCTGCTCACCCGCCTTGCCCACCGCCATGATGATGCGGCCCCAATTGGGATCTTCCCCCGCCATCGCCGTTTTAACGAGCGGCGAATTGGCAATCGACAGAGCCACAATTTTGGCGGCCTTATCATGCTCAGCGCCTCGCACTTGCACGGTGATAAACTTGCTGACCCCCTCCCCGTCCTTGACGATCTGATGCGCAAGGTCGAGCATCAGTGCGCCAAGCGCCGCGCCAAACTCCTCAAGGCGAGGATCATCCAACCTGGTAATCGGCGCGATCTTTGCGGTGGCGGTTGCAAATAGCAACAAGGTGTCCGACGTCGAGGTATCGCTATCAACGGTGATCGAATTGAAGCTGCCTTTCACATACTGGCTGCAAAGCGCTTGCAAAACCGTTTGAGAAATAGGCGCATTGGTAAAGATAAATGACAGCATGGTGGCCATATCGGGAGCGATCATGCCAGCGCCCTTGGCAAAACCGTTAATGTGAATGTCGGTGCCATCAATTTGCACCGTTCTGGTCGATAATTTGGCATAGGTGTCAGTGGTCATGATGGCGCTGGCCGCATCATGCCATCCATTACGATCCACATTGGCGGCCAAATCTGCCAGCAAATGGGTAAAGCGATCAGGGTCAAGCGCCTCGCCAATCACGCCGGTCGAGGCGATCATCACCTCATGGGGGGCACAACCTGCGGCAATGCCAGCGCGCTGCGCCGTTATTTCAACGGCACGGCGCCCCTTGAGACCCGTAAAGGCGTTGGCATTGCCGGAATTGACCACCAGCGCCCGTGCCTTGCCATGCGCCAGCTGCGTGCGGCACCAGTCAACCGCGCTCGAGCTGGTCCTCGATCTGGTCAAGGTGCCCGCCACCACCGTTTGCTGCGACAAAACTGCCAGCATCAGGTCCTTGCGCCCCAGATAACGGATGCCTGCCTCGGTTGAGGCGAAGCTGACACCATCAATGACGGGCATGTCTGCGAGATTTTCTGGTGCAAATGGTGAGATTTTCATCCCCGCTCCCTTTTCAAGATGTTTTTCCAATGACGCGGGCAACTCGGCCAAGGTCCTGGCGTCAAAATCTAATCGCACTATGCCGACCTTGCAAAAATGCGCAAGAAGTACCATTGTTTTTGCCAAAGATTAAGCGTGCGAAAATGCACGAACAGCAAAAGGCACAAAATTATGCAAACAATTGATGGGGCACAAGCAAATGACGGGGCCAGCGATCAGAGCGTTGTGATGGATAGTGACACCGACAATTTTGTCACGGATGTTATTGAAGCCTCCAAACAGGTGCCGGTGATCGTTGATTTCTGGGCCCCTTGGTGCGGCCCGTGCAAACAGCTGGGCCCGGCGCTTGAAAAAGCCGTCAACAGCTATGGCGGCTCTGTGCGCATGGTCAAGGTCAATGTAGACGAAAACCAATCGCTGGCCGGTCAAATGGGCGTGCAATCGATCCCCGCCGTGTTTGCCTTCAAGGATGGCCAGCCGGTTGATGGCTTCATGGGCGCCCTTGGCGAAAGCGAAATAAAAGCCTTTATCGACAAATTGGGGGTCACCCAGGCTCCTGCCGAAGACGGCGTTGATATGGAAGCCCTGAACACGGCGCTGGCGGCGGGTGATCTGCAAACCGCAGGGGAAGGCTATGTTGCGGCGCTCAAACTGGACAAGGAAAACCTGGAGGCGATTGCTGGTTTGGCCACCGTCCATCTGGAGATGAATAATCCCCCAGAGGCCAAAAAAATACTTGCCATGACCCCGGCTGACAAAGCTGATGATCCCTTGTTCAGTGCGCTCAAAGCGCGCCTTGAGCTGATTGACAAAGCCTCTGAAGCGGGAGATTCTGACGAACTGCTGGCCAAGCTTGAAACAGATCCCAATGATCATCAATCGCGTTTTGATCTGGCCCTTGCCTTGAATGCGGCTGGAGAGAAAGAAGCGGCGATTGAACATCTCATCGAGATCGTAACCCGCAACAATCAATGGAACGACAGCGCCGCGCGTCTGCAATTGTTGCAACTGTTCGAAGCCTGGGGCCCCACCGATCCCATGACCATCGAGGGACGCCGCCAGCTTTCGATCGCCCTGTTTTCTTAGGGCTGATATATTGCCTTCGACTGTTTTAGGGATAGAAAATTTGTAAAGGAGTTGTTGTGATAACAGAGCGCTATAACAAACCAAGTGACATGCCTTCAAGCCTGCCTGTGTTCCCGCTGCGAGGCATTATCTTGCTGCCCCGCACCGCTCTGCCCTTCAATATTTTCGAGCCGCGCTATCTGGAAATGGTTGATGATGTGCTGGGAGGCGAGCGCCTTATCGGCCTCATCCAGCCAGCCTCCAGGAGCCCTCAGTCCAGTGACGTAACGCCAGATAAGCTGCTTGACGATGAGCGCAGCGATTCCCCGCAAGACCGCAACTGGCCTTTGCGCCGGGTGGGATCAATTGGCCGCATCACGGGTTTTGAAGAACAGGAAAATGGCCGCATGGCCATCACCGTCACCGGCATTTGCCGTTTCGAGTTGCAAGGGGAAACAGATCTCACCAAACCTTACCGCCTCTGCGATGTCAGCGTTGATCCCTATGGCGCGGATCTGCTTGGCGACGAGGACGAAGGCGAGGTGGATCGCGAAAAACTGCTGTCCTTGCTACGTCTTTATCTCAATGCCAATGACATGACCGCGGACTGGCGCTCCATCCACCGGTCCTCAACCGGCTACCTGGTCAATACTTTATGTATTCACAGCCCCTATGGCCCGGAAGAAAAACAAGCTCTGCTGGAAGCCAAAACCCTGAAAATTCGCGCCGAAATATTGATGGCGCTGGCCGAAATGGAAATCGCATCGAAAAATGAAGGCGGCGGCACATTGCAGTAAATCCGACTGCCTTTTTAAATTTTCTGTGTTACAATCGGGCAAAGGGAAGAATGATATGCCATTTATATTCAGTGCTCTGATCGGGCTGACGATCATCAGCGTTGCTGCCGTCTTGCTGTTCGGCCTTGTTAATATGACCCGCGACGGCTCTGTCAACCTGTCACAAAAACTCATGCGCTGGCGCGTTGGCATGCAGTTTTTGGCGATCCTCCTGGTGTTGGTCGGTTTTGACTTCAGCACGGCTTAACAAGTTCGAGGACCTTTGCCAAAATGTTCATACCCCTGCATGATGATAACCAATTGCGGTCGATTTCATTTCCCTTTGTGACCATCGGGCTTATTGCCATAAATGTTTTTATCTTTGTCGTTTTCCAGAGCGGCCTTGTTTATAATATGGGCCATGCCGGTATTGTTGATATGGCGATCATCCCGTGTCAGCTGCTTGGTCTTGATGGCTGCGCCACAAGCGCCGTTCAGCTAATCGGTGCCACCCCGGAAGCCATCACCCCGATCAGCTATATGTTTTTACATGGCGGCTGGATGCACCTGATTGGCAATATGCTGTTTTTATGGGTGTTTGGTGACAATGTAGAAGATGCCATGGGGCATTTCATGTTCCTGATCTTCTATCTGATCTGCGGCGTGCTGGCCGGTTATGCTCACAGCCTGATGACTCCAGCCTCCAACATTCCGCTGATCGGTGCCAGCGGGGCCGTGGCTGGGGTCATTGCCGCTTATTTGATGCTGCATCCAAATGTGCTTGTCTGGGTGCTGGCGTTTGGGGTGCTGTCCTTGAAGCTGCGCGCGCTTTATGTGCTGGGCGCCTGGGTGGCGATCCAGTTTTTCAGCGTGATGACGACAGCTGGCCAATCCGGCACTGCCTGGTGGGCTCATATTGGCGGTCTTGCCGCTGGGGCCTTGCTGGTCCTCATCATGCGCCGCCCCGGCGTCAAACTCTTTCAATAGCGGTGTGGCCATGAAAATACTTGTGCCGATCAAGCGGGTACTCGACCCCAATGTCCCCGTTCGCATTGACTGCGAGGGCAAAAATATTGTCGCGCAGAACCAGCCACACGCCCTCAACCCGTTTGATGAAGTCGCGCTGGCCAAAGCCGCGATGATGCGTGCAGACGGCATCGCCAGTGAGCTGATTGCCGTATCGATTGGCGGCGAAAAATCAGTTGAAAGCCTGCGCACGGCCCTTGCCATGGGAGCCGACAGGGCGGTTCATATTGTGACCGGGGACGAGGATCAGCTGCAACCCTATGATATTGCCAGCATCCTCGCCCATATCTTCACGCAAGAGCAGCTCGATCTTGTCTTGATGGGCAAGCAATCTGTTGACAGTGATGCGGGCCAGACGCCCTCACTGCTGGCCGGATTGCTCAACCTTCCTTTGCTGCCAGACAGTTTTGAAGTCGAGATCGAAGAACGCCATGTCATTGCCAGCTTTGATCACAATAATGGCCTGACCCGTGCCAGAGCGGCCCTGCCCGCTATTGTCAGTTGCGAGCTGCATCTTGCCGAACCGCGCCCCGTCAGCCTGCCAGCCGTGATGAAAGCCCGGCAAAAACCGATTGTCGCCAAGCTGTTGGAAGAGCTGCCCGTGGTGCTCAAAAAAACCGTCTCGATCCTCAAACTTACGGAACCAACGGCGCGCCCTGCATGCCAGTTTTTCGACAGCGCCGCTGATCTGGCCGCCCAATTGCGAACGCAGGGGGTGTTGAAATGACCACACTCATATTCGCGCCATATCATAAAGATCAATCGCTTGAGCCCCTATCAAGGCTTGTCAATGCCGCCCTTGGACTGGGCAAAGAGGTGCATGTCGCAACGGCTGGCGCCAGTGATCGCGCATTTGCGCAAGCCGCCGCCAAACTCGCAGGTGTCACGCAGGTGCACAATTTTGCGCCCCCCCCAACCGACAGTCTTGGCTTTGATGATATGGCAGCGGCCCTCGCCCCCTTGATGGATGAGTATCAAGCCTTGATCGCCAACAATACCGGCACCAGCAAACATGTCGCGCTGCACTTGGCGGCTCGATTATCCATCGCCCCCCTCACCGGGATCAGCGCCATCCTCGATCGGCAGACCTTTGAACGCCCGATCTATGCCGGTTCATTGATCGAGCAGATTTCCAGTTGCGACGACAAGCTCATCGCAACCATCAGAACCGCCCATTTTGAACCCGTAGAAGATCAGCCGAGCTGTCCGATCGCCCAGCGGTCCGCGCCCCCGTCCAACCGGCGGGTTGAAGTCCTAGAACATACCCACACCACCACGGAGCGCCCGGATCTCGCGCAGGCAAGCATCGTGATTGCCGGAGGGCGCGGCATTGGTTCAAGCAAGGGTTTTCAAAAACTGGAAGATTTTGCTGATCATCTGGGAGCGGCGCTTGGTGCCTCTCGTATTGCCGTTGATATGGGGTGGGCCCCGCATCATTTGCAGGTCGGCCAGACCGGCATACAGATCGCCCCGGATCTCTATATCGCGCTTGGCATTTCGGGGGCCGTCCAACATATTGCCGGCATCAAGGATGCGGGGAAAATCATCGCCATCAACAAGGATATTGAGGCCCCCATATTCAAGGTCGCAGACTATGGTATGGTTGGTGATCTGCACTTGTTGCTACCGCAATTGCAAAAAGCCCTTGCCAAACAACCATCACAGGCCAATAAACCACTATAAAAAACAATGCTTCTATCATATCAAAAATTGAGGTAATTCTTAAAGTCGAAAGCGTTTTATAATTTGTGGGCGCTGACCTCTGTGCTCATAAAATTATACAGTCCTAAAATCGTTTGGAGAAAAGACGATGGAAATCAAAAAAGTCGGGATCGTTGGAGCAGGACAGATGGGCAAGGGCATTGCCCATGTCATCGCTCTGGCCGGATATGACGTCATGATCAATGATGCCTCACCAGACGCGCTAAATGATGCTCTCGCCTCCATCGAACATAATATGGCCCGCCAGGTCGCCAAACAGATCATCCCCTCTGATGCGCCAAAAGCAGCTCTTTCGAAAATACGCACCCCCACTCAACTGGAAGATTTTGCCAATCATGATCTGGTGATCGAAGCCATCATCGAAAACGAACAGGCCAAAAACCAATTATTTGAAAAACTGGCTCAGGTGATGAAACGCGAGGCCATTATGGCCACCAACACCTCCAGTATCTCCATCACCCGCCTTGCCGCAAGCTCTGGTCGTCCCGAACAGTTTTTGGGCATGCATTTCATGAACCCGGTACCGCGCATGGAACTGGTGGAACTTATTCGCGGCATCGCCACGGAAGATCCCACCTTTAACACCGCGCGCAAATTCGTCAAAAGTCTTGGCAAAGTAATCGCGGTTTCAGAAGATTTCCCGGCCTTCATGGTCAACCGTATTTTGATGCCGATGATCAATGAAGCAATCTATGTCTTGTATGAAGGGGTTGGCTCGGTTCACGAGATTGATCGCGCGCTGGTCTATGGCGCTCATCATCCCATGGGCCCCTTGCAACTGGCTGACTTCATCGGGCTTGATACCTGTTTGTCGATCATGCAGGTGCTGTATGAGGGATTGGCCGACAGCAAATACCGCCCCTGCCCATTGCTGGTTAAATATGTGGAAGCGGGCTGGCTTGGCAAGAAAGCCGGTCGCGGGTTTTATGATTATCGCGGTGACGAGCCCGTTCCAACTCGCTAGAGTGGTTCCAGGAAAAGTGGGGACCGGTTTTGCGATCAAAAGCCCGATAAAACAACTAAATAGGGACTTTCATTGAACCAACTTAAAGCGGAAAGCCCTTAATTGGCCAACGCGCAAAAGGGAAGGATAGTTGAAGGCCTGATCCATGCATCTGTTTGTCACCGAATTACGCGATTTTTACGACACGCCGCTTGGCGCTGTTGCCCGGCGTCTTATTCGTCGCCATATCCGTAATATCTGGCCAGATGCGCGGGGCGAACAGATCGTCGGCCTTGGCTACACCACCCCCTATTTGCGCACTTTTTTGCAGCGCGCCTCGGTATGCGCCTTGATGCCAGCCCATCAAGGGGTCACCATGTGGCCCCCCGAAGGCCCTTATAAAACGGAGCTCATTGATGAAAGCAATCTGCCTTTGGCCGACAGCTCCGTTGAACGGGTGCTGGTAGCGCATGCCCTGGAGATGAGTGAGCATGGCCGCTTGATGCTGCGCGAAGCCTGGCGGGTGCTCAAACCAGAAGGCGAGCTGTTACTGATCGTGCCAAACCGGCGCGGCCCGTGGGCGGGACCAGAGAGCACGCCATTTGGCCATGGCCGCCCCTATTCGCGTGCTCAACTCGAAAAACTGCTGGCCGAGACCAATTTCAATCCCCAGTCATGGCACCCGGCCCTGTTCATGCCGCCGTCACATCGCTCCTTGATGATCCGCTCCGCTATTGCCTTTGAGCGCACAGGGGCCCGCCTGTGGCCAGCCTTTGCCGGTGTGCACATCGTCTGCGCCAAAAAACAGGTTTATAGCGGTCTGTTAAAGGAAGAAAAATCCCGCATCCCGGCACGGCTGGTGCCGGTGCCAAGCGCCATCAGCTTGCGGGAGCGGTAGGATTTAGGACTTGTTTGTGTGCGCCTGCGCGACGGTGACGCCGATCATGCGGTAGACATCAAGGGCGCTACAGCCTCGCGAGAGATCATTTGCGGGCTTGGCAAGGCCCTGTAAAATAGGGCCTATGGCTTGCGCCTGACCAATACGTTCGGCGATCTTGTAGCCGATATTACCCGCCTCAAGATTGGGGAAAACCAGTACATTGGCGCATCCCTTGATTTTTGAGTCCGGGGCTTTGGCAGCACTGATTTTCGCCACCAGGGCCGCATCCAGTTGCACCTCCCCTTCGATCAGTAGATCCGGGCGTTCGCTTTGCACCATACGGGTGGCCTCGCAGACCTTGTCGACGAGGGGATGTCTGGCACTGCCATTGGTTGAAAAAGACAACATGGCAATCGCTGGCTGAAGGCCCAGCAAGGCGCTCACATTATCGGCTGATGCCATGGCGATCTGGGCCAGCTGGCTGGCATCTGGATCAACCACCATGGCGCAGTCAGCAAAAAACAAGGTGCTGTTTTGATTGTCGAGCGGCCTTGCCAGCATCATCATGAAAAAGCTGGAGACCAGCTTTGACCCCTGTGCGAGACCAATGATCTGAATTGCGGCGCGCACCGTGTCGCCTGTGGTGTGGACGGCCCCCGCGACCGTGCCATCGGCCAATCCCTCGCGCACCATCATGGCGCCAAATTCCAAAGGTCTGGAGATGATGGTGCGGGCCTCATCTGGCGTTACACCCTTGTGCTGACGCAATTGATAATAGGATTGTGCAAAGCGCTCGAGCCAGTTGGAACTGGCTGGATCAACAAATTGCACAGGAACACCAGATATGTCATGAGGCTCGTTCAGCAGATTTTGCTGACCGGCCTGGCTTCTAAGCAGGGTAATCTGCGCAAGGCCTTCACTGGCGGCTTTAAGAGCCCCTTTGACAATGCGCGGATCCTCCCCTTCGGGCAAAACAATATGGCGGGGATGAGCGCGCGCGCGATCCAGCAAATCATCAATGAGTGTCATAGTGGCCCCCTGTTTGAAAACCACGCTAACCCATTTTGCTCACATCTGTCATCAGCCTATATATCCAGACCGTGTCTCATTTTGAATATTAAAGCTCCCCGGACCAGCAGAAACGCCGTAGCGGTTTTGTGCCGATCCAGGGCCAAGGGGCGTATGCGCACAGGTTTTGTCTGTTGCCCCTGAACCCCGGTGCAAGCCCGGGAAGCGAACTATTTCAAACGCTGACACTATCTACGCCAGCGCTAACAGTCTGCTAAGCGGCTCTTGGGCGCGAGCGCTTGACATTATTGCGGCGTCTCTTTTGCCCGTTGCCACTGCCATTATTCTGAGCGCCCTCTTTGCGCTGGCTCCCCTGGCCTCGGCGTCGATTACCGCCGCCACCATTGCCACCTCGGCCGCGACCCGCGCCGCCGCCGCCGCCACGCTTGGGGGCGGGACCGGTATGATCGGAGATTTCTTCACTATGCCAGGGATGATCATTATCAACCGGCACCTTGGCGCGAATAGTGCGCTCAATATCGCGCAGATAGGCGCGCTCATCCATTTCACAAAGTGAGATGGCGATGCCTTCACTGCCGGCTCTCGCCGTGCGGCCAATGCGATGCACATAGCTTTCTGGCTCGTTTGGCAATTCATAATTGATGACATGGGTGACGCCGTCCACATCGATGCCGCGCGAGGCGATATCGGTGGCCACCAGTACCCGGACTTCTCCGGCCTTGAATTTCTTCAAGGCTTTCTGGCGGGCATTTTGCGTCTTGTTGCCATGAATGGCATCGGCACTGATGCCCTTTTGGATCAGTTGTTTGGCAACGCGGTTGGCACCATGTTTGGTGCGCGTAAAAATCAGCACCCGTTTGATGTCCTCGTCCTCCATGATACGTTCCAGCAAGACGCGCTTTTTATCCTTTGGCACAAACATCACGCTTTGAACGATTTTTTCCGCCGTTGTCGCAGCCGGGGCCACGGACACATGCACGGGATCATCAAGCAGGCCCTCGGCCAGCTTTTTGACCTTGGGCGGCATGGTGGCCGAAAACATAATGGTCTGGTGATCTCGTGGCAAAGCGGCATCCACTTTGCGCACATCATGAATAAAGCCCATGTCCAGCATGGTGTCAGCTTCATCAAGGACAAATATTTCCACCTTGTCGAGACGGCAATAACCCTGGTTCATCAAATCGATCAAGCGACCAGGGGTCGCCACCAGAACATGCACGCCCTTATTAAGCGCCTGGATCTGCGGGCGGATATTTGTGCCGCCAAACACAACTGCCGAGCGCAAAGGTACGTGCTTGCCATAGGTTCTGATACTGTCTTGTATCTGCCCGGCCAGCTCTCTGGTGGGGGCCAGAATAAGCGCCAATGGCTCGCGTGGCAGCGCCTTGCGACCCTCATTATCGGACAACAGGTGCAGCAAGGGCAGGCTAAACGCCGCCGTTTTGCCGGTGCCTGTCTGGGCCACACCCATCAGATCATGGCCATCAATGATCGCATCGATCGATTGGGCCTGAATAGGAGTGGGAGTGGTATAGCCTTCGTCTGTTACGGCACGAAGAACGGGTGAGGCCAGTTTAAGGCCTGCAAATTCAATCATATTTTCTCAATTCATCTATCGCACAATTATCCTGAAAACGGCTTTTGGCCGAAAATTCCCTATTTTAGCCCGGGACAGGCCTTTTTTGGATTGTGCTCACTTCAAGAACCGTGGGCCTTTTGCCCGCGGCTGGTTGTTGCCGACGTGATCAGGCCCTTGTTAAAAAGACTGACCCGTCGTGCGAAACACCCTGAATGCAAAAAGAAACAATGCCACCCCTTAGTCGCAGGGTTGGCAATCCATCAAGATTCAGTCGTCTTGGGAGTGTCGCTGGGTGCATTAGAATCCAATAAGGGGGCAAAAGTCAAGGCGTGCATTGTCGCAGCGTTAAAACTTAACGGACTAGAGCGCCGTATCTAGCCAAAACAGCGCCCTTTAGTGTTTCAGCAAAAACACGGCCTGTTCGCCGATAAGATTTTGCAGAAAATATGGCACCGCATAGGGCAGTTTATAGCCGTAGGAATTGAGTGTGTAGGACTGCTCGATAGTGGCTCCAAGTTCATCGCACAGTTCGCGAAAATCCTTCAAGGTACAAAAATGGATATTGGGCGTATCATACCATTTATAGGGGAGGTGCGAGGTTTCGGGCATGCGGCCTGTCAGCACTAATTGGCTGCGCAGTTTCCAATGGGCAAAATTGGGCAATGAGACGATGACCCGCTGGCCAATCCGTAATAATTGCTCCAGCACATCGCGTGGCTGGTGCGTGGCCTGCAGCGTCTGGCTCAATATGGCATAGTCAAAAGCCTTGTCGGGATAATCAATGAGATCAATGTCGGCATCGCCTTGAATAACCGACAGCCCTTTGGCAACGCTCTTGTTAACCCCCTCCTGGTGCAATTCAATGCCGCGCCCATCGACCCTTTTGCGCTCTTCCAAAAGGGCCAGTAGCGATCCGTTACCAGATCCCACATCCAGCACACGCGTCCCCGGCTCCACCATGCTGGCAATCAGCAAGTGATCGACGCGGGTGACCTGCTCTGTGCCATTTGGGAAATTCTCACTCATGATCGGTCTCCCACTGGAGCAGGTTGCAGACCTGCCTGCCGGGCCGCAGAGCTTAAAAAGCCCCTGATGGCATCAAAAAATTCCGGCTCATTGAGCAAAAACGCATCATGACCCTTATCGCTGGTGATATCGACAAAGCTGACCTTGGCGGCGACGGCGTTGAGGGCCTTGACAATGGTGCGGGCTTCGACGGTCGGATAGAGCCAGTCGGAGGTGAACGAGACCACGCAAAAGCGCGTTTTGGTGTCCTTGAACGCATCCGCCAGACTATCGCCAGGCTTACTCGCATGATCGGCGGCGAGATCGAAATAGTCCACGGCGCGGGTGATATACAAATAGGCATTGGCATCAAAGCGCTCGACGAATTTAAAACCTTGATAACGCAGATAGCTCTCGATCTGGAAATCAGCGTCAAAGCCAAAAGTCACCTTGTCCCGGTCTTGCAGGTTGCGGCCAAATTTTTCCTGCATGGCCTCTTCCGACAAATAGGTGATATGAGCGGCCATACGGGCCACCGCAAGACCTTTTGAGGGACGCTTGTCATGGTCGTAATAGCGGCCATTATGCCAATCGGGATCGGCCATGATGGCCTGGCGCCCCACCGCGTTAAAACCAATATTTTGCGAGGAATGACGTGCCGCCGTGGCGATGGGAATGGCCGTCAGCACGCGCTGCGGGTAACTTGCCGCCCATTCCAGCACCTGCATGCCGCCAATCGATCCCCCCATCACACAAAACAAGGTGTCAATGTCCAGATAATCAATCAAGCTGGCTTGCGCGCGCACCATATCTGCGATGGTGATGACGGGGAAATCAAGACCGTAAGGTTTGAAATTGGCCGGATTGGGAGAACTTGGCCCGGTAGAGCCCATACAGCCGCCAATCACATTCGAGCAAATGACGAAATAGCGGTTGGTATCCACCGGCTTGCCCGGACCGACCATGACATCCCACCAGCCGGGCTTGCCGGTCAGGGGATGATCATTGGCCACATGCTGATCACCGGTCAGCGCGTGGCAGATCAAAATCACATTGCTTTTTTGCTCGTTGAGCGTCCCATAGGTTTGATAGGCGATGGTATAAGGGGCAATGGTTTCGCCGCTATCAAGGCGCAAGGGCTGATCGTCGCGAAAGGTAACAGAACAGCTGTCATAGGGAATTGGCCCCTGCTTGTTCTTTCCAGGCTGGTTACTGCACCCCTTGCTGGGCCCATCGGTATGAGACATCTGCCACCCCTCCTTGTGACGCTTGTGCAAACCAAGCTCACAAAAAAACCGACTTTATCGCATCAATAAAGCCGGGCTCGCAGATCCCTCGGCCTTTTTTAGCGACTTTTTTAACGTGGCTGCAAGCCGACCGGCCAAATCACCACACGAGCCGTATTTTGCCTCAATAAGGGCGACAAATCAAGTCATTCATCATCGCGCATCGTTAAGCGAGCACGTAGGATTGGCCCCGCATCACAAACCATTTGCCGCGATCTTTTTGCAAACGGGATGACAATCCCCCAGATCCATAGTCACAAAAGTGGATTTTGGCTGTGTTTGCCGGGAAGATTGACCTAGATTGACAAAAGCCGCTTGTCGCGAGAAAGAAAAAATCATGAGCTTTAAAGAACCCTCAGATGAGGAATTGCGGAAAAACCTCACGCCCTTGCAATATGATGTCACGCAAAATGATGCCACGGAGCGCCCCTTTCAAAATGAATATTGGGATGAAAAGCGCGCCGGTCTGTATGTCGATATTGTCAGCGGCGAACCCTTGTTCTTATCGAGCGACAAATATGACAGCGGCACGGGCTGGCCCAGCTTTTCCAAACCCGTCAAAAAAGCATCTGTCACGGAAAAAACCGACCGCAAGCTGTTCTCGACCCGTACTGAAGTGCGCGGTTCCCAAAGCGACAGCCATCTGGGGCATGTGTTTAATGATGGTCCGCCATCCACCGGTCTGCGCTATTGCATGAATTCGGCCTCCATGCGTTTTGTTCCGCTCAGTGAGCTGGAACAGCAAGGTTATGGAGAATTTGCCGCCTTGTTCGCCCACCATGATTAGCCCGGATCAGCAAAATATCAGGCCTCTTCCACATCGGCATAACCATATTCTTCCAATATGATATCGATTTCCTCATCGGGTATCGGGTCTGTTAGTGCCACGCCATAGCCGGACTGGCGCACCGCTACAATGGTGCCAAAATAAGTCTTGTAATTAATATCAACGCCAACCATTTCGCCGCGCCGATCCAGAATATAGCTCGAAGCGGGGCGAAACTGCATGCCCTTGGCAGAGATACTGTCAACCACCCCTTCAAACATGATCGGCCGGTTCATCATCGACATGGAGCTGATAATATAGCAATCGGAACGCTGATAGCGACGATCCGCTGAAGTACCAATCCGCATGAATGGAATTTTGTTTCGCAGGTTACGATCAAAGAGTTGGGAAAAAACTGACATATTAGGTTTCCAGATCCTTTGCGCGTCCATACGCGCCGGTTAGCTTGTCTCTCATTTCACCGACCGGGTCGGCACTGCCCGTCATTGTCGAGGCCGGCGTCATGACCGGTTTTTGCAAAGCCGGTGACGGGGGAGATCCCGCTGGCCGCGCGCCACCTGCGCCCATCGCAACAGGTTCTTGGCGCACTGTTTCTTGGCGAATGGTGGTTTCGATTTTTGCCATCATGCGCTGAAATTCGGCATCAAGACTGTCTTCATCGACAGCGGCGAGTTTGATCATTTCTTCTGTCAGGCTTTCAATATTACCAGCGGAGCGGTCGATCGCCCCTTCCAGGCCATCCAGCCTGCCATTGAGGGCGACATCAATCTCGCGCAGCTTCATTGCAACATCATCATGACTGGCCAGAGCCTGCGCCGCTTTACCCAAATGATGTGACATAATGCCTTGATAATTGGCGCTTTCTTGCATGCTGCTGGCCAGTTCGCTGGTGGCGCTGCTCTGCCTGGATTGCTGCCTGGACAGATCATCGATGGTAGAAGACAAGGCTTCAAACTGACGATTGGTTTGGCTGGAGGCGCTCAATGCCGCTTCTTCATAGCTCGACAGTGCCTTGACGGTGCGCCCCAGATGATAGGACATCACACCTTGATATTGTGCGCTCTTTTCCATATGGCCAGAAAGCTTGCTGGTCGCCGCCCCTTGCGCGGACTGCTCTTTGGTCAGCTCCAATACGGCGCTCGACAGTTTATCCAGCGTGCGGTTGGTTCTGTTCGATGAGGTCAGTGTATATTTGGCGACATTGTACATCAAACGCAAATGCTGTGGGTCAATCCCCTGCCCGGCATTGCCCGCAGCCGGTCCGCCATCCGCATCATCCATGATATGAACTACACTCGACAACCAGGCTTCAAAACCAAGTTTGAGACTAGAGGCGGCAAGCCCCTGAAAACGCACAATCAAGCCAAGCGCCAGTGATGTGACAAGGCCAAACAGCGACGAACTGAAGCCCGTTGCCATACCCTGAAGCGGTGTCTTGAGATTGGTCATCAAGAGCTGGATGCTATCGGTGCCACCACCGCTTGAGAGATCAAGGTCTCCAATGATCTTGCCAACCGAGGCCAATGTCACCATCAAACCAACAAATGTACCGATCAGGCCAAGAAACACCAGCAAACCCGTTATATAGGTCGACAGGCTCTTTTGATCGTCCAGCTTGGTATCAATGCCATCAATGAGCGTCTGCATGGTACCGGCAGAAATCTTCAGATTACCGGTCCGCGACATCTCGTCAGATATGAGAAAATAAGCCTGCCACATAATGCGGGGGGCAGAGAATATAATAGCGGGCTTTTGACAACGCTGAAACCGCCAGAACGGATCTGTTTCATCCTCATTCTTGCGTAAAATATCATTGTATTTTTCTTGCAGCGCCTCAAAGGAAATAATCTCGTTGCGCAACTCAAACTGATATTTGAAGACCAGTCCCAGGCCGAACATGAACGTGCCGATAATGGTCGCGTTGAGAAAAATATTGGAATTGATGGCCGTGACCACAAAGTCGCGCTGCCAGACCCCAAGGGCAATCATCACAAGTACCACAAATGTCATGCGGTAAAGCTGTTTTTGAATGTCTTGCCTCATGGAAGATCCCGGATGCGCGATTATCAAAACCGTCAGTTGAATTAAAGCGCAATACAATCAGGTTCGAGTGTTAATGAGAATTGATCAATAACAAGTTAATTTGGCGTTTTACCATCAGCGCAATACCGCGCACTTTGGAGAAGGGGCAGAACAGGGCTATTGCTATTTGAGATAGATGTTTACCTTGCCTGCGTCCTCCACTTGCCCCGAAGCCGTAACTTTAATGGCGATTGTTTGTGCCTTGACCCCCAGCGTCAGCAATTGATTGCGCGTCGCTAGAGCCCGGTAATAAGCCAGCCGCCGTGCTTCACTTATCGAACCCGTACTGGTGTTGAAAAACGCTCGTATTTCATATTTTTTGGTTTTTTCAAATTCGCTATTCGACTGCAGATAGCTGTGGATTTCACCCGTCGCGACCTCGGTTATTTTCACGCCGCCCTCAAATACAAGTGACAAAACTGCTTGCGAACTTGTCACCTTCAGCTTGCGGTGGTCGGTTTCCTGCTCACTTGTGGATATGACGATCCGCTTGGTATTGTCGGTCTGGCGAGTGCGAACCGTTAGCTTGTCTTTGCTATCAATCTCATCATTTTGCGTCAGCTCTTGTGACATTTGCGCACGAAATACCGCCGCTGACTGGCTTGTCGTGGCGCTGGCTTGCTGGTCCTGAGCCTGTTCTGGATCCTGTGCCTGCTCTTGCGACTATGCTTGTGCCTGCGCTGACGCCTCTTTATCTGCCTTTGCCCCCGCTTG
Organism: Alphaproteobacteria bacterium; assembly: GCA_024279115.1. Classification (GTDB taxonomy): domain Bacteria; phylum Pseudomonadota; class Alphaproteobacteria; order Rhizobiales; family JAKIUO01; genus JAKIUO01. The sequence goes on from JAJRRW010000077.1 coordinate 33,537, forward strand.
CGCTTGAGCCTGTGCCTGATCTTGCGACTTGGCCTGTGCCTCTTTGTCTACCTTTGTATCCGCTTGGGCTTGGGCTGGAGCCTGTGCCTTTGCATCCGCTTGAGCTAGAGCCTCTTTATCTTCCTTTGCATCCGCTTGGTCCTGTGCGCGCTCCTTCATTTCTTGCGCCTCGACTTTTGCTGCGGCCAGTGCGGTTTTTGCCGCCTCGACTTCTTGCGCCGCATTTTCGAGTTCTGTCGAAATATTTTTCGAGATCACAAAAATCACAATGCCAAGAATAATCAGCAAAAAGGTCACCACCATCACGATGGTCGACAGCACATCGACAAAACCCGGCCAATGATTTTCTGTTTCTGCTTCTCGACGAGCCACGATGGATTATCCTTTCAGCTTTGCATGCACGGCATCGCGGGGACCATCAGCGACGACCACGCCCTTGTGCAGCCAGATAATGCGATCGACAAGCGCCAGCACGGGAGCGCGATGGGTCGCAACGATCAATGTACGATTGCCAATCCAGCTACCAATATTGCTGACAATCCGGCGTTCAAGTTCATTGTCCATGGCCGCCGTTGGCTCATCGAGCAACAGCATTTTTGAGGGCCGCAGCAACGTCCGGGCAAGGGCAACAGCGGCCCGTTCTCCCCCCGACAGTCGTTCACCGCGCGGCCCCACCTGCATGCCATAGCCGTGGGGATGCAGCGAGGCAAATTCCTTGACCCCTGACAGCTCGACCACCCGTTCGAATTCTTGTTGCGCAACCTCGCCAAGACCAAAGCAGATATTATCTCGCAAAGACCCTTCAACCAGCACGGCATCTTGCGGCATCAAAGCCATATTCTGGCGCAACATGGCTGGCTCATATTGGCGAATATCATGACCATCAATCAGCAAGGATCCGCTGCTCACATTGTCCAAACGAGGCAACAGCTTCAGCAACGTGCTCTTGCCGCAGCCAATACGGCCGATCAGCCCAACGCGCTCACCGGGCCTGATCGTAAAACAAAGCTCGTTCAGTACATTATTGGTGTCACCCTCATAGGCAAAGCTCACATCATGAAAACTGATGTCGCCCGCAAAGCTCAATGCGCTGCCTTTGTGCTGGTCACCGGCTGTTTCCTGGGGAGCCTCAAGGACCTGCTCCACAGCGCTGGTGGAGCGTACCATATGAAACCCGCGCACAAAGAGCGCAATCAGACTTCCCATAGGAGCCATGGCGCGACCCACCAGCAACGAAGAAGCCGCCAGCGCTCCCATGGTGATACCACCCGCCTGCAATTCATAGACGCCGATGATCAAGGTCAAAACAATGGTCACTTGCACGGTGATAATCGTCAAATGGGAGGCAAATCCTGATTGGTGGCGGGCCAGATAGGAAAAATAGGCACCCCGATCAACAAGCTGCTCCCATTTCGCCAGCAACTGGTGCTCGGAGCGGGTGGTCTTGATGGTCTCAATGGCCCCCACAGTTTCGATCAGCTGATTGGCGCGCTGATGAGCAAGCTGCGTGCTGGCCGCGTTAACCTCGCGGGCTTTGGCATAGGTCACCATATTGGCCAGGGCGATCACCATGATCCCCAACACCGGCGCCACCACCACCGCACCGCCCATATAATAAAGCAGTCCCAGCAATAGAATAAAAAATGGCAAATCAATCGCCACCGCGATAATCGCCTGGGGAACAATGCGGCACAAGGCATCAAACTCGTTGATGGCTCCCGCCAGCCCCCCCGCGACGCGCGGCATGGATGACATTTGCAAGCGCATCAATCGATTATAGAACTGCCCTTGATAGTGATTGCTGACAGAGGTGGCGATCGCTTCCAGCATGGTGGAGCGCACGACCCGCAAGCCCAGATCAATCACCAGAGCCAGCAGCACGCCGATCGCCAGCGCCCACAATGTTTCCATCGCCAGATGGGGAATGATGCGATCATAAACCGACATGATAAACAAGGGCAGCACCACCAGCAGCAAATTGCTCAATGTGGCAGCCAGCGCCAATTGCATCAGTTGCGCCTTGTTGCGGGCAAGAACGGTATTGAATATCTGTGAGGCCAGCTTGCGCTTGCGCTTGCCCGGCCCTGGCTCCACCCGTTGTTTTGATGAGGGCTCAAATTCCGTGTTTGGCATGGCGCGCAATTGCAGAACCAGCCCGGCGTAAATATCATCAAACTGCGAAAACGGCACCGCTGCAACACCGCCTTCATGTTCGACCAGCAATACGCGATCATTTTGCAAACCAGTCGCCAGAAACGCCGTCCCGTCATTGAGCGGCATCAGGCATGGGAAATCTGCATCCTTGAGAGCCCTCAACGCAACAATCTGAAAATCGACACCAAGGCCCAGTTCCCCAGCCGCCGCCGACAGAACTTCTCTGGTGAGGGAACCCGCATGATTGGCTATATGGGGGGGCTGTTTGATTTCATGCCCGGCGCGACCGCTCATCAGAGCCGCAAAGCGATGCAGCTGTGGCAGAATTGGTTTGGCACCCGGCAGAACGGCTTGTGGCTTGGAAAGCGGCTTTTGCGTCGCCCCCTCCTCCCCGAATATAGAGCCAAGCGGCACCGATTTTGGCGCGCCCTCTTCCAGCCCTGCTGCCTGCTTTGCGTGTTGCATGTTTTTCAATCCACATCCAAACGCCGAACCAGTGAGAGAGCTAAAAATGAGATACCAGGCATCCAGAAACCGGTATTTGACGCCAGTCATGCCAATGCAGTTCCCCCAAAACTATGTTGCCATTGATTAAGAACTTGTAAACGCCTTTTGTCGTAGGCCGTTATTAACAGAAAATCATGCGGATCATCCTGATGGCCAACCAAACCAAACTTGCAACCGAGGACACAAAATCTCCGTCCCCGTCCTTGTCTTTGCCCCCGTCCACCTCTTTGTCGCTTTTTGCGCGCCAGTGCGACAAAATCGGCTCCTCGGGACAAAAAACCTTTCTCTATACGGTGACCATCGGTTTTGGGGTTTTTATCCTGTGGGCCAATCTCGTGCATCTTGACCGCGTTACCAGAGGTGAGGGCCGCGTCGTCCCCGCCACTGATAATCAGATCGTGCAACATCTTGAAGGTGGCATTGTCTCGCAAATTCTTGTTAAGCAGGGCGCCAGTGTCACCAAGGGCGATATACTCCTGCGGATCAAAAACAGTTTTTCACATGCTGAAAAGAGCCGGGTCAGCCTTGATCTGGTTGCCAAAAGGCTTGAACACCAACGACTTGGCGCAGAAGCCAGCGGGGCTAAAAAGCTGACTTTTCCCGCCGCCTCGGCACAACAACACCCTCTACTCATCAATACTGAAAAGCAGTTGTTCGCGCGACGTCAGGCCAGATTGAACGAACAGTTGCTGATCTTCAAGGATCAGGCCAAAGAAAAAAAGCTGGAATTTGAGGAATTGAAAGCGCGGCTCAAAAACAAGGTACGCGAGCGCGAACTGGTCCGCGAGCAGGTCAAAAGCCTGGTGCATCTCGTAAAGATCGGTGCCGCCTCGACCAATAAGCTGCTCGAGAAAAAAGCCGTTCTACAACGCATTAAAACCACCATTTCGGATCTGAATCATCAGATCCCGCGCATCAAAAGTAATGTGACACAAACGAGGCGCAAGGCAACCGAGGCCAGGTTGCGTTTTCGGGCCGAATCTGAAAAAGAACGCACACAAGTGGCGCTAAAAATTTCTAAATTGCAAGAAACCCTGTCGGCCATGTCGGACCGCAACCGCCGCTTTGACGTGCGCGCGCCCATTAGCGGTGTCGTCAATCGCCTGGCGGTTTCAACTATTGGCGGTGTCGTTAAACCAGGTCAGGAACTGGCGGAAATCGTGCCAGCCGACAAGGCCATTTCCATTGAAGCGCGCCTGTCACCAAAAGACCGTGCCAATGTCTGGCCGGGCCTGCCCGCTGTTATCAAGATCAGTGCCTATGACTATTCCATCCATGGCGGTCTCAAAGGCACGATCATCGAAATCTCGCCGGACGCGCTCACCGATGAACAAGGTCAACCCTATTTTCGCGTGCGCCTTGAAGCAGCCGCCAGCGATTTTGGCCCCCGCAAACCCGTCACCCCGGGCATGCTGGCCGATATTGACATTCTCACCGGCAAGCACTCCGTGATGAGCTATCTCCTCAAACCCATGAACAGGGTGGCCGAACGCGCTTTGAGACAATAAGGCGCGCCCATAACGACCCTTGTTTGCCCCAACGAGCAAGCAAGAGCCCCCCTCTGCCCCCCTATCAATAGCTAGGCATTGACAATCAGCGTGGCTTCAAGATTGGCAGAACCAATGCCGCCGCTGACATCTGCATCATAAATTTCATAGGTGGTTTCAGCCCCAACCGTCGTGCTGATAATATTGACGCCTGGGTCTGCCAGCGTGATGGTATCATTGCCATCTGTGTTGAGTGTCAAAATATTATTGGCATCGGTGGCCCCTTGAATCTCCGCTGCCGAAAGGTCCAGCAGAGCTGTTACGCTCGAGCTGGTGAAATCGAGGATTTCGACCCCGGTCAGCACATTCAAAAGATCAGCTTCGGTAAATCCTGCATCCGTTTCCAGTCGCACGGTATCGATATCCGCGCCGCCATCCACATCTCCCGCCCCCATCAGAGCCAGGGATGCCTCATCAATGATAAAGCTATCATTCCCCGCGCCGCCGATGAAGCTGTCTGCGCCCCCATTGCCGGTGAATATATTATCATTGCCATCACCGGTCAGCACATCCGCACCGGACGTACCGATAACATTTTCAATTCCCGAAAGAATATCCCCAGAGGCATCACCGCCGCTGACCTGGGCACCAATATTGGTCAGATCTACACTCACCCCGGCCCCAGATGTACTATAATCCACCGTATCATTATCGGCACCGCCGCTCAGCGTATCAGCTCCCGCACCACCGATCAAAAGATCATCGCCAGCACCGCCGCTTAGCGTATCCGCACCAGCCCCGCCGGTCAGCACATTGGCGTTCAGATCACCGGTGATGGTGTCATCAAAACCTGACCCCGTGATGTTTTCAATACTGGTGAAATCATCGCCCTGCGCAAA